>JARLGS010000020.1 GCA_031292695.1 Mycobacterium sp. | reverse complement strand
CCAGTCACCCGGCCCACCCGGCGGCGGCCCACCAGGGCCACCCTGATGCCAGTCACCCGGCCCACCCGGCGGCGGTCCACCAGGACCACCCGGCGGCGGACCACCCGGGCCACCGTGCATATCGCCAGGTGGCGGCGGACCGCCAGGGCCACCCGGACCGCCGTGCGGGCCGCCGGGCCCGGGCCCGCCCGGCCCGTTACAGGTCTGCCCAGGTGGGCAGAAACCAGGCTGTGCCTGCGCGATATTGACGCCAAAACCCGCAATACTTGCGCTCACTGCTCCGGTGAGCGCCGTCGCTACGACGAATTTCTTCATGCTCATATCAACTTCAACTCCTTCGTTTGGAAGGTGCCGCCATGCGGTATATCGCACGATGACGTGTCAACGGTTACTCCCGAAGTTAGGAATGAGCTGTACCGCGACTGTGCAGACCTTCTGCTCTGCTGGTTGACGGTGTGTTTACGATCGCCCCATGACCGCACAGGGCCCCGCCTCCGTCACCGCTTCGGTCGGCATCGCTGCCAGCCCCGCCGATGTGTACGCCTTGATCACCGATCTACCCACCTTGGCGGCGTTGGCCGAGGAAGCCCACACCATGGTGTGGCAGCGCGGCTCGTCCGCGACGCCGGGTTCGGTGTTCAAGGGCCACAATCGCAATGGCTCGAAGACCTGGACTACCCAGTGCACGGTCACCGAGGCCGAGCCCGGCCGGACGTTCGGGTTCGCGGTGAAGGCCGCGATGGTGCCGATCGCCCACTGGCGCTACGACATCACTGCGACCGACAACGGTTGCGAGGTAACCGAATCCACCTGGGACAGCCGGCCCGGTTGGCTCAAGCTGTTCTCCGGCAAGCTGACTGGCGTCGACAACCGCGACGAAGCCAACGCCGAGCACATCCGGTTGACGCTGGAGCGACTGAAGGCCCGCGCCGAAAGCTGAAGCTGGTGGCCTAGCCCCACGAATACCGGTGGTACTGCGACATATACCGGGCGCCGGGCACGGCCCGCAACAATGCCGTCACCACCCGCAGCGACAACGGGAGCCGGTCGTAACCGTCGGCGTCGAACGCTGAGGTCCACGACATCAACCGCAATCCGGGTACCGCTGACAGCACATCGTCGGGGCCGTCCATGGCCCATTGCAGGGTCGCGCCCGCACGGCGCACGACCCCGTTGAGCCACTGAAGCTTGACGCCCAGCCGGCTGAACGCATCGAATTGCACTTCACCGGAAGGGAAATGGTCCACCACGCGGCGCAACAACGCGTGCCCGTCCGCCTCGCTCAGATACATCGTGAGGCCCTCAGCAAGCATCAACACTGGTCGGTCTGCCGGGATGTGCGCCAGCCACGCCGGGTCGGTCACCGACGCCGCGACCATGTGGCAGTGCTCGCGGGGCGCATAGAGCTGACGCCGCAGTTCGGCGACCGCCGGATAGTCGACGTCGTACCACTCGACTCCCGGACCGGGATCCAGCCGGTAGTAGCGGCTGTCCAGGCCGCAACCCAGGTGCAGCACAACGGCTTCCGGGTGCACTGCCAGAAATTGGCGCGCCGACTGGTCGAAATACGCGCTGCGGATCGTCACACCCGGCGAGTTGGCCGGGGTCATGGTGGTGCGAGACCAGTCGTAGTCCAGCCGGGCAACTACGTCCTTTGCGTAGGTGTCGTGCAGCATGGAGTTCGGCAGGTCGGCATCGAGCGCCTTGGCATGCAGGGTAGCCAGCATGGTCTGCGGCGCTCCCGTCAGATCGACCTTCAGCTTGTCCGTCACAGCATCGACGGTAGCCGCGGAGCTGGCTGGCGGCCAACGACTTAGCGCGTCGCGGCGCGTTGTTCAGTTCTTCGACTTCTCGGCCCGACGCGCGTTCCGCAAGCCCACCCAGAACCGCGCCGACTCGCGCACCGCATCCTCCACCGGCCCCGGCTGCCAACCCAATTCGGTTCTGGCCTTGGTGCAATCCACCGGCGCCTCTGCCCGCATCAACCGCAGCGACGCCAGCGACATGTGCTCGTCGGTGCCCTTGAGCCGGCCCTTGATGGTGCCCATCGTGGCCAGCGCGTACGTCACCGGCAGCGGTAAACATTTGGCCGGCGCCGGCACTCCGGCCTCGGCAGCGGCGATCCGCGCGACGTCGGCATTGCTGATCATCTTGTCCGAAATCAGGTACCGCTCACCGATTCTGCCCTTATCCGCTGCCAGGATGAGCGCTCGCGCCGCATCATCGACGCCGACCGCTTCCAGTTCGATACCGCCCATCACGAACGGCAGCTTCCCGAACGCGGCGCCGGCGATGATCGCGCCGTGCGGGGTGCGGCCCCAGTCCTTGCCCCCGTACGTGGTGGACACACACATGGCGACGGCCGGCAAGCCGCGCTCCCGCGCGTACTCCAACACCAGGCGCTCGGCCTGTACCCGCGACCGGACGTACGGCGTCAGCCCCCGCTCCCCGATGACATCCTGCTCGGTGGCCACCCGCCCGCGCTTGCGACCCACCGTGGCGTAGCTACTGGTGAAGACGAATTTCTTTAGTCCTGAGGCGATTTCGGGCTCGACTGCGACGTTCAATACATTGCGGGTGCCCTCGACGTTGGTGCGGAACAGCGGCGCCGGGTCACGGAGCCAGCCGCGGGTGTCGACCACGCAGTAATAGATCACCCCGGCCCCGGTCATCGCGGTGCGCAGGGTCTCGTTGTCCCAGATGTCGCCCTCGTAGCGAGTGACGTCCAGATCATCGATGCCGACGGTGTTGGCGCCGGCCCGCACCATCACCCGGACATCTTCGCCGGCCGCCACCAGCTGCCGGGTGACATGCGAGCCGAGGTAACCGTTGGCGCCGATGACGAGCGCGGTCACTGGCGGCCACCACCGCCGAACTTGTGCATCCATTCCGCGGCTTCGTCGGGCAGGGTGCCGAGTTCCTCGGCCTTCTTGCACCACTTGAGGGTGGCCTCGACGAACTTCATCGGGTTGTAGATGTCCTCCTGACGGCTCCACAACCCGTCGCCCGCGTAGGTCATGATCGAGATGTTGGTGGCGCCGATGATGGTGCCGTCGCCGGGGTCGCGCATCGGGTTGTCCAGCTCGCAGATGACGCGTCCGGTGGCCTCGTCGTACACCTTCCACAGGGACGGGAACGACGTCATGTAGCTGCCGGGGAACGACTCCATGGTGTTCCAGATCCAGCGCCGCACCTCCTCACGGCCGTGCATCGTGCCCAGGGCGTGCTCGATGTAGAGCACGTCCTCGGTGTAGTGGTTGGTCCACGGATCCCAGTCCCGGGTGGCGGCGGCGTTCGCCACGGTCTGTTCGAAGACGTCGAATGCCGCGACCAGTTCCGCGCGGCTGAAGGTGTTGCCCGTCACACGAAAACTAGAACACGTTCTAGCCGCGTTTGTCGAGCGTTTGGCCGACCCGACCCGGCCGGAACTGCGGCACTTGCGCAGTCGCCCTACGTCGGCTTCTCTGGAAGCGAATCGAGGAGGCGCACATGACCACTTCTGCAACCGCGATCCTGGCGGGCGGCTGCTTCTGGGGGATGCAGGACCTGATCCGCAAGCAGCCCGGGGTGCTGTCCACCCGGGTCGGCTACACCGGCGGGACGAACGACCATCCCACCTACCGCAACCACCCGGGCCACGCCGAGGCGGTCGAAATCGAGTACGACCCGAGGCAGACCGATTTCCGTGCGCTGCTGGAGTTCTTCTTCCAGATTCACGATCCGTCGACCCGCAACCGGCAGGGCAACGACGTCGGGACCAGCTACCGCTCAGCCATCTTCTATCTCGATGACGAGCAGAAGCGGGTCGCCGAGGACACCATCGCGGACGTCGACGCCTCCGGCCTGTGGCCGGGCAAGGTGGTCACCGAAGTGGTCCCGGCAGCCGACTTCTGGGAGGCCGAGCCCGAGCATCAGGACTACCTGCTGCGCATCCCCAACGGCTACACCTGCCACTTCCCGCGGCGGGGCTGGAAGCTACCCGCCCGGGCGTGAAATCGGCTAGGTGGCGGCGCGCTCGGTGATCAACCGGGCAAGCAGCTCCGGGTGGGTGTCCGGCAGCCAGTGGGTGGCGCCCTCCACGATCTCCAGGTGGTACGGCGCCTCGACGTACTTCTCGGTCAGCAGCGCGCCCTTGCGGACCAGCGCAATGTCGCCGTCACTCCAGATGTAGGTGGTCGGGCACCGGACCGGGATGAACGCCGACCCCGGCCGGGTGAAGGGCAGGGCCCGGTACCAGTTCATCGCCGTGGTCAAGGCGCCGCTGTCGAGCACGCCCGCCCGGGACGCAGCCAACGTCTCGGGTGGCATCCCACTGCGCGGCATCGCAAGGCGGGCAAACCATTCCCCGACCCGCGGCAGTTGAAAGATGCCCATGTAGTACGAGTGCAGCGCCTGGCTACCGACGACCATCGCCTTCAGGAACGCAGCCGGATGCGGCACCGACACCGCGGTCAGGGTCCGCACCAGCTCCGGCCGGGTGGCGGCCGTGCTCCATGCGACAGCCGCACCCCAGTCATGCCCGACCAGGTGCACCGGGCCACCGGTCAGCTCGATCAGGGCCGCGACGTCACCTACCAGTTTCTCGGAGGTGTACTGCCGCCGGCCCGGCGGACGAGCGCCGGCCGAATAACCCCGCTGATTCGGCGCGAGGGTGCGGAACCCGTTGGCGTGCAGCAATTCCGACACCGCCGACCAAGACTCTGCGGTCTGCGGGAAGCCGTGCAACAGCACCACGACGTCGCCATCGATGGGGCCGGAGTCGACGACGTCGAAGGTCAGGCCGTCGTGGTGATACTGCGAAATCCGTTCGGTCACAGCACAAACCTACAGCGGTGTCGCACGTCGGCGCAGCACTACACGACCGCCGTCTTTGGGCGTGTACGCCACGCCACGGGCATGCACCTTCTCCCCGGGAGCACTGGTCGTCTCGATGGCGAAGTGGCGCAGCACCGTCCGTAGCACGACGTCCATCTCGACCTGGGCGAACACCGCGCCGACGCATCGGCGGGTGCCGCCACCGAACGGCAGGAAGGCCAAGGGCGGCCGGTGCCCGACGAACCGTTCCGGGTCGAACCGCTGCGGATCGGCGAATTCCGTTGCGCTCTCGTGCATCTGGTCAATGGCGACGATCACCGAGTAGCCACGGGGGATCACCCATTCGCCGAGCTGGAAGGTCGGCGCGTACACGTGGCGGCCGGCGAAGTCGATGATGGTCCGCACCCGCTGCACCTCCAGGATCACCGCCTGGCGATACTCGTCCGTCCCGGCAGCCACCTCATCCTCGAGCCGGTGCAGCACGTCGGGGTGCCGCGAGATCCGCTCGAAGATCCAGGCCAGGGTGGCCGCTGTGGTCTCGTGGCCGGCCGCCAGCAGGGTCAGCAGCTCATCGGCGATGTCGCTGCGCGACATCGCCGTTCCGTCCTCGTAGGTGCTGCGCAGCAACAGTGACAGCACGTCGTCCCGGCTGTCGAGGTTCGGGTCGGCGCGGACCTCGTCGATCAGCCGGCCGACGACGTCGTCGTACTGGCGCCGGTACTCGGCCAGCCGGCCCCATGGCGAGTAGCGGCCATAGGTACGTGCCGGCATGGGCAGCACCGCGACGCGCGAGCCCAGGGTCACCCACGGCGGGATGATGAGCCGCAGCTCGTCCAGATGCGCGCCGTCGGCGCCGAACACTGCGCGCAGGATGGCATTGAGCGTGATGTGCATCATCGGCTCGAGCGTGCCGAAGGGTCGCCCTTGCGGCCACGACGCGGCCTCGCGGAGCGTCTCCTCTTCGAAGATGCGCTCGTAGTTCTTGACGCTCTTGCCGTGGAACGGCGGCGTCAGCAGCTTGCGGCGCAACCGATGCGCGGAACCGTCCAGCGCGAACACCGACCCGTTGCCCAGCACCCGGGACAAGTTGGGCTGGATGTTGCCGACGTCGTCGGTGTTCGCGGCGAACAACTGCTTGGCCAACTGCGGGTCGGCCACCATCACGGTGTGACCGAAAACCGGTGCGTTACACATGAATACCGGGCCGAGCCGCGGCACCGTGCGCTGGACGAACTTGCGCCGGTTGAACCCGAACGCCAGGCCCTGGATCAATTTGGGCAGCCGGGTCGCCGGCGGCAGATTGATCGCCGGCCCAGCCAGGTCCGCGGTGACGGTTTCAGTCATGGACGCTCCAAAGCGTTGATCGCGGTACCACGGTGTACCGCGGGAATGTCCTGTACGGTACCGGCTGGTACCATCGGTAGGCAAGGGTTTGGGAGCAACATGGCGGCAACCGAGGTCGAAGCGGCGCGATCGTTCCGCGCGCGGCTGCTCGACGGGCTGGCCACCTCGCTGGCCACGCGTGGTTATCGCGACACCACCGTCGCCGACATCGTCCGCAATGCCAAGACGTCCAAGCGCACGTTCTACGACCAGTTCGCCAGCAAGGAAGTGTGTTTCGTCGATCTGCTGCGCACCAACAACACGCAGCTGATCACCCGTATCCGCGCCGCCATCGAACCCGATGCCGACTGGGACGAGCAGGTGCGCAGCGCGGTCGGCGCGTACGTCACGCACATCGCGGCCCAGCCCGCGATCACCCTCAGCTGGATCCGAGAGGCGCCGGCCCTCGGGGAGGCCGCACAACCGCTGCACCGACTGGCCATGGGCCAGCTCACCGACATGGTCGTCGACCTCAGCAACAGCCAGGGTTTCCAGCGCGCCGGGCTGGCGCCGATCAGCCGGCCCGTGGCTCTGATCCTGTTAGGCGGCCTGCGCGAGCTCACCGCACTGATCGTCGAGGACGGGCGCGACATCGACGAACTGACCGGACCGGCGGCGACCGCCGCGCTGGCGATACTCGGCGCTGCCCGGAGTCGGTCAGCCCAGCATCAGCCGGGCTGACCGCTCGAGCCGTTCGGCGATCTCGTCGTACGACGTGTAGCCCATGCCGGCGCGAACCAGCGCACCCGAATAGAGCATCTCCAGCGATTCGATGACGCCCTCGTCCACGTCCGGCCCGAGGGCGGCGGCCAGGCGCGACCGGATGTCCTGGCCGATGCGCTGGCGCAGCACCTCGACGTCCGGATCGCGGCCGAGCAGCGCGTTGGTCACCGCGCCGGCGAATTCCGGCTCGTCGGTCACCAGCAGCGCGATGTGCCGGAGTACCTCGGTCACCCGGGTGGCGGGGTCGTCGGTCTGGTGCAACGCGGGCGGCGATGACGCGAGGCGACGCCAGAACACCTCGGCGACCAGGTGTTCCTTAGAGGAGAAGTAGGTGTACGCGGTGGCCGCGCCGACCCCGGCCTCGGCGGCCACGCGGCGCACCGTCAGGCCCGCGAAGCCTTCGCGGCGCAGCAGATCGAGGGCGGCGCGACTGAGCCGGTCGACGGTATCGGCCTGTTTGGCGGTCAAACGGCGCCGGGTCGGTTCAAGCGCCTGTTCGGACACGTGTCCAGACGCTACTGGACGGGCCGGTGCCCGGCAACGTTCGCCGCAGCCGACGTGCGGTAATACCGTGGAGCCATGCGGGCGCTGATCGTCGTCGATGTGCAGAACGACTTCTGTGAGGGCGGATCGCTGGCGGTAGCCGGCGGCGACGCCGTGGCGCGGGCGATCACCGGGCTGCTGGCTCAGCACGATTACCACCACGTGGTGGCCACCGCCGACCACCATGTCGACCCCGGTGCGCATTTCGCCGACGCCCCCGACTACCAGTCCTCGTGGCCCCCGCACTGCGTCGCCGGTACCTCGGGCGAGGAGTTCCACCCGGACCTCGATCTGTCCGCGGTGGAGGCGGTGTTCCGCAAGGGCCGGTATTCGGCGGCCTACAGCGGATTCGAGGGGGTCGACACGGCCGGTACCGCGTTGGCGGACTGGCTCCGGGCCCGCAGTGTCGACGAGGTCGACGTGGTGGGTATCGCGACCGACTACTGCGTCAGGGCGACCGCAGCCGATGCCGTCTCGGCCGGATTCCGGACCCGGGTGCTGCTCGACTACACGGCCGGAGTGTCAGTCGAAGGAACGGCCAATGCTGTTACCGCACTGGCAGATTCAGGTGTGACAGTACTCTAGCGGATCGGGTCCACCGGGCGACCCGACCACCGCGGCCGGCGTCCGGCCTGCAGCGCCCGCACGCCTTCCTTGGCGTCGTCGTGCGCCATCACCGCGCGGTGAATCTCGGTCTCGCGCTCCCCCACCTCGTCGCGGGACAGCTCGAACGAGTCCCACAACAGTCGCTTGCTGGCCGCCACGGACATCGGTGCGGTGTTGGCTGCGATGTCGTGCGCCAGCTCCAGCGCCGTGGGCAGTACCTGGGCTGCGGGCAGCACCCGGCTGCCGAGCCCCAATTCCATCGCCCGCTGCCCGTCGAAAGTCGTTCCGGTCAACAGGATTTCGGCGGCCCGGGCAATGCCGACCAGCCGAGGCAACGCCCAGTGCGAGTAGGCGTCGCCGACCACACCGCGGCGCACCTGCACCACGCCATAGCGGGCGTCGGCCGCGAAAATCCGGATGTCGCACTGCAGGGCCAGGGTCAGGCCCAGCCCGATCGCGTGTCCATTGACCGCCGCAATCACCGGCTTGCTCAGCGACCAGGCCGGCACCGGGATGCCGGCCGCGCTGAATTCCGGGCCCGGGGCGGAGAAGGTCCGCTCACCTGCAGCCAGATCGGCGCCGGCACAGAACGCCGGTGGCGCGCCGGTGAGCACGACGACGCGCACCTCGTCGGCATCGTTGCAGCGGGTGTAGGCGTCGGCGAGTTCTTCGCGCATACCGTCACCGAAGGCATTTCGCCGCTCCGGCCGGTTCAGGGTCAGCGTGACCACGCCGTCGTCGAAATGGCCCAGCAGCGTGCGGTATTCGGGAAGCACCGCCGTCACCTCCCACCTCACTTTCGCCCAACCGGACAAACGGGCCAGAAAGTGCGAGTAAATCACGCCAATACGTCGATCTCGGCGCACGGCACCCTGCAATAGCTCTGTAACAGAGCTATTATGGACGCGTGCCCGCCCGCGTAGACCTCACGACCGACCTGTTCCACACCGTCGGCCGGTTCCGGCGCCAATTGCGCCGAACGGCGGGCCGCAGCTTCGCGGGCGTCACCGAATCGCAGGCCGAACTGCTCAGACTGGTCGGCCGCCAGCCCGGCATCTCGGTGCGCGAGGCCGCACACGAACTCGGCCTGGCCGCCAACACCGCGTCGACCCTGGTGTCCAAACTGACCGCCGACGAGCTGCTGGTGCGCCGCACCGACCCCGACGATCGTCGCATCGGCCGACTTCAGCTGACCGAGCCCGCCCAACAACTCGCCGATCAGACCCGGGCCGCCCGCCGGGCCGCACTCGAAGCTGTGCTGCACCGGCTCGACGACGAGCAGATCAACAGGCTGGCAAAAGGATTGGACGTACTGGCCGAGATGACCCGGATGCTGCAGGAGGACCAGGCATGACCACCCCCGCCATCGACTGCCGACACGTCACGCACCGCTACGGCGAATTCACCGCGATCGACGACCTGAGCCTGACCGTCACCGTCGGTGAAACCATGGGTCTGCTGGGCCCCAACGGCGCCGGCAAGACCACCCTGGTGCGGCTGCTCACCACCCTGACCCCGGTGCAGCACGGACAGGTGCGCATCTTCGGTCTCGATGCCGGCCGCCGCACCATGGACGTCCGGCAGAACCTCGGCTATGTGCCGCAACAACTTTCGATCGAACCTGCCCTCACCGGGCGACAGAACGTCGACCTGTTCGCCCGCCTGTACGACGTGCCGCGCCGCGAACGCCGGGCCCGGGTCGACGACGCGCTGGATGCCATGCAGCTGCTCGACGTCGCCGAGCGCCCCGCCAAGACGTACTCCGGCGGCATGGTCCGGCGACTGGAGCTGGCCCAGGCCCTGGTGAACCGGCCGTCGCTGCTGATCCTCGACGAGCCCACCGTCGGCCTGGATCCCATTGCCCGCGACAGCGTTTGGACCCAGGTGGCGAACATGCAAAGGGAATTCGGCATGACGGTGCTGCTGACCACCCACTACATGGAGGAAGCCGACGCACTGTGCGACCGCGTTGCCCTCATGCACCACGGCAGCCTGCAGACCGTGGGCTCCCCCACCGATCTCAAGGCGGCGCTCGGCCCGGGCGCCACCCTTGAGGACGTGTTCCGGCACTACGCCGGGTCCGATCTTTCGAGCGACGCCGCCGGGGACGACGACCGGCCGTCCCTGCAGGAAGTCCGCGCTGGGAGAAGGACCGCCCGCCGTGTCAGTTGACGTCCAACTGGTTGCCGCACCCCGCGGCGCCCAACGCATCGGCGGCCTGGCCCGCCGCATGGGTGCCTTCGCGCTGGTCGAGTTGCAGAAACTGCGTTACGACCGCACCGAATTGGTTACGCGGATGGTGCAACCGGCGCTGTGGCTGCTCATCTTCGGCCAGACCTTCTCGCGGCTGCACGTCATCAATACGGGCACCGTGCCGTATCTGGCCTTCCTGGCGCCCGGCATCATCGCCCAGTCGGCACTGTTCATCTCGATCTTCTACGGCATCCAGATCGTCTGGGACCGCGATGCCGGCATCCTGGCCAAGTTGATGGTCACGCCGTCCCCGGCGTCGGCACTGATCACCGGCAAGGCCTTCGCCGCGGGAGTCCGATCGATGGCCCAGGTGCTCGGCGTCCTGGTGATCGCCTACCTGATGGGCATCCACCTGACCTTCAACCCACTGCGCATCCTGGCCGCGATGGCGGTGGTGATGCTCGGTTCGGCGTTCTTCGCTTGTCTGTCAATGACTCTGGCGGGCCTGGTGCGTAACCGGGACCGCCTGATGGGCATCGGCCAGGCCATCACCATGCCGCTGTTCTTCGCCTCCAACGCGCTGTATCCGGTGGACATCATGCCGGGCTGGCTGCGGGCGCTGTCCATGGTCAACCCGTTGTCCTACGAGGTGAACGCGCTGCGGTCACTGCTGCTGGGCACGCCCGGCAACACCGTGCTGGACATCGCGGTATTGGCCGTCGCGGCAGTGCTCGGCATCGCCTCGGCGTCGGTGCTGCTGCGCCGCCTGGTTCGCTGAGCAACGCTGTTCGGGCACCCGGTCGTCCGGGCAAATGGTCTGGGCCGGGGAGAAGAACATCACGAGCACGCGACACCGATTCTGTTGCGCGAAGCGAGGTTTTATGTCCTCTGCGGCATGCCGATAGCGTCAGGTTCATGGAGCGAAGTTTTCAGTCGGCCGAAGATCTTGCGGCGGCATTGCGTGCCGGTGAGGTGACATCGGTGGAACTGACCGACGAGGCGATCGCCCGCATCGAGCGGGACGACAAGGTGATCAACTCGATCTGTGTGCCGGACTTTGATCGTGCGCGGGTCGCCGCCCGCGGTGCCGACCAGGCGCGCGCCCGCGGCGAGGATCGCCCGCTGCTCGGTATTCCGGTGACGGTCAAGGAGTCGTACAACATCGCCGGGCTACCCACGACCTGGGGCATGCCGCTGCACAGGAACTACCTGCCGGCCGAGGACGCCGTACAGGTGTCTCGGCTCAAAGCCGCCGGCGCGGTGGTGCTCGGTAAGACCAATGTGCCGTTCATGCTGCAAGATCTGCAGAGCTTCAACGAGATCTACGGCACCACCAACAACCCGTGGGACTCCGGTCGCACGGCGGGCGGATCCTCCGGCGGATCAGCAGCCGCCTTGGCTTCCGGATTCGGCGCGCTGTCCATCGGCTCGGATATCGCAGGTTCGCTGCGCACCCCCGCACATTTCTGCGGCGTCTACGCCCACAAGCCGACATTCGGGCTGTTAGCCAACCGTGGCCATCTCCCGCCGCCCATGCCGGCACTGCCTGCCGACGGCGACCTCGCCGTCGTCGGTCCGATGGCACGTACTGCCCGCGACCTCGCACTGCTGTTGGACGTGATGGCCGGACCGGACCCACTGACCTTGGGCGTTGCCTTCGACCTGGCTTTGCCGCCGGCCCGCCACGAGCGGCTCTGCGACTACCGTGTCCTGGTCCTGGACGAGCACCCACTCATCCCGACCGGGTCCGCTGTCCGCGCCGGTCTGAACCGCGTCGCCGACGCGCTCATCGCGGCCGGCGCCCGCGTCGAACGACGCAGTCCGCTGTTGCCCGATCTGACCGAAGCCGCCACGCTCTACATCGAACTGCTGACGTCGCATATCGCCGCCAGTTATCCCGTGGAGAAGTACGAACAACTGCAAACCGACGCCGCGGGATTGAATTCGGGCGAGCGCGGTTTCGGTACCGCGTGGTTGCGTGGCCCGGTGTTCAGCCACCGCGACTGGATCGAGGCGAACAACCGTCGCGAGCTGCACCGCCACCGCTGGCGCCAGTTCTTTACCCGGTTCGACGTAATCGTTTGTCCAATCACGCCCACTCCCGCGTTCCCGCACGATCACGAAACCACTCTGGCGCAACGGCACATCGACATCGACGGTGTCGAGTACCCATTCTCCGACCAGCTCGTTTGGGCTGGCCTGGCGACCATGCCCGGCCTGCCCGCCACCGCCATACCGGTAGGCCGCTCAGCCGAGGGCCTACCGGTAGGAGTTCAGCTCATCGGTCCGATGTTCGAGGACCGCACCCCGCTACGGCTGGCTGAACTGCTCGAACAGAACATCGGCGGCTTCCACACCCCGAAATAGGGGGTGTCGCCGCCCGGGGTCGCGGTCAGGCAGGGGACTGCGCCGATCAGTCAGTGGCCAGTTCGGTCCGCGTTCGCGTGGATCGCGTCGCGACAGTAGGCGGCGAGGCCCGGGAGCCCGAATGATTCGTCGTACGTGGCGACGTACCTGGGGTCGCTCACGTACATGTCGCCCAGGTTGCGGTGGAAGGCCGGCGGGCAGTCGTAGAACCAGCGATTCACTTGGAGCCGGTGTTGCTCTGCCGCATTCATCGCCTCTTCAGAGTCGGCCGGGAGCCCAGCGCGGAAGGCGTCGGACAAGGCCTTCTCGACAGCTTCTCCCTCGGCCTTGATCTGGACCCATTCGTCCTTGCTGTAGGACTTCGCTCGGCGCTGCGATTCCTTCCACGGGGCGGTCTCGCCCCACTTCTGCGCGGCCTCCGCCTGGTAGTCGTCGAAGCCGTCACCGAAGAGTTCGCGCATGTCGTCGTCGGTCATGGGGGTGTTCGTCATTGCTTTCTCCAATGCCTGATCGATTGCCTCGACGAGGTCCTTCATCTCATCGAGCCGGGACATGACGCATTCGCGCTGGCGAATCAGGTGGCTGACCACGTCGCCCTCGTCCAGCAGGCTCGCGATCTCGTCGAGCGACAGCTCGAGCCGGCGGTAAACGATGACCTGGGACAAGCGCGTCAGTTCCACTGACGTGTAAACCCGATAACCCGAGGCCGCACGCCGACTCGGGGTCAACAACCCAATTTCGTCATAGTGGTGAAGCGTCCGGACCGTGATGCCGAATCGCTCCGCGACTTCGCCCACGCTGAGTTCGTCCACCTGCATCTCCTGCGTCACGTCGATCAGACTGGTGCCTCACGTCGCGTGAGGGTCAAGTCTTCATACTCGAACCTATTCGAACCCCGGGGATCCCATCACCTGCCGCAGTGCAGATGCTTCCGCTCTTGATCGTCGACCCCGACCTGCATCGCGCGGCCCTGCCCGCTTCCGCCTGAACTGCAGCTTCGGCTCTGCCGACTCTGTGTCGGCTCGCGCCAATCCTGTTACGTTCATGCCATTAGGCCGGAACTCGGATCGGGAGTACGGCCACAAATTAGGAGCAGATGTTGCGCAACGTCATCAAGATCGCTGCAACCGTCTTCACCATCGCAGCGGTATCCGCCGCCACGACCGAAACCCTGGCCAACACTCCGGCCACCATTCCGTTCATCACGACCGGCATCAGCCAGTCGGCCAGCACGGTCGGGTTCGCCGACTCCGACGTGTACGGCATGAACCCCGCCGACATCAATCGCACCTTTGACCTGATGGCGGAAACCGGCGTGCACACGGTCCGGATCATCATTCCGTGGGCCGGCGTCGAGCCCGCCGAGGGCACCTTCGACTGGGGCCAGGTCGACACCGTCGTCGGCGCTGCCAACGCACACGGCATGTCGGTGATCGGCTCGCTGGTCTCCGCTCCCGGCTGGGCCGTGGCGCCCGGCACGCCCCCCGTGTCCAGCCCGCCGGCCTCGGCTGCGGTGTACGGCGATTT
>JARLGS010000195.1 GCA_031292695.1 Mycobacterium sp. | reverse complement strand
CCCATCTATCGCAGACCACCCCTCTTGTCATTGATCGCAGCCCACCCGGCGGCACACTTCTCGCTGCCCTTATCCTTCCGCCCCTCGCCCTCGACGGCCTGAGCAACAGCGAACTGGTCACCCTGGGCAAACAACTCAGTGTCACGGTGCCTGGCTACTTCGATATGCAATGGGGCGATGTCATCCAAAGTTACTGGGGCGAACAGGCCGGTCCCAGCCATCAGGTACGAGCAGATGAACTGGGCAGCGATAAAGTCCAACTCAGCGTTGACCGACACTTCCTCGAACGCCTGGGCAACGGCGAGTTCGCCCTCAGTTACAGCGTCCGGGATCGTGCCGGCAATACCTCCGTGCGCTCGCAAGCGGTCATGCTCAAGTTACAGTTGCGGCAACTACCGGCCAACCTGCAAGCGCCCCTCGCCCCGCGGATCGAAAACGGCCAGGTGCAGGATGCCCATGCCCGCGTCGGCGTGAAGATCGCGGTGCCCACCTACCGGCATGTCGCCATCGGCGATGAGATCAGCGTGCTCTGGAACGGCGAACGGGCCGCCGCCCGGCGCGTCATCACCGCCCACGAACTGGACAAGCCGTTGCTGCTGAACGTCGTGGCCCGCTATCTGGTGATCTCCCGCCACGGCGACGGCCCGGCCAGGGTGAACTACCAGGTGCGCCGCAATGGCAAGGTGTTTACCTCACCGGAGCTGGAACTCGAGGTGTTCTTGCAACTGCCCGGCCCGCAGGACCCGACCCCGCAGACGCTGGTCAACGAAGCCCTCGCCGCACCGCTGATCAAGGGCCGGAATCCGAAGGGCCGGCGGCTGGACAACTACCTCGATGAAGACAATGCGCAACTCTCGGCCGACGCGGTTATCGCCTGGCGCCGGGCATTCCAGGTCGGCGACCGGATCAACCTGTTCTGGGGCCAATCCAGCCAGCCGCTGATACGCCCGATTACCCAGCGCGATGTCGACGCCGCCTGCTATCTGGTGATCAACGTACCGAACAGCCTGATCGCCGAGCAAGGCTGCGGGGTTGATATCAGTGTGCAGTACAGCGTGACCCGGGAAGGCAACCCGAACACCTCCTACTCGCCCAAGCAATCGGTCGCGGTGATCTTCCAGATGCAACTGCCGGGCGGCTCGGCGGGCCTGATGGAACCGGTATTCACCGGCGCCAATGTGCTGAATGTAGTGGACCCGCGCAAGGATCCGGAGGGCACGGTGGTGCTGGTCAGCCCCTATCGCAACATGAAGGTCGGCGACCGCATTGTCCTGCGTTTCTGTGGTTTCGACGCGCTCACCGGTGGCAACGAGATCGAGGCCGCGACCTTCAGCGCCGAACGCCTGGTCGGTGAACACGAACTGCGCAACGGCTGCCGGCTGCGGGTGCCGCTGGCGCGCCTGATGGCCATCGAACACGGCCGCGGCCGGGCACGTTATGAGGTGATCAGCGAGCTGGGCCGGGTCACCTCCTTGCCCGCCGACGTCTACGTCTCGTCACGGGCGACCGTCATGGCGCGTTGAGCGCCGGCCACGAAAAAGCCCTCGGCGATCCTTCGCCGAGGGCTTCGGGTGTCAAGGCTTGCGCGAATCAGAAGGCGTAGCGCAGGCCGACGTTGACGCCCCAAGGCTGCTCGATATGCTCACCCTTCATATAGTCGAAGTCGGCGTGCAACTGCAGGTCCTTCGACAACGCCGCGGAAACCCCCACGCCCAGTTCGCCACGGGTGCCGAACAGGCTGTT
>JARLGS010000194.1 GCA_031292695.1 Mycobacterium sp. | reverse complement strand
GGCCAGCTTGTCGA
This sequence comes from Mycobacterium sp., assembly GCA_031292695.1. GTDB lineage: Bacteria > Actinomycetota > Actinomycetes > Mycobacteriales > Mycobacteriaceae > Mycobacterium. The sequence goes on along the minus strand of JARLGS010000194.1, from coordinate 4,297 downwards.
GGGTGGCGCCGCCGTCACCGATGGTGCCGACCACGCAGGTGATGCGGTCGGCGACGCCGGCGTGGGTCCAGATGCGGCGGGCCACCTCGGCGTTGGCCGCGGCGAACTCAACCGAGAAAATCTGCGCGTTCGGGGCGGTGCGGGCCATGAGGAGTGCGCTGTAGCCGCAGTAGGCGCCCAACTCCAGGACCCGCTCCGGGTTGGCGCGGATAACCGCGGATTCCAGGAGTTTGCCTTTTTCGTCGCCGACATTGACCAGCATGGACTGTTCGCGGGCGAACCTGTCGATAGTCGCGAGGACGTCATCGACGTCGCCGGGGCGGGCGTTGGCTTCCACATACGCCGCCGCGGCGGCCTCCCGGCCGTCGCCGAATTGTCCCGTCTGGATGAACTTGCGCATCCCCAGCGCCATCTGAACGAACGACCACCGCTGCTTCCAGCTCATAGTTGACAGATTAGGACAGCGGGTCTGCCGTCGTCAGCGGCGTGGCACCGTTAAACTTGCCCGGATGTTCGCTATGGGAGTCACACCGCTGATCGGCGACGCATGACCGATGGCCCAGCAGGCTTCGGCGGCCTGAGCCCGGTGAGTCCCGATCCGTTGGTACTTGATGTCCCCAGTCGGGATGCGACCCCAGAGCCCGAACCCGTGATCGGCCTGACCGGTCGTCCGGCGCGACACATCCCGGAGCCCAAACCCAAGAGTGTGCACGGCCCGGCCAAGGTCATCGCGATGTGCAACCAGAAGGGCGGCGTCGGCAAGACCACGTCGACCATCAATCTGGGTGCCAGCCTGGCCGAGTACGGCCGCCGGGTGCTGCTGGTCGACCTGGATCCGCAGGGTGCGCTGTCGGCCGGTCTCGGCGTTCCGCACTACGAGCTGGAGCACACAGTGCACAACCTGCTCATCGAACCGCGGGTATCGATCGACGAGGTGCTGATCAACACCCGGGTCAAGGGCCTGGACCTGGTGCCCAGCAACATCGACCTGTCCGCCGCGGAGATTCAGCTGGTCAACGAGGTCGGCCGCGAGCAGACTCTGGCCCGTGCGCTGTACCCGGTGCTGGACCGGTACGACTACGTGCTGATCGACTGCCAGCCGTCCCTCGGGCTGCTCACCGTCAACGGCTTGGCTTGCGCCGACGGGGTGATCATCCCGACCGAGTGCGAGTTCTTCTCGCTGCGCGGTCTGGCGTTGCTGACCGACACCGTCGACAAGGTGCGCGACCGGCTGAACCCCAAGCTCACCATCAGCGGCATCCTGATCACCCGGTACGACAACCGCACCGTCAATGCGCGTGAGGTCATGGCCCGCGTCGTCGAGCGGTTCGGGGAGCTGGTGTTCGACACCGTCATCAGCCGGACCGTGCGCTTCCCGGAGACCAGCGTCGCCGGTGAACCGATCACCACGTGGGCGCCCAAATCCACCGGTGCCCAGGCATATCGGGCGTTGGCGTGCGAGGTCATCGACCGGTTCGGCGCGTGATTTCCGATGTCGACGTTCCCGGTGCCGCAGCCGCCGGGGACGCGGTGCCGGCCCGTCCGGACGCCGACCAGCCGGGCGAGAAACGGGTGGGATTCCAGGTCCGGCTCAACAATTTCGAGGGCCCGTTCGACCTGCTGTTGCAGCTGATATTTGCGCACCGAATGGACGTCACCGAGGTGGCGTTGCACCAGGTCACCGACGAGTTCATCGCGTACACCAAGGAGATCGGCAGCCAGCTGGAGCTGGATGAGACGACGGCCTTCCTGGTGGTCGCGGCCACTCTGCTCGACCTGAAAGCCGCGCGCCTGCTGCCGGCCGGCGACGTGCACGACGAGGAAGACCTGGCGCTGCTGGAGGTCCGGGACCTGCTGTTCGCGCGGTTGCTGCAGTACCGGGCGTTCAAACATGTCGCGCTGATGTTCGCCGAGCTCGAGGCGGCGGCCATGCGCAGCTACCCGCGGGCCGTGACGCTGGAGGACCGGTACACCGAGCTGTTGCCCGAGGTGATGCTGGGCGTAGATGCAGATCGGTTCGCGCAGATCGCGGCGGCCGCGTTCACACCGAGGCCGGTGCCGTCGCTGCGGGTAGACCACCTGCACGTGCAGGCGGTGTCGGTGCCCGAGCAGGCCATGAAGTTGATGGGGCTGCTGGAGATTCGCGGTATCGGCGAATGGGCGTCGTTCACCGATCTCGTCGCTGACTGCGACGGCGGAATGGAGATCGTCGGGCGGTTCCTGGCACTGCTCGAGCTGTACCGCGCCAAGGCGGTAAACTTCGAGCAGATTGAACCGCTTGGAGTGCTGCAAGTTTCGTGGACCGGAGAGCGGCCGACGAACGAGCATATGGCAGCGGCGGTGGAAGAAGACTCATGACAGACGATGACGCGGCGCAGACCGCGCAAACCAGCGTGGCTGAGGTCGCTGAGCCTGGCGCCGATGTGACGGACGAGACCGCCGCCGGCGAAGGTGACGAACTCGACACCGCCGACGAAGGCACTGCCGAAGGTGCCGAACTCGACACCGAGATAACCGATGACGAGCTCGGTTCTGCTCTGGAGGCGTTGCTGTTGGTGGTCGACACCCCGGCGCCGGTGGACTCCCTGGCGGCGGCGTTGGACGAGCCGATAGAACGAGTCGAAGACACGCTGCGCCGGATGGCGGCTGAGCTGGCAGAGCGCGGGAGCGGTATCGATCTGCGCGAGGCCGGTGGCGGCTGGCGGATGTACACCCGGGCGAGGTACGCGCCGTACGTGGAGCGGCTGATTCTCGATGGTGCACGGTCCAAGCTGACCCGGGCGGCGTTGGAGACACTCGCGGTCGTCGCCTACCGGCAGCCGGTGACCCGGGCCCGGGTGAGTGCGGTGCGCGGCGTCAACGTCGACGCCGTGATGCGGACCCTGGCGGCGCGCGGGCTGATCATCGAAGCCGGCACCGATTCTGACAGTGGCGCAACAACTTTCGCTACGACTGAGCTGTTCTTGGAGCGGTTGGGGCTGACCTCGCTGGCCGAGCTGCCCGAACTCGCACCGCTGCTGCCGGATGTGGACGTGATCGACGACATCACTGAGACCCTGGCTGACGAACCGCGCTTTGCCAAACTTGGCGGCGCTCCGCAACGGGCCGCGCAGCCGGCCAAATTCGACGTAGATCGGGACTGACATGGTGGCCAACGAAGAAGGCGTGCGACTGCAGAAAGTGTTGTCGCAGGCGGGGGTTGCGTCCCGCCGGGTCGCCGAACGGATGATCCTCGACGGCCGGGTGGAGGTCGACGGCCAGATCGTCACCGAGCTCGGCACTCGTGTTCACCCCGACTCGCAGGTGGTTCGGGTGGATGGCACCCGCGTGCTGGTCGACGACGATCTGGTGTATCTGGCATTGAACAAGCCAAAAGGCATGCACTCCACCATGTCTGACGACCAGGGGCGGCCGTGCATCGGCGATCTGGTCGAGCACCGCGTGCGGGGCAACAAGAAGCTGTTCCACGTCGGCCGCCTCGACGCCGAAACCGAGGGACTGATACTGCTGACCAACGACGGTGAGCTGGCGCATCGCCTGATGCACCCGTCGTTCGAGGTGTCCAAGACGTACCTGGCCACGGTGCAGGGGACCGTGCCGCGCGGGCTGGGCAAGAAGCTTCGTGACGGAGTGGAGCTGGATGACGGGCCCGCGCGCGTTGACGAATTCGCGGTGGTCGACATGGTGGCCGGTAAGTCCCTGGTGAAGTTGGTCTTGCACGAGGGCCGCAAGCACATCGTGCGTCGAATGCTGGCCGAGGTCGGATTCCCGGTAAAGGAATTGGTCCGTACCCACATCGGCACGGTGGCGCTGGGGGAGCAGCGGGTCAATAGCTTCAGGGCACTGACACGTAAAGAGATCGGCGAGTTGTACCAGGCGGTGGGATTGTGAGCGGCGCAGTGGTGATTGCCATCGATGGCCCCGCTGGGACCGGAAAGTCGACGGTGTCAACGTCTTTGGCGCATGCGCTGGGTGCCAACCACATCAACACCGGTGCCATGTACCGGATCGTGACGCTCGCGGTGCTTCGGGCCGGCGTGGACCCGGTCGACAGCGATGCCGTCGTGTCGGTGTGCGAGCAGACCGAATTTTCGGTGAGCTTCGATCCGGACCACGACACGTCTTACCTTGCGGATGAGGATGTTTCGGACGAAATCCGCGGCGAAGAGGTGACCCTTGCGGTGTCGGCGGTGTCGGCGGTTCCTGCGGTACGAACCCGGCTGGTGCGGCGTCAGCGCGAATTGGTCGCCGAAGCCGGTTCGGTCGTTGTCGAAGGCCGTGACATCGGCACGGTGGT
>JARLGS010000193.1 GCA_031292695.1 Mycobacterium sp. | reverse complement strand
GGTCAGGCCGGGGACAAAGGTTTGAGATCGAGGATCACGAGTCCAGGAGAGCAAAGCAGCTGGCCTCGGTCGCGACCTGCTCGGTCGATGTCGGGGCAACCTAAGCCCTGATCCACCGATTTTCTGATGGTCGTTGCGTGTGTTGAGCAGGTCATGATCTTCAGGACGTCGGTGGTCGGCGTTCGTCGACTGTATCGACATTAGGGCGCGTTCGGTCAGGGATCGCCTGGTTGTCAGAAGATCTGTCCGTGGCGGAATGTCGTGCGGGCCACGTCGGGTGCCGATGACTCACGTCACGAGGACGACGTCGCGGTGACGTCGAAGGGCGACCATGAATCGTTCGGCCCATGGCCAGCGTGTCGGGAGGTGCAGAGTGCGTCGTCGGGCCGAGCAGGTGATGCGTCCGGGGATGGTCAGGTAGCGGCGGCGAAGCGTCTCGGTGGTGATGACGCTCTCACCGAGGCCGAGTCGTGTGCTGAAGCGGGCCAGGTTATGGGCCATCACGTTGAAGGCGAGCCAGGCGGCATTGGCGCCGAAGCGCCCCGACGGGAGGTGGTTGAGACCGACGCCGTATTTCAAGTCGCGGATGGTGTTCTCGATGTCGGCGTGGCGGCGGTGATCGCCTTCGAGTTAGAGCATCTCGCCGGGGCGGTCGGTGATGAAGTCGTGATAGGAGAACTCGACGAACATCGCCAGCTGGCTGCCCGGCGAGGGCCGCACTCGGCGCACGATCAGCCGACAAGGCCACCCTTTGTCACCGAAGGGCTGGTACGTGGTCTCAGCCACGTCGGCGCCATCGAGGAAGTAGGGAATGGGAACCCACGCAGACTCGTCGATGGCGGCAATCGCCTTGCTCACGCCGGCTTTGTGGAGCTTGGCGGTGATGGAGAAGCGCACCTCGGCCTGACGACAAGCGACGACGACGGTGCGGCTGTAGAAGCCGGAGTCGGCCCGTAAGACGATCGGCCCGGTCGAGCCCGCCTTCCGCACGCGGTGGAAGGTCTCGGTGAGAAAGCCGGCTCCTCCCCGCCCGGCATGGGCGGTCCCACCCCGCAGGCGGATGTGCAGCACGTCTCCGGTTCCCGCCGCCACCGCGTACAGCGGGTGATATCCACGCACATGGTTGTCGGTGAAACGACTCCCGCCTTCTTTGGCCAAGCCATAGGTCTCGTGGATGGAGGAGTCGACATCGATCGTGAACGGCTCATTGCCGGGACCCCCGCCCGCCGCCCACGCCCGGGCCAGGAGCTCGGCCGACACCTTGTCGAGCTGGCGGGCATGGCCCCAGGTGAAGCTGCGCAGGAACGTGCCCAAGGTGGACGGCGCCAACACCGTATGTCCCAGCACCGCCTGGGTGTCACCCGCACGCAGGGCATCGGCGTCATCGATCGAGTCACCACCGGTGAGTGCCGAGTGGATCAGGGTCATCGCCTTGTGTCCCACGTTGGCGCGGCCCGGCGCATCACCGAGGTCCACAAGCTCGTCGAACAGCCCTCGCAGACCAAGGTGCTGGGCCAACGTGGCCGGCAATATGAGCCCTGCGTTGGCGACGAGATGCTCGTCGTCGAAGGTCACCTCACACCGGTCGAGACTGTGGCAAGATCGCATCGAGAAAGTGCCTTTCTGGTTGGGGTGTGGTCGGTCTCAGCAACCACCATTTTCCCTCGCCAGAAAGGCCTTTTCGCGGATACGCGGTGTCCTACAACGTCCTGAAATTCGGTGGATCAGGGCTAAGATTTGATATATGGAGCACTCGCCAGAACCTCAGCGCTTGGT
>JARLGS010000192.1 GCA_031292695.1 Mycobacterium sp. | reverse complement strand
GGGACGACCCCAAGATGCGCGATGAGGCCTGCCTGACGGTCACCGTGTGGTCGCCTGACGTCACCGGTTCATTGCCGGTGATGGTGTGGGTTCCGGGCGGGGCGTTCGTTTTCGGGGCCGGCCAGTTGCAGCTGTACAACGGTTCCAGGCTGGCGGCCAACGGCGATGTGGTGGTGGTCAACGTCACCTACCGGCTCGGGGTGTTCGGTGGCTTCGAGCTCAGTGACCTCGGCCCGGGCTTTGCCGACAACCTGTGTCTGCGGGACCAGATCGCCGCACTGCACTGGGTGCGCGAGAACATCGCCGCGTTCGGCGGTGATCCCGACCGCGTCACGGTGTTCGGCGAATCGGCTGGTGCGACGTCGGTGCTGGCCCTACTGGCGAGTCCCGCGGCGTCGGGACTGTTCGGGCGGGCGATCGCCCAGAGCCCGGCCTTGCCGCTGATCGCCGACCGGGAAACCAGGGCCCGGCAGGCTCATGAGTTCGTGCGCCGGCTCGGTGTCGGCCCGGACGAGCTCCCGGCGCTGCCGCAGCGTCAACTCCGCCGCACCGCCGGACAACTGCAGGGCGAGAGCGCGGCGAACAGCCCGAAGCTGGCCTACGGGCTGACCTACGGCGTCGATCTGTTGCCCGCGCATCCCGTCGCAGCTGCGCAGGCCGGGGCGGTGACGAAGGTGCCGTTGATCATCGGCACCAACAGCCGCGAGGCATCGATGTTCGCCTGGGGTAGACCGCCCATGCTGCCCACCACGGCGCCGATGGTGGACGACTATTTCGCGCGTACCGCACCGGACGCCAAAGATGCTGTGCTGCAGGCATATCCGAGCTATCCGCGGCGCCGGGCGCTGATCGAGATCGGCTCTGACGTGATGTTCGGAGCGCCCACCTGGGCTTTCGCCGACGCCTACAGCAGGCATGCGCGGACGAACGTGTACCGGTTCGACCACACCACCTGGACGCTGAAGGTGCTCGGTCTCGGTGCGACGCACGGCAGTGAGATCGTCCACATCCAGCACAGTTACGGATCGTTCATGGGACGGCTGCTGCACCCGCTGGGTCGCCAGGTGCAGCCCTCGGTCGGCCGGCGCATGCAGCGCACCTGGCTGGATTTCGCGACGGCGGAGCACAGCGCAGCGATGACAGACTGGCCGCCCTATGACATCGAACGCCGGGCGACCCGGGTCATCGGATCAGCCCGCGACGAGACCGTTGACGACCCCGACCAGGTCCGCCGCGCGGCGTGGGACGGTCTCTACGTGCCGTAGCGTTTGTCGGTGTAGCGGCGCAGGTTGTGCAGGAATCGCTGGAACAGCCAGGTCATCGCCGGCCGGCCCAGATTCATGCCCAGCTCGCCGGCCATGCCGTTCGGCTTGATGGCCATCACCCAGGTCAGGTGGCAGCCCTGCGTGGTCGGCCTGACGGTGTAACCCTCGGCGAATGCCGAGATCAGGTGCGAGGTGCTGGTGTTGAACCGAAAAGCCAGGTAGGAGAACGGTTCCCAGGCGATGAACTCCTCGTCCCCGACGATGTGACCACGCATCGTGACGGTTCGAGTGGTGCCGACGCCGTAGGGCTTCGGGCTGGTCCACTCGACGTTGGTGATCACCGTTGCCCAGTGCGGCCACGACGTCTCGTCGGCGAGGACCTCGAACAACTGCTCCGGGCTGATCGCCAGTTCAACTTCGCTGACGAAGCGGAACGGTGCGCTGTCGATGAAATCCACGCCGACGGGCTCGCACTGGTAGGTCTTCATGACTAGACACCCTAGAGCAAGGTGTCTAGTGAGGTGTGGAGGCTTCGGGTGCGTTACGGCGTCCAGACCATGAGGTCTTCCATGCCGTTGTTCATCGTGACGGTTGTCGGTGCGGGGCCGGTGACGTCGAAGTGAATCTTGCCCGTCGATTGCCCGCCCTGCGGGATGGTCGCGCCGCTGATGTTGACCGGGCTGGCGACCTGCCACAACACGCGGTAGCTGGCCTGGTTCGGCGCAACGGCATTGAACTGGGAAATTCCGGGAGTGACGGGTCCCCGGACGGCTCGGACGGTGGCCGTGGCCTCCCAGAGCTTGCCGGCGACCGGGTAGCCCGGCATGACATCGGAGCTCGGCTTGAGGTCAGAGACCTTCCAGCTGAGGTCGACCTGGCCGACGGTATCGACCATCGTCAGTTCGGTCCCGAGCTTGCCGACGAGTGGATAGGTGGCGGACGCGATCGGTGCGCTGGCGAGGCCAACGATCCCGACGGTTGCTATGGCCGCCACCGCCTTTCCTGTGATCTTCACTGCTGCCTCCTGGGCATTTGGTATGGATATATATTTACGCCTTACCACTGAATGGTCGTGATGGGAATACCCGCGATGAGCCAGGCTTTCGATGACGGATTCGCTTGCCGGAAGCCAACCCGTATCGATGTCAGGCGTGCAGCTGTCAGATGGCAGAAAAGTCTTGTCCGCGTGATGTTTTGGTTCAGACCGTGGGTGGCTGCGGTCCGCGCCGCTGGCTGCTCTGGGCTCCTGGTGATCGGGCCCGGCGAGTAGGATGTTGAACTAGACCGACGTGAACGAGGTAGGCCAATGTCTACGCGAAGCCTCATCCACCATTCGTCAGGGCGCGTCTTTCGCAACCGCAGCGAAGCGGGGCGCGCGCTGGCCTGTCTGCTGACCGCGTTCCGCGGCAGAGCGGACGTCGTGGTGCTCGGCTTGGCCAGGGGAGGGCTCCCGGTGGCCTGGGAAGTGGCCGCGGCACTCGGCGCTCCGCTGGACACGATCGTCGTACGGAAGCTCGGCGTACCCGGTCAGGAGGAGTACGCAATGGGCGCGCTGGCGGGCGGTGGCCACCTGGTCATCAACGACGATGTGGTTCGGGGACTGCAGATTTCGCAGCAGCAGCTGTCCGAAAGCGCCCAGCGGGAAGGTCGGGAACTGCTGCGGCGGGAAGCGGTGTACCGCCAGGGCCGGCCGCCGCGTGACGTGACGGGCCAGACGGTGATTGTCGTCGATGACGGGTTGGCGACCGGCGCCACCATGCGGGTGGCAGTCGATGCGGTGCAGCAGGCCGGGCCCAAAGCGGTGGTGGTGGCCGTGCCAGTGGCTCCGGAGTCGGCGTGCCGTCAGGTTGCCGGTATCGCCGATGACTTGGTGTGCGCCAGCATGCCATCGCCGTTCCGCGCCGTCGGCGAGTACTTCCGAGATTTCGGCCAAGTCAGCGATACGGAAGTATGCACGCTGCTCGCCAGACCCACTTGATCAGCCGGGCCCGTCGCTGGCTGCGGCCAGGAGCGGAACCACCACGTCACTGATCGGCGTGGCGATCCCGTGCGCGGCCGCCTTGCGCTGGATGACGCCGTTGCGGATGTCCCACTCGAGGGTCCGGCCCAGTTCCCGGTCGGTCAGGATCGATGTGGTGATGTCGGTGGGTATGGCGGTGAACATCTCGACCAACTGCCCAGCGACCTCGTCGGTCAGGGTGGCGCCCTCGGCTCGAGCCACCGCCAGGCATTCGGCGGCATAGGCCCGGGCCAGGCCGGCGATATCAGCGCGCCGGAACATGCCCGACTTGCGGCCGGTCAGCACCATCAGTCCGGAGACCGCGTTGACCAGCAGTTTGTGCCAGGCTGCGGTCAGGAAGTCCGGATCGATTTCGACCGCCAACCGAGGGCCCCGGAGCTGTTTCTGGAGGCGACGCGCTGCCGCATCGTCGGGCAGCACCAACCGAGCAGGAGTGCGTTGCCGTACCCAGCCCGCCGGCTGTACCTCGGCCGAGAGCCACACGGCGGCCGGCACCACAGTGCCGGCCGGGCAGTACCGACCGACCCGCTGCACCTGCTCAACACCGTTCTGCAGGGCGCACACCACGGTGTTCCGGTCGCACAGCCGGGCCAGCCACGCCGCGGCGTCGGCGTTCTGCGTGTCCTTGACCGCGAGCAGCACCACGTCGACCGCAGCGGTTACGGTCGCGGGATCGGTGTGTACCGGACCGGGCACCATGATCGGCCGGCCATCATCAACGTCGTCATCAGGCCGGACCTCAATGTGGTCGCGCGCGGTGCGCCCACACAACAACACCGGGTGACCCTGCGCATACAGCAGCGCGGCGAGCGTCGACCCGATGGCGCCGGGCCCCACAAGTGCAAAGCTCACTGTCGCCAAAGTACCGGTTAGGCCGCCCTTTAGACTTAGCGGTCGATTCAGTCTTAAGAGGAGATTTTCGTGTTGCGCAGCCACACTGCCGGTTCGTTGCGGTCCACCGACGCCGCTCAGACGGTGACCCTGGCCGGATGGGTGGCGCGCCGGCGCGACCACGGCGGCGTCATCTTCATCGACCTGCGCGACGCGTCCGGCGTCTCGCAGGTGGTGTTCCGCGATGCGGCGGTGCTGGAGCAGGCACACCGGCTGCGGGCGGAGTTCTGCGTGCTGGTCACCGGTGTCGTTGAGGTTCGGCCCGAAGGCAACGCGAACGTGGACCTCCCGACCGGTGAGATCGAGGTCAACGCAACCACTTTGGAGGTGCTCGGCGAGAGCGCCCCGCTGCCGTTCCAGCTCGACGAGAACCCGGGCGAAGAGGCCCGGCTCAAGTACCGCTACCTGGATCTGCGCCGGGAGGGCCCGGGCAACGCCATCCGGTTGCGGTCCAAGGTCAACGCTGCCGCCCGCGCGGTGCTGGACGGGCACGACTTCGTCGAGGTCGAGACCCCG
>JARLGS010000191.1 GCA_031292695.1 Mycobacterium sp. | reverse complement strand
GGTTGACCACCGTCCCAGCCAGCGTCGTCTTCACCATCCCTTCGCTGGCGCTGTTCGTGGTGCTGCCGTTGGTGATTCCGACCCGCATCCTCGATGAGGCCAACGTGCTGGTGGCGCTGACCCTGTACACCGTCGCGCTGCTGATGCGAACGGTGCCGGAGGCGCTGGATGCGGTGCCCTCGGATACCCGCGAAGCGGCTACCGCGATCGGCTATCGGACCCGCACCCGTTTGTGGAGAGTTGAACTACCCCTGGCCATTCCGGTTCTCGTCGCCGGACTGCGGGTGGTCGCCGTGACCAACATTTCGATGGTGTCGGTCGGTTCGGTGATCGGCATCGGCGGGTTGGGCACCTGGTTCACGGAGGGGTATCAGGCCGACAAGAGCGACCAGATCATCGCCGGGATCATCGCGATTTTCGTGCTGGCAGTGGTCGTCGACCTGGTCATCGTGGCTGCCGGCCGGCTCGCCACCCCATGGACCCGGGCGAAGGCACCGGCATGAATTTTCTGCACCAGGCCCTGGCCTACATCTTCACCGCGGCCAACTGGACCGACCCCGCGGGCCTGGGTGTCCGCACCCTGGAGCATCTGCAGTACACCGGGATCGCGGTGCTGTGCAGTGCCCTCGTCGCCATTCCGGTGGGCATGTACGTCGGTCACACCGGGCGCGGCACCATGCTGGTGGTAGGCGGAGTCAACGCCCTACGCGCGCTGCCGACGCTGGGCGTGCTGCTGCTCGGGGTGCTGCTGTGGGGACTGGGTCTGGTGCCGCCGACCGTCGCCCTGATGCTGCTCGGCATCCCGCCGCTGCTGGCCGGTACGTACGCCGGGATCGCCAACGTCGATCCGGTCGTGGTGGATGCCGCCCGCGCAATGGGCATGACCGAGCGTCAGGTGCTGCTGCGCGCCGAGGTGCCCAATGCGATGCCGCTGATCGTCGGCGGACTGCGGACCGCGACGTTGCAGGTGGTGGCGACCGCGACCGTCGCGGCCTACGCCAGCCTGGGCGGGCTCGGGCGTTTCCTGATCGACGGCATCAAGGTCCGCCAGTTCTATCTGGCGCTGGTCGGCGCGCTGTTGGTGGCGGCGCTGGCATTGGCTCTCGACAGCGCCTTGGCGCTGGCTGTGCGCGCATCGCGGCCGGGCCCGTCCGGTGTCGCAATCGTGACTACGAAGCCGGACGTCCGTCGCCTACGGTAGACGGGTGACTGCAGCCCAGCTTGATGCCACCGCAGCCGCCTGGCCGGCCATTCTGACCTGGCGCGCGCAAGACGCGTCGCGCATGGAATCGGTCCGGGTGCAACTGTCCGGCAACCGGATCAAGGCCTACGGCCGGATCGTCGCCGCTGCCTCGGCGACGAATCCCGCGTTCAGCGCTTCCTATGACCTGGTCACCGACGAAAGTGGCGCGACAAAACGCCTGTCGCTCACCATCACGCTGGCCGAGCGGGAGCGTCAGCTGTCAATCGCCCGCGACGAAGAGAACATGTGGCTGGTTCAGGACCACCAGAATCAGACCCGACGGGCCGCCTACGACGGGGCTCTGGATGTCGATGTGGTCTTCAGCCCGTTCTTCAATGCGCTGCCGATCCGGCGCACCGGACTGCACCATCGAACCGGCGCCGTGTCCTTGCCTGTGGTGTACGTCCGCGTGCCCGACCTGTCGGTCGAACCGGAGACGATCAGTTATTTCAGCGAAGGCTCCGGTAAGCCGGTGAAACTGAACTCGCCCGTCGCCGACACCGCAATCACCGTCGATGACAACGGGTTCATCCTCGACTACCCCGGACTGGCAGAGCGGATCTGATCACCCCGCCGGCCCGTCCCTCCGCGGCCAGCTCCTCACGCCAGCCGTCGGCGCCGATGGTCGTCGTCATGATCTGTGGCCGGCTGAAGTTGTCGTAGCGGACGCGGGCGGCGTGGCCCGACTCCACCAGCTCGGCCACCGATCGCGCGCTGACCAGCGACGAGCGGGCCTGGCTCAGCAGGTCCATGGCCCGGTCCAGCATCACGGTCAGCTCGTCGGCGTTGGCCTCGCACATGGCGCGGACCAGGTCGGGGGCGGTGGCCGCGACCCGGGTGCCGTCCCGGAACGAGCCCGCGGCCAGCGCGAACGCCAACGGCACCTCGCCCGCAGTGGCGGCCAATGCCTCGGCCAGCAGGTGCGGCAGATGCGAGATCGCGGCTGCGGCGGCGTCATGCTCGTCAGAGCGGGCCGGGACGATCACCGCGCGGCAGTCCAGAGCCAGGTGCATCACCTGCGCCCACACTTGTGGGTCCACATGGTCGTCGACGCTCAATACCCATGGCGCACCGGCGAACAGGTCCGGCGTGCCCGCCGCCCAGCCGGAATGCGCGGTGCCCGCCATGGGGTGGCCGCCGACGAACCTGTCCAGCAGGCCGACTTGCTGAACCTGTTGCAGCACATTGCCTTTGACGCTGACCACATCGGTCAGCGGGCAGTCCGGGGCGGTGTCGCGGATATGTTCCAGCATGATCGGCAGCGCGGGCACCGGGACCGCCAGCACGATGAGGGCCTCGTCCGACGCGGCGCGCTTGAGGGCTGCGGTGAGGTCGTCGGTGGCGTCGAAGCCGTCGGCCCGGGCACACCGCACTCCGTCGATCGACCGGTTGTAACCGAAGACCTCGCGGTCCGCAGCCTGCCCGGCGCGCAGAAGCGAGCCGCCGATGAGACCCAAACCCAGTACACACACCGGAGTTGTCACCTTCCAAGGTTTGCACACGGCCTGGGCGGGGTACATACGGGACCGCTGGTCAACTGGCAGGCTGCGGACTAGCGTTGTCCGCATGGGAGCAGAGCGCGCACAGGCACAACGGCAGATTGCCGACCTCCCCGACGGTTTCGGTGTGGCGGTCGTCCGGGAGGACGGCTCGTGGCGCTGCGTCCCGTTGAAGCCCGCGGCGTTGGTCGATCTGACCGCTGCGGAGACCGAGCTACGTGAATTGCGCTCCGCCGGGGCGGTTTTCGGCTTGCTGAACGTCGACGACGAGTTCTTCGTGATCGTCCGGCCGGCCCCGTCCGGCACCCGGCTGCTGCTGTCGGACGCCACTGCGGCACTGGATTACGACATCGCGGCTGACGTGCTGGAGAAGCTCGACGCCGAGCTGAGCCTCGAAGAGCTGGAAGAGGACGACCCGTTCGAAGAGGGTGACCTCGGACTGTTGGCTGACCTGGGCCTGCCCGAGGCGGTACTCGGAGTGATCCTCGCCGACGACGAATATGCCGACGAGCAGCTCAGCCGCATCGCCCAGGAGATGGGCTTCAACGACGAACTGGTGGCGGTGCTGGACAAGCTGGGGCGGTGAGCTCTGCTGATGAGCGGCTGATCCGGCTGGCGCTGGACGCCGCTGTCCTGGCCGGGTCTGATGACGTGCCGATCGGTGCAGTTGTGGTCGACGCGGATGGCGTCGAACTCGCACGGGCGGCGAACGCCCGGGAATCGTTGGGCGATCCGACGGCACACGCAGAGATTCTGGCGTTGCGGGCGGCGGCCGCCGTGCGTGGCGACGGCTGGCGGCTCGAGGGCGCGACGCTCGCGGTCACGGTCGAGCCGTGCACCATGTGCGCCGGCGCGCTGGTCATGTCCCGGGTGGCGCGGGTGGTGTTCGGGGCGTGGGAGCCGAAGACCGGTGCGGTGGGGTCACTGTGGGATGTTGTCCGCGACCGGCGATTGACGCACCGGCCGCAGGTGCGGGGCGGGGTGCTGGAGGCCGAGTGTGCGGCCGTGCTGGAGGAGTTCTTCGCCCGTCAGCGCTGTTCAGGGCTCGATTAGGGCCAGGCGGCGGGTGGCCGGTAAGCTGCCACACGGTGGCGTGTCCGAGCGGCCTAAGGAGCACGCCTCGAAAGCGTGTGTGGGGTAACCCCCCACCGAGGGTTCAAATCCCTCCGCCACCGCCATAAGCCCCTCACCTGTTTGTGCAGGTGAGGGGCTTTTTTACGGGCAGGATCAGAACGGGTTGTCCGGCCCGCCTTCGGTCGGGTTGTCGAAGTCGTCGGTCCCGGACGCCTTGTGCGCGACGTCGTGGCCCTCACCGACGCGGACGCAGCCGGCGGTGCAGTCCTGCATCACGATGGTCTCCGGTCCGCCGTGCACCACCCGCCACTTCCACGCGGTTTGCACGATGTTCTGGTGGACCAGCACTTCCGCACGGTCACCGACGGTGCAGTTCATCGAGCGGTCGCCGGAGTCGCTGGTCTCGTGCAGCAGCTCGTTCTCGGTCAGCTCGAGCGGGTTGCGGATGAGCCGCACCCCGAAGCGCTCCGTCTTGTCGTGGGCCTGCAGCCGCTCGGCAATGCCGGCGAGGATGATCGCGTCATCGTCGGTCAGCGGTTCGGTGTCGCCGAAGTCGTCGGGCTCGGCGAACTCCATGCCGACCACGCCCACTCCGTCGGCCAGGTCGTCGAATCGAATTGCGGTGGCACTCAGCTGCCCGAGGGCCGAACGGTCGAGCGGGGAGGTCTTGGTGCCGCGCGGTGAACGCACGATCTGCTCGACGAACACCTCACCGGGCTCGGGGTTGAAGTGCTTGTGCAGCAACCAGATTCCGAAGCGCTGCCAGGCTTCGGTGGTCACCAGATAGTTACCCAGGTCTTGAAGGCAGGCCTGATCGTCGGTGTGCAACTCCCCGACATCGGTGGCGTCCATGTCGCGCAACGCCTCGTAATCCTCAACCTCATGGTCACGCATAACCAGCATCGCCGCGCTCCTTAAATATGCGATTGTCGAAGAGAGTCCCAACCAGCCGGTGGACAAGCAGATGTTAGCAACGGCAACGCCTTTCGCGCCTAGTTTGGCGAGAACCCTGGGCGGTTCCGAACCGCTGCACACCATCCGTTCACCTGGAATTCAGGCGGGCTGCTCGAACTGCAGCCGGTGCAGCTGCGCGTAGACGCCGTCGAGCGCCAGCAGTGCTTCGTGTGAGCCATCCTCGACCACTGCGCCGTCCTTGACGACGATGATCTTGTCTGCGTCGCGCAGGGTGCTGAGGCGGTGGGCGATGATGATGACTGTGCGGCCCGCCATGAGTCGCTCCATGGCCTCGACCACCAGGTGCTCGGACTCGGCGTCCAAGGCCGCCGTTGGCTCGTCGAGGATCAGGATCGGATTGTTGCGGATGAGCGCCCGAGCGATCCCGATGCGCTGACGCTGACCGCCGGAGAGCGTCGATCCCCGGTCGCCGACCAAGGTGCAGTAGCCGTCGGGCATGCGGTCGATGAATTCGTCGGCATTGGCCATCTTGGCGGCGAGGATGATCTCGTCCTCGGTGGCATCCGGGCAACCGAAGGCGATGTTGTCGCGAATCGACCCGCGTAGTAGCACCGTGTTCTGCAGCACGAAGCCGATCTGGGTGCGCAGTCCGTGCAGTGTGTAGTCGGCGGTATCGACACCATCGATGGTGATCCGGCCACTGTCCAGGTTCCGGAACCGCGGGATGAGGCTGACCAGGGTGGACTTACCGCTGCCGGTGGGGCCCACGATGCCGACCAGCTGTCCCGGCTCGATGGTGAACGAAATGTCGCGCAGCACCGGAACTTTCGGGTCATAACGGAAGGACACGTGCTCGAAGGCGATCGCCCCCTTGAAGGGTGGCGGGTCGATCGGGGCGGGGCGCTCCGGGATCGTGACGTCGGCGTCGCACACCGCAGTGACCCGCTGAAACCCGACCGACACCTGGGCAAGGGTGTTCGTCATCTGGGACAGTGTCCGCACCGGTTGGAAGAACCGGGCGAGGTACGAGAGGAACACCGTCAGCGCGCCGGCGGTCATGCCGCCGTGCAGGACGAGAAGGGCACCGCGCCACAGCACCAGCCCGGTACAGGCCGCGACGATCACACTGACCACCGGTGAGAGCAGTGCTGACACCCGTCGGGTCTTGAGCCATGCCGTGACGGTGTCCCGGCTGACGGTCTGCACCTTCTGGTCCGTGTAGTCCTCGCGCGAGTAGGCCTGCACCACCTCTATCGACTGCAGGCCTTCCTGCAGAGTGGCCAGTAGGTCGGACTGCCGAGTGCGCACTTCGGACACCGCGACTTTGATGGCCTTGTTGACGCGAATCAGGAAGATGATCAGCAGCGGGGCCACCGCGAGCGCGATGAGGGCGAAGTCCCAACGCAGCATGAGCATCACCACGACCATCGCGACGAGGGTCAGCGTGTCGGTCAGCATGTTGAGGGTCGATGTCGACGCGAAACTCTGGATCGTCTGTACGTCAGTGGTGAGGGTGCTCAGGATGGTGCCGACCCGGTTGGTGTCGTAGTACGCGAGCGACAGTTCCTGCAAGTGGTGGTACAGCCGCACGCGCAGATCGTTTCCGATGCACTGACCCAGCCGTTCGGTGGTATAGCTGGCCACATAGAAGGCGGCCCCGCTGACCAACGCGATTGCCACTGTGGCCACCCCGGCCGCCGCGGCGATATGAGCCTTTTCGTGGCCGCCCATCATGGGCACCAGCCAGGCGATCCACCCCGGTGGTGGGTCGCCGCCGACGACGTTGTCCAGGACGACCTTCAGCGGCCACGGCATGGCGAGGCTCATGAGCATCGACACCAGGGTGACCCCAAGAATGATCGCAATCAGCTGCCGATGGGCCTTCAGCAGTTCACGAAGTAGAGGGGGCACGGCACGTTGTCTCCTGTTAGCACTGCGATTAGCCGAACCGTAGCAGCGCTCGCCGGTCCGGGCGGGGCTTGTTGGGACATTGTTCAATCGACATCTTCCGAGGTGACGGCCGATACTCGTCCAACATCGCAAATGCCCGCCCGGGAGGTCCATCGGAGATGTTCAAACCCTCGATCAATTGGGGCAATCAACTCGCCGAGTCGGCGTGGTGGGTCATCGAAGCCTGGGCTATCAGCGCGACATGCGTTCTGGTGCTGGCGCTTCTGCTGATCCGCTACATCGGATGGGCACAGCGGTTCTGGCGCATTACCGGTGCATACTTCACCGGCCGGGACAGCTGGCCGGTGTGGGCCATGCTCGCCGCGCTGCTGCTCTCGGTGATACTCGAAGTGCGGATCGCGGTGTTGCTCAGCTACTACAACAACGACCTGTTCTCTGCTCTGCAAGCGGCGTTCCACGGCGCAGGCGCGCACAACGCGGCGGAACGCAATTCGGGAGTGCACGGCTTCTGGGTGGCCATCGTCATCTTCTGCGTTCTCGCCGCGATCCACATCGCGCGCATTGTGTTCGACACGTACCTGACCCAGCGATTCATCATCCGCTGGCGGGTGTGGCTGACTCGTCGGCTGACCGCTGACTGGCTGACCGGTCGGGCCTATTACCGCAGCCGGTTCGTCGAGCCCACCGTGGACAACCCCGACCAACGCATTCAGCAGGACATCGACATGTTCACGACCGGGGTGGGTACCGGCCCCAACGTCCCGACGTACTACTCCCAGAGCATGCTGCTGTTCGGGGCGATCAACTCGGTGGTTTCGGTGGCGTCCTTCGCGGTGATCCTGTGGCGACTCTCCGGCACCCTGACCGTGTTCGACGTCGACATTCCCAAGGCATTGTTCTGGATCGTCATCGGCTATGTGCTGATCGCATCGGTGGTCGCGTTCCGGATCGGCCATCCGCTCATCCGGCTGAGCTTCCGCAATGAGCAGACGAACGCGGCATTCCGTTACGCGTTGGTGCGGTTGCGGGATGCCGCCGAGGCGGTCGGCTTCTATAGGGGCGAACGGGCTGAGCGAAAGTTGTTGGAGGACAGGTTTTCCGCGGTCATCTCGAACTATCGGCGCTACGTCCGCAGAACGCTCGGACTGGTCGGCTGGAATTACTCGGTGACCGAGACGATCCTGCCGCTGCCCTACGTGTTCCAGGCGCCCAGGCTGTTCGCCGGCACGATCAAGTTGGGCGACGTCACCCAGTCCGCCGGCGCCTTCGGCAAGATCGAGTCAGGGCTGTCGTTCTTCCGGAATGCCTACAGCCAGTTCGCGAGTTACGAAGCCGCGATCATCCGGCTGGACGGGCTGATCGAGGCCAACGAACGCGCCCGGGAGCTGCCGGTATTGGCGACCCAACTGGATTCTGCCGGCGCAGTTGAACTGTTGGGGGTCGAAGTATCCACGCCCACAGGCGAATTGCTCGTCGGTGCCCTGGACGTGCGGCTGGAGCCGGGCGAATCGCTGGCCATCACCGGGCGGTCAGGCAGCGGCAAGACCACGCTGCTGCGTAGTCTCGCCGGACTGTGGCCCGCGGCGACCGGTCTGTGGCGCAGTCCTGCTGACCGCGGCACGATGTTCCTTTCGCAGCTGCCGTACTTGCCGCTGGGTGATCTGCGGACCGCGGTGTCCTATCCCGCCGAACCCGGCGACGTCGCCGACGAGGCGCTTCGTGAAGCCCTCACCAGGGTTTCCCTGGCACACCTGCGCGATCGGCTCGACGAGGAGCGGGACTGGGTGAAAGTGCTGTCACCGGGTGAGCAGCAGCGCGTCGCGTTCGCCCGGGTACTGCTCACCAAGCCCAAAGCGGTGTTCCTGGACGAAGCGACCTCCGCGCTGGATGAGGGTGTGGCGTTCGCGCTGTATGAGCGGTTGCGGACCGAACTGCCCGACACCATCGTGGTCAGCGTCAGCCACCACCGTTCGCTGGTGGACCAGCATCAGAATCAGCTGGAGTTGCTCGGCGGCGGTGCCTGGCGACTCGGTGAGGTGCGGGCGGAACTGTAGCTGGTCGCCGACGGGTGCGCCCGCTATCGGGTGTGCAGCACCGCGCCGTCATACCAATGACACAGCAGCAAGGCCATCTCGACGTCGAGGCGATCGTCACCGAGCGGCCGGCCACGGCGTTCCAGTGCCCGGCCCACCCGGTACTTCACCGTGTTGAAATGCACCGTCAGTTCGTCGGCCGCCGCGGTATAGCTGCCGCCGTGCCGCAGGAACACCCGCAAGGTCTCCCGCAGGCGAGCGTCATTGGCGGTGGAGTCAGCCAGTGGGCCCAGTACCGAGTGAACGAACTCCTTTGCGTCATACTGATTTTCGCCCAGCAGGGCGGCTGCCGAGAATCCGGGCGCGGTTGTGGAGATGACGCCTCCGAGGTTGGCGGTGACGGCGACGTGGTGTGCGCGCAAGGCCTGTTGGTGTGAGCGGCGGAAGCCGGCGACGCCGGACAGCGGGGTGCCTACGGCGACCGCCGGTGCGTGCTGGTGGGTGCCGGTGAACCGCTGGATTTGTTCGCCTGCGTCCGGCGCCGTGGCGCTGGAGAGCGGCAGCCAGCCCCATCCACTTCGTTGGTCCGCAGCGACGAACAGTGGACTTCCCTGTGTCCCAAGGTATTCGGCCAGTGAGCGGAGAAACTGTTCGAGTTTGGCCAGGGCGTCGTCGTGTGCAGTGGTTGTCCCAGCCGCTTGCCCGGTATCGGCGGGCCACCACAGCACCAGCGCGAGATGGTGCCGGCGCATCGGATAACGGATCGCGGCGGTCACGGCATCAGGATCGGATTCGTTGCCGGACAACACCTCTCGTACCCGAAGCACCCGGGTGCTGTTGCGGTTCGCCAGCCACCGGTCGCGTTCGTCCTCGTAGACCGCGACGACTTCCTGCGAGATCCAGTCGATGTACCGAAACGTCACCGAGGTCAACCGCTCGAGGATCGCCAGGCTGACCTCCGGGGTCAGGCCGGCACCGTTGATCTCCTCGGTGGCCGCGTCGAGCACCAATGCGTGACCGATCCGGTAGGCCCGGACCAGAGCATTCATGGGTACCCCGCGTTGGGCCAACCGGCGGGCGTACTCGAGGGCAGCGGTCGGCGGTTCGATGTTCTCCAGAGATATATCGTGACGCAGCGCGTGGAAGATCGTGCTGACGTTGCCACCCACGCTGGCGCCGAGCAGTTCGATGATCTCCGCATCGCCACGGAGTTCGGCGATATCGCTGGCCAGACGGTGTTGGACGGAACGGCTCACCTCGGTCTGGCGGGCGATGAGTTGCGCCATGACGAGAGCGTTGGCCTCGCTGAATGCCGGATCCATGTGCCGACTGTAAGTCGTTCCTCCGCTGTTCACTTTGTCGTTTGCCAACAAATCGCGGGGCCAATTTGATCGCCCGACGACGGAGTGGTGAACGCCACAGATTCCTACTGTTGTGACATGAACCTCGCCGCCCTCCCGGACCGCCGCGCTGAAGCGGCACCGCACGCTCCCGCCGTCGCCGACGACCACACCGAACTCGACAACGCCGCCTTCCTCGACGCAGTCCAGCGCGCCGCGGCCGCATTGCATCAGCGCGGCGTCCGGCCCGGCGACGTCGTCGGCATCATGCTGCCGAACCGGGCGGCCTTCGTGGTCGCGCTGTTCGCCGCCTGGCGCCTCGGTGCGGTTGTGACACCCATCAGCCCCACCCTGGTTCCCGCCGAAGTCGGCTACCAGGTCGCCGATGCCGGCGCTGTCGTCCTGGTCGTCGACCGCGACATCGACGCCGACATCCCGGTCCTGCACGTCGACGACCTGGACGGCGAGCCCCGGACCGCCGCGCCGGTGGTCGGTGGCGACGACGACCTGGCGCTGCTGATCTACACCAGCGGAACCACCGGCCGGCCCAAGGGCGTGATGCTCGATCACGGCAACGTCAATGCCATGTGCGCCATGGTGATCGAAGGCTTCGCGCTGACCGACGCCGACCACAGTCTGTTGATCCTGCCGCTGTTCCACGTCAACGGGATCGTGGTCAGTGTGCTGTCGCCGCTGATCGCCGGTGGACGGATCACCATCGCCGGCCGATTCAACCCGGCTACCTTCTTCGACCGCCTGGAATCCAGCCGGGCCACCTACTTCTCGGCGGTGCCAACCATTTACACCATGCTCCTCGGCCTGCCGCCGCAGGTGCAGCCCGACACGTCGGCGGTCCGGTTCGCCGTGTGCGGTGCTGCTCCGGCCAGCGTCGAACTGCTGGAAGGCTTCGAAAGCCGTTACGGCATCAGCCTGGTCGAAGGCTACGGACTGTCCGAGGGTTCGTGCGCCAGTACCGGCAACCCGCTGAACGGCCCGCGCAAGGTCGGCACCGTCGGAACTCCGTTGCCGGGACAGCAGATTCGCATCATCGATCTGGCGGGCGCCGAAGTGCCGCAGGGTGAACTCGGCGAGGTGGTGATCAAGGGACCCAACGTGATGCGCGGATACCTGAACCGGCCGGAGGAAACCGCCAAGACTGTGCGGGACGGCTGGCTGCACACCGGCGACATCGGCCGGTTCGACGAGGACGGCTACCTGGTGCTGGTCGATCGGGCCAAGGACATGATCATCCGCGGCGGAGAGAACATCTATCCCAAGGAAATCGAGACCGTTGCCCACCAGCTGCCCGGGGTCGCCGAGGCGGCCGTGGTCGGACGGGCCAGCGGGCTCTACGGCGAAGAGCCGGTGCTGTTCGTCTCACCGCATCCGGGAGCTGACCTGGACCCCGAGGCCATCGCCGGTCACCTGCGTGCCTCGTTATCGAAATACAAACTCCCCGTGGATATCACGGTGATATCGACGCTGCCGAAGAACCCGGTCGGCAAGATCGACAAACGTGCCCTTCGCGAAACCCTGACCACCGACAGCCCGCGAATCTAGCCTGAGATCAGCAAAGGAGCTCATCATGGGATTCATCAAACCGACCTTGCCGCAGGTCGATCTGCAAGAGTTTCTGCGGATGCCGCTGATGGAGCGCATCCGGATCATGTCCCTGAAATGGGTGGACGAGGGGTACGGCGCACCGCGCATGATCCACGTCCTCTACCTCGTCAAACTGGTGTTCTTCTACGCCCTCGGCGGCGTGGTGATCGCCACCGCGACATCGCATCTGCCGGCCTTCTGGCAGGTGTCGGATTGGTGGAACCAGCCCATCATGTACCAGAAGCTGATCCTGTGGACCATCCTGCTGGAGCTTCTCGGACTGGCCGGCTCGTGGGGGCCACTGGCCGGTAAGACCAAACCGATGACCGGCGGCTACCGGTTCTGGGCCCGCCCCGGCACCATCCGGCTGCGGCCGTGGAAGGCGGTGCCGTTCACCAATGGTGACCGGCGCACCTGGTTCGACGTCATCGTCTACCTGGTGCTGATGGCCAGTTTGGTCGTGGCGCTGGTCCGGCCCGGTGTCCCCAGCGACTCGCTGTTGAAGGTGTTGCCGCACAACACCTCCGGCCTGGTCGATCCGGCCCTGCTGGTCGTGCCGATGGTGCTCCTGGTGCTGATCGGACTGCGTGACAAGACCATCTTCCTGGCCGCCCGCGGCGAGCAGTACCTGCCCGCGCTGCTGTTCTTCAGCGCCCTGCCGTTCGTCAACATGATCATCGCCGGCAAGCTGCTGATCGGGACCGTGTGGATCTGGGCCGGCGTCTCCAAGTTCGGGCCGCACTTCACCAACGTCATCCCGCCCATGGTGAGCAACAGCCCGGCCATTCCGTTCAAGTGGCTCAAACGCGCCCACTACCGGAACTACCCCGATGACCTGCGTCCGTCGCACCTGGCCACCTTCATGGCGCACGGACCCGGCAGCTTCGTGGAAATCGTTGCGCCGCTGGCACTTCTACTCTCCCCGTGGCCCTGGCTGAGCTTCGCCGCCGCTGCCGTGATGGTCAGCTTCCACCTGTTCATCATTTCGACGTTCCCGCTGGCGGTACCGGTGGAATGGAACGTGCTGTTCGCCTACATCACCATCTTCCTGTTCCTGGGCTTCCCGAACTGGGACGGCTACGCGCTGTGGGACATGACCCCGGGCTGGCTGGCCCTGGTCATCACGGCCGCGCTGTGCTTCTTCCCGGTGCTGGGCAACGTGCGCCCGGACCTGGTGTCGTTCCTGCCCGCCATGCGCCAGTACGCCGGTAACTGGGCATCGGCGGTGTGGACCTTCACGCCAGGTGCCGAGCAGAAGCTGAACCGGGTCACCCGGTCGTCGCCCAACTCCGCTGACCAGTACGTCGCGTTCGGCTGGGACCCGATCACCGCCGAGGTGTTCACCCAGCAGGTGACGGCCTGGCGGGCCATGCACAGTCAGGGTCGCGGCTTGTATTCGGTGCTGCTGAAGTGCCTGCCAGACATCGACACCCGCACCGTGCGGGAAGGCGAGATGTCCTGCAACACCATCATCGGCTTCAACTTCGGTGACGGGCACCTGCACAATGAGGATCTGATTCGGGCCATCCAGTCCGAGGCTCACTTCGAGCCGGGCGAGTTCGTCATCGCCTGGGTCGAATCGCAGCCGATCCACAAGAAGACGCAGGAGTACAAAGTGATCGACGCGGCGCTGGGCGTCATCGAACGCGGCACGTGGAAGGTTGCGGACCTGGTGGACGAGCAGCCGTGGCTGCCCAACGGCCCGATCCCGCTGAACGTCACCTGGCAGCGGGCGGGGGTCAACCAGTAATGACTACCGCGGTTGTGGTCGGCGCCGGGCCCAACGGGCTCGCCGCCGCCATCGCCCTTGGCGCCCAGGGCGTCGAGGTCACCGTGCTGGAAGCCGCCGACCGGATCGGCGGCGGCATCCGCTCCAGCGAGAGCATCATCCCGGGCCTGGTGTTCGACCACTGTGCGGCCATCCACGTGATGCCCGCCGGTTCGAAATTCATCACCGGCCTCGGCCTGGATCATTATGGCCTGCAATGGAAATGGGCCGAGATCGACTGCGTCCACCCGCTGGACGATGGCAGCGCCGGGGCGCTGTACCGGTCGGTCGAGGCCACCGCGGCCGGGCTGGGGGCGGACGGATCGCGGTGGGAGCTGCTGTTCGGCGGACCGTCGCGGAACTTCGACCAGCTGTCCGACGACATCATGGGACCGCTGCTACGGGTACCGAAACATCCCGTCGGGCTGGCCAGGTTCGGGGCTCCGACGGTGTTGCCGGCGGCAGTCACCGCCCGCGCCTTCCGTACCCCGCAAGCCAGGGCGCTGTTCGGTGGTGTCGCCGCGCATACCTTTCAGCCGCTGCACCGGCCGCTCACCTCGGCCATAGGGCTGGGCATCATCACCGCCGGCCACGCCAACGGCTGGCCGGTGGCAGCCGGCGGATCACAGTCGATCACCGACGCCTTCGAAGCGCTGCTGACCGAGCTGGGCGGCAAGATCGAGACGGGTGTGTGCGTCACCTCCGCATCCCAGTTGCCGCCTGCCGACATCACCATCTTCGACCTGTCGCCCACGGCCATCGCCGGCATCCTGGGGGACCGGTTGCCCGCTCGGGTGGCGCGCGCGTTCCGTCGATTCCGCTATGGCCCAGGTGCTTTCAAGGTCGACTTCGCGGTCGAGGGCGACGTGCCATGGACCAACGCGGCGGCACGCCGGGCCGGAACCGTGCACCTGGGCGGTGACTTCGCTGAGATCGCAGGCACCGAGCGGGACATCCACGCGGGCCGGATGCCACAGCGCCCCTTCGTGCTGGCGTTCCAGCAGTACCTGGCAGACCCTGAGCGTTCGGTCGGCACCGTCAATCCGGTCTCCGCGTACGCGCATGTGCCCAACGGCTACACCGGTGACGCCACCGAGGCGATCGTCGCCCAGATCGAACGGTTTGCTCCCGGTTTCCGGAATCGCATCGTCGGGACGGCCGTGCGGTCGACCACCGAGATGTCGGTGTACAACGCCAACTATGTAGGCGGCGATATCAACACCGGCGCCAAGGACATCCGCCAGCTGGTGTTCGGTCCGCGAACCACGTTGTCGCCGTATGTCATTGGCGTGCCAGGGATGTACATCTGCTCGGCAGCCACCCCGCCGGGTCCGGGGGCGCACGGGATGGGCGGGGCCAATGCCGCCGCCGTCGCACTGGCCCGCCTGGGCCGGTAGGCGGCTACCGGCTCAGCAGAAGTCGCGGTGGCTGAGCAGCAGCTGCAGAGTTTGCCGAAGGTCACTCAGGCGCCGCTGGCCGAGAATCTCCAGCCAATCGGCCTCGATCGCAATGGCGTTGGCGCGCATCACCGCCAGTGCCTGTCGGCCTCGTGGGGTCAGCTCGATGAGCAAACTTCGGGCATCGGAGGGGTCGCGGGTCCGGGTCACATAACCGTGGGGCTCCAGGGCGCGGATCGCCTGGGCCACAGCCTGTCTGGTGACGCCAAGCCGTTCGGCCAGCATCGAAGCGTGAAGTGGACCGGCGGCCAGCGGCACCAGTGCGACAGCCTGCGCCGGCCGGATGCCAGTCAGGCCGGCGCTGTCGAATGCCGTGCGCAGCCGGGGTGCGCCCAGGCCGGCAACCATGTGCAACATGGCGGGAGTCGTCGGCCGCCAGCCGGTATCAAAGGATGCGTCCGCCACCAGTTGAGTGTGCCACCAGACGTTAATTGACAAGTAACTTGTCAATGTGTCGGCGCGGGTGCACGATGAATGCATGTTCCGGTCCGTGCGGCGGGTTTTGTTCAGAGTTCTTGTTGTGGGCGTGATCGCGGTGATCGGTGGTTGTGTCGGCGGACAGCACGCGGTGGGCGCGCCGTCCGGTGGCATCCCGGTGGGCCGGTCCGATCAGTCGCTGCAGTCCGGCGGCGCCACCCGTACCTTCCACCTCTACCGGCCCGAGGGGCTCAGTGGCCCGGCGCCTCTGGTCGTCATGCTGCATGGTGGCTACGGGGACGGGGCGCAGGCCGAGCACGCCTACGACTGGGACGCCGAGGCCGACGGCGGCCATTTCCTGGTCGCCTATCCCGACGGCATAGACCGCGCCTGGAATGCTGGAGCTTGTTGTGGCACACCCAAGAACCGTGACCTCGACGACACCGGTTTCCTCACCGCCATGGTGGGTGCGATCGGGGCACAGGCGTCCGTCGATCCAGCCCGCATCTACGTCACCGGGATGTCCAATGGCGCGATGATGGCGCTGCGCCTCGGGTGTCAGACGGACGTGTTCGCGGCCGTCGCCCCGGTCGCCGGGACGCTGCTGACCGACTGTTCGCGCGCGGTGCCGAGCTCTCTCCTGCAGATCCACGGCACCGCGGACGACCGCGTGCCCTACGACGGTGGGCCGGGCAAGGCGCGGACCTTGGCCGGGGCCCCCAATGTGGACGGGCCTTCCGCGGCTTCGGTGAACGCCACGTGGCGCGCCATCGACGCGTGTCAGGCGCCGGCGACGGCCACGGATGGACCGGTGACCACGCAGACCGCCGACTGCCCGGACGGCCGGACCGTCGAACTGATCACCATTGCGGGCGCGGGCCACCAGTGGCCGGGTGGGCAGCCCAGTCCGCTGGCCCAACGCCTCGGCGACCTGCCGCCGCCATCGACGGCGCTGAATGCGACCGACACGATCTGGCGGTTCTTCAGCGCGCACCACAAATAGCTCAGTCCGGCTTGCGCCGGAGCTGAGCAACGTGTCAGGCCGCCGACTTCTCGGTGTGGGCTGCTGCTGAATCCGAGGTGGGTGCCCCACCGCTCGGTCCGCTCTTCCGGCCGTCTTGGGACGGCTTCGACGACAACTTAGGGGTCTCCGCGTCTGTGCCCGGTGTGTTCTTCTTCGATTTGGTCGATTTCGGTGTGCCTGGGTCCGGCGATGCCTTGTCCGCGCTCGGCGTATCGGTGTGCGTGCTGCTCTGCACCGCGGTGGCGGGCTTCAATTGTGTTGTGGACGAGGTGATTTCCGGCGCGGGGGACTTCGGCTGGGCCGGGGCCGGGTTCGGTGTCGACGCGCTCGTAGGCGTCGCTGGCGGCACCGGCGCCTTGTTCGGTTCGACTGCCACGGACTTCTCCTGCGCTACCGCGGCGAGCGGCGTCAAGGCGACGGGCGGCGCCTTGGCCGATGCCGCCAACGGACTGACCGGGGTCGCGGCCAATGGGGCGGGCAATTCGGACTGCACGTCGGTGATGAAGTTGGTGACGCCCTGGCTGAGCGCGCCGGGTACGGCGTTCAGCGCCTCGATGATCTTCGGTAGCGGGGTGAACAACGAGAAGGGGGTCGGCGCCGCAGGATTGAGGTTCTGCCGGTCGGTGTACCCCATGTCGACCAGCACCCGAAGCAGCGGTTCGACGGCGTCGAGGACCGGTTTGGCCAGTGGTGTCAGCCCGATGGCCCCGGCGGCATCGCGCAACGGCGCCAGCAGCGGCAGGTTGGGGTTATTGATGAAGACGTAGGTGTCCTGGCCGCCGGCGCTGTTGGTCACCGTGGTGACGATGGCGGGCGTGACGCCGGGGACGTACGAGTCGTAGTTCGGGTCCGGGTGCGCGTATCGGACGGCGAGCAGGCTGTTGGCCAGTGATAACGGATTGAAGTAGGCCGGGAAATCCCCGTAGGGGTCGTATTCGTTGGTCACGAACGTGCTGTTGTACTGCGAGGCCTGCGCCGGACCCATGTTGGTCACGATGAACGGCACGCTCAGGCCGGGGAACCGGGCGAATATCCCACCATTGCCGGCGAATGGCGAACCCATCATCAGGAATGACAACTGTGACGCTGCGGGTCCCGAGTTGTTGGCCAGCAGTTGCCGCTTCGCAGCCTCGGCACCCAGGCTGCCCTCTGAATAGCCCGCGACGATCAATTGCTCAGCGGGGCGCGAGGTCACGGCGTTGTATACCAGCGGGCCCGAGATGGCGGTGCTGGCCGACAGCTGGATCGACGCCGGGTAATTGATCGGAACGTAGGTGTATCCGGGTGGCACGACGGTGCCGTTGAGCTTGGCCGGGATGTTGGCGGAGGTGGAGTCGCCCGCTCCGCCGATGCCGATCACGGTGTTCATCAGGCCGACCATCAGGCCTGCCGTGACGGTGGTGGCGGGGCCGACGAGCAACGCCCAGGACAGCGCCAGTAACAGGAATACCCGCGGCATGCGGCGGATGGCAGGACTGATGGGCTGCGACATCTGGGCTGACATCTTGGCTCCCGAATGGGCGGGTGACATGGCCAATCGGGACGCTACTCCCAGGATCAGGGTGCCCACAGGCTTTTGTAAGTTACGGCGAGCAGAGAACGGGCGGTGCTCCGGCGACCGGCGATCGACTGTCCGTCGCGCCGGTGCGGAACACCGCCCGGGTCTGGGCCGAAACTGCTAGGGGCAGGTCACGTCAATCTCGAAGGGCTTCTTGGCCGGCTCCATGGGGTTGGCCATGTCCACGCCGGTGGCGGTGCCGGTGATCGTGTAGGTCTTGCCGTCCTTGGTGGCTTTGGCGTCGCCGCCGGGCGCACCTTCGGTGTAGCCGAGCGCGGTGCCGCCGACATTGCCGAGGCCGACGGTCTTGACCACCGGCGGATCGGCGTCGGTCAAGGTGACGCCCAGGCCGCCTGTGGCGTTGCCGATGGCGATCACGACGTTTCCGCCGGCGGTGGTGCAGCCGATCTGGCCCTGGACGTCCTGGGCCTTGCCATCGATGGTGACCTTGGCGGTGCCGGCACCCGCTGAGGTATTGCCCCCGCCGGGCACCGATGCCGAGGCCGACGCTGTGGCAGAGGAGCCCGATGAGGACGACTTGTCCTTCGAACAGCCAGTCAGGCCGACGGCCAGAATCGCTGCGCCAGCGGCGGCGATAACCAAACCACGTTTCATACTGCGCTCCTTCTTAGCTGCGATCCGTCCGATCGGCGGGTCATCCCCAGCAGTATGGGGTGCGCTCACCAGCGGTTATCGCAAATTCACAGAAATTGGCCTGAAGCTACGGGTGATTAATTCGGCGTTGTTGCGGACGCCGTCCGAGTAGCCGAGCGCGGAATTGATTGAATACCCCGGTGAGTCAGCCCGTCCCGCCGTTCTTCGAGGTTACCGCTCGACTGCCTGGCCGGCGCGGCCGAGCCGGCGTGATCCACACCCCGCACGGTGACGTCGAGACGCCGGCCTTCATCGCCGTCGGCACGGCGGCCACGGTCAAGGGCGTGCTGCCGGAAACCATGAAATCGCTTGGAGCGCAAGCACTTCTGGCAAATGCTTACCATCTGTATCTACAGCCCGGCCCGGACGTGGTGGACGAGGCGGGCGGGCTGGGCGCGTTCATGAACTGGCCCGGGCCGACTTTCACCGACAGCGGCGGCTTCCAGGTGATGTCGCTGGGAGTCGGGTTCAAGAAGGTGCTCGCCATGGACACGTCCCGGCTGCAGGCCGACGACATCATTGCCGCCGGCAAGGAGCGGCTGGCCCATGTCGACGAGGACGGCGTGACGTTCCGTTCGCACCTGAACGGCTCCACGCATCGCTTCACGCCCGAGGTATCGATCGGCATTCAGCACCAACTGGGCGCCGACATCATCTTCGCCTTCGACGAACTGACCACACTGGTGAACACCCGTGGTTATCAAGAAACCTCGGTGCAGCGCACGCACCGGTGGGCCGAGCGCTGCCTGGCCGAACATCGTCGGCTGAGCATCGAACGCGCCGGCAAGCCGGCGCAGGCGCTGTTCGGGGTGGTGCAGGGCGCACAGTATGAGGACCTGCGCCGGGCGGCCACCCGCGGTCTGGTCGGGATTCGCGACGAGGCCGGCCGGGGCTTCGACGGGTACGGCATCGGCGGGGCGCTGGAGAAACAGAACCTGGCCACCATCGTCGGCTGGGTCACCGACGAGTTGCCCGACGACAAGCCGCGGCACCTGCTCGGTATCAGTGAGCCGGATGATCTGTTCGCCGCCATCGAGGCCGGCGCGGACACCTTCGACTGCGTGTCGCCGTCGCGGGTGGCCCGCAACGCGGCGATGTACTCGGCCACCGGCCGGTTCAACGTCACCAATGCCCGCTTCAAGCGGGACTTCAATCCTGTTGACGCCGAATGTGATTGCTACACCTGCGCGAACTACACCCGGGCGTACCTGCACCACCTGTTCAAGGCGAAGGAGATTCTGGCCTCCACGCTGGGCACGATCCACAACGAGCGGTTCATCATCCGGCTCGTCGACCAGATTCGGGCCGCCATCCGCGCCGGTGAATTCGACGCGCTGCGTGAGCACGTGTTGGGTCGCTATTACGGTTCGGCGAGGGGGACATAGGGAACTACCTGCGACGATCCGGGCGCGTGCAGAATGGCTGGATGACTGGTGCACCTGGCGTGATGGACGCCCAGACACTGCTTGCGGGGCTCATGGATCCGGCTAATCGGGTCGACCCATACCGGCTGTACGCGAGATTCCTGGACGCGGGTCCGCTGGTCCTGCCGGATGCGAATCTGGTGGTGTTTGCCGGCTATTCGGATTGCGATGAAGTGCTGCGGAACCCGTTGTCGGCCAATGACCGCTTGAAGTCCACGGTGTCGCAGAAGCAAATCGCCGCGGGTCAGCGGCAGGCGCGGCCATTCGGTGAACCCGGCTTTCTGTTCCTGGATCCACCGGACCACACGCGGCTGCGGGGCCTGGCACAGAAGGCCTTCGCGCCCAAGGTGATCAAGGCGCTCGAATCCGACATCGAGGCGATGGTCAACGGCCTGCTGGACGGCATCGAGTTGGCCGGCGACATGGATGTGGTGGCGGACCTGGCTTACCCGCTGCCGGTCGCGGTGATCTGCCGGCTGCTCGGCGTGCCCATGGCGGACGAGCCGCAGTTCAGCCGGGCCTCTGCCCTGCTGGCGCAGGGTCTCGATCCCTTCGTGTCCATCACCGGTGAGACATCCGAGAGCAGTGACGCGCTGATGGAAGCGGGTCTCTGGCTGCGCCAGTACCTCCGCGACCTGATCGAGCACCGGCGTAGCTCCCCGGGTGAGGATCTGATCTCGGCGCTGATCGCCGCCGAGGAGGACGGCGACCAGCTGACGTCCGAGGAGATCGTGGCGACCTGCAATCTGCTGCTGATCGCAGGGCACGAGACGACGGTGAACCTGATCGCCAACGCGGCGCTGGCCATGCTGCGGCACCCGCGATACTGGGCGGAGCTGGCCGTGGACCCGTCGAGGGCATCGACGATCGTTGAGGAGACGCTGCGGTTCGACCCGCCGGTGCAGCTCACCAGCCGGGTGGCGGTCGAGGACCTGCAGATCGGTGACGTGACCGTGCCCAAGGGCGACATCATGATGCTGCTGCTGGCTGCCGCACAGCGCGATCCGCGAGTGTATGACCGCCCCGACGAGTTCGACCCGGACCGCGGCGTGATCAAGCATCTGGCTTTCGGCAAGGGACCGCACTTCTGCCTCGGCGCGCCACTGGCCCGGTTGGAGGCTTCGGTCGCGCTGTCGGCGCTGGCAGCTCGGTTCCCGAAGGCACAGTTGGCCGGTGAGCCGGTGTACAAGCCCAATCTGACGTTGCGAGGCCTGGCCACGCTGCCGGTGACGCTCTAGTCGGAGCGGCCGAGTCTGCGGGGCGCAGTACCCTCGCCGATATGCCTTCAGTTCTAGTTACTGGCGCCGCCCGCGGTATCGGCAGGGCCATCGCCGAGCACCTGGCCGCGGCCGGGTGGGACGTCATCGCCGGCGTGCGTACGGAAGCCGACGCCGCTGCGGTGGTGGCGCTCGACCCGCAGCGCATCTCCGCAGTGATCCTCGATGTCACCGATGCCGGTCAGGTCGAGGCGCTGTCCGCAGCGCTGCCGGCGCGGCTGGACGCCGTGGTGAACAACGCGGGCATCGTGGTCGCCGGTCCGATCGAGACGCTGACGTCCGCGGATTGGCGGAAGCAGCTCGAGGTCAACGTGGTCGGCCAGGTCGCGGTGACCGCCGCGGTACTGCCGAAGTTGCGCGAGTCTGGTGGCCGGGTGGTGTTCATCTCGAGCGTCAACGGCCAGCTGTCTGCGCCGATGGTGGGCGCCTACGCGGCATCGAAATTCGCGCTGGAGGCCGGGGCTGAGGCACTGCGCATGGAGCTGCGCCCCTGGGGCATTCCAGTAGTGGTCGTGGAGCCCGCACAGACCGACACCGACATGTGGCGCAAGGCCGACGACATGGTCGCAGAACTCGAGGCTGCCACCTCACCCGCGCATCACGGCCTGTACGACAAACACATCGCCGGGATGAAGAAGATGGTCCCGCTGTCGCAGAAGATGGCGGTGGATCCGGCGAAAGTCGTTGCGGTGGTTCAGGAAGCGCTCACCGCGCGCCGGCCCAGGGCCCGGTACATCGTCGGGTTCGGTCCCAAGCTTCAGGCCGCGCTGCTGACGAACCTTCCCGCGTCGGTGCGGGGGTTCCTCCTGGCCAAGGTCTTCGGAGTGCCGCGCCGGGTTTGAGGGGTACCTCAGCCGAACGTGAGGTTCTGTGTCAAATCCATTGCGGGATTGGCGCATTAGCTCACACTCGGCGAGTGCGCCTAGCTACGTGGGCCGGAAAATCCACGGCTCGCGGGGCAGCCGCGCCGGATCGAACTGGGTCAGCATGCCGTCGAGTGTGGTGGCGGTGAAGCCGAGCGAGGCGGCGATCTGCGCCAGGGCGGACGCCACGCCGAGCTCTGAAACCGTCACCGCACCATCGCGTTTGGCCAGTCGCTTGCCCTCGCTGTTGAGAACCAGGGGAACGTGCGCATACGTCGGTTGCGAATACCCGAGCAGCGCAGCCAGATACGCCTGCCGCGGCGAGGACGGGAGCAGGTCGTCACCACGCACCACCTGATCGACGCCCTGGGCGGCGTCGTCCACCACCACGGCGAGGTTGTAGGCCGGTACCCCGTCGCCGCGGCGCAGCACGAAGTCGTCGACGACGCCGGTGTACCGGCCGTGCAGCACGTCGGTGACGGTGTATTCGGTTGTATCCGAACGTAATCGGATGGCCGGGGGCCGACCGTCGACGCGACGGTGGGCTCGTTCGTCGGCGCTCAGTTCTCGGCAGGTGCCCGGGTAGGCGCCATCCGGCGCGTGCGGTGCCCGTGGGGCTTGCAGGATGTCCCTTCTGCTGCAGAAACATTCGAAGGTCAGGCCGCGTTCGGTCAGCTCGTCGACGATGGCGAGATAGCGCGCTTGGTGCGCGGTCTGGTACTCGGGTGGCTCATCCCAGGTGATCCCGACCGCTTCCAGATCCGCCAGCTGCCGCTGCGCGATGTCGGCGAAGGTGCGGTCGTCCAGGTCCTCCACTCGCACCAGAAACCGCCTGCCGGTGGACCGGGCGAACAACCAGGCCAGCACCGCGGTGCGCACGTTGCCGATGTGCAGATCGGCGGACGGGCTCGGCGCGAACCGGCCGGCGGGGGAGTGGGCCACGTCGGCAATCTAACGCGCAGGGCGATGACATTGCCCGCCCGCGCCGGTCTACGTGAGTATGGAGACCGTGGACCTACCCGTGCAGCCACCGATTGACCCGATGCTCGCCAAGGCGGCCGTGAAGGTGCCAGATGATGAGGGGCTGTGGTCCTACGAACCGAAGTGGGACGGGTTCCGGGCGCTGGTCTTCCGCGACGGTGACGAGGTGATCCTGCAGTCGCGCAACGGCAAGGAACTGGGGCGGTACTTTCCCGAACTGCTCGACGCGCTCCGCGATGAGATCGCCCCACGCTGTGTGCTGGACGGTGAGGTGGTGGTCCCGCGGGAGATCGGCGGCCGGATCCGCCTGGACTGGGAATCGCTGAGCCAGCGCATCCACCCCGCGGCCAGCCGCGTGCAGATGCTCGCTGAACAGACGCCCGCGCATTTCATCGGATTCGATGCGCTGGCCGACGGTGACCGGAGCCTGCTGGCCGAGCCGTTCCGGGTCCGGCGCGCCGCGCTGCAGGAACTGGTGAGCGAGAAACAGTGGTGCTATGTCACCCGGGCCACCGAGGACCCGGTGCAGGGCGCCCACTGGCTGACCACGTTCGAGGGCGCCGGGCTGGACGGGGTGATTGCCAAGCGGCTCGCCGGCGCGTATCTGCCGGGCAAACGCGAGATGGTGAAGGTCAAACACGCGCGCGACGCCGACTGCGTCGCTATCGGCTACCGCATGCACAAGAGCGGCGAAGGGATCGGGTCGATTCTGTTGGGCCTCTACAGCGACGGCAATCTGTGCATGGTCGGTGGCGCAGCGTCCTTCAGCGTCAACGACCGCATCAAGCTGCTCGCCGAACTGGAGCCGCTGCGCACCGGTGCTGCGCAGGACGGCGAGCAGAGCCGGTGGAATTCGGCGGCCGACAAGACCTGGGTGCCGATCCGGCCGGAGAAGGTGTGCGAGGTGGCCTACGACCAGATGGAGGGAAACGCACCTTCGGCGAGCGGAGCGGCGGGAGAGGGCCGATATGGCAGGCGATTTCGGCACACGGTGAAATTCCGGCGCTGGCGTCCGGACCGGGATCCGGAGAGCTGCACGTTCGATCAACTCGACGTGCCGCTGAACTACGACCTGTATGACGTCCTGGAGACAAGCTAATGGCAAGCGTCGCAGAGGAACTCGATGTCGACGGCATCGCCGTCCGGTTCACCAATCCTGACAAGGTGTACTTTCCGCAGTTGGGGAGCAAGGGCACCAAGCGCGCGATGGTCGACTACTACCTGGTTGTCGCCGACCGGATGGTGAAGTTACTACTGGACCGGCCGACCCACCTGCAACGCTTCCCGGACGGGATCGAAGGCGAGGAAATATACCAAAAACGTGTTCCCGCAAAGCATCCCGAGTATCTGCAAACCTGTCGGGTGACGTTCCCCTCGGGCCGCACCGCTGATGCACTGAAAGTGACCCACCCTTCGGCGATCATCTGGGCCGCACAGATGGGCACTGTCACTCTGCATCCGTGGCAGGTGCGCTGCCCGGACACCGAACACCCCGACGAGTTGCGCGTCGACCTGGATCCGCAGCCGGGCACCGGTTTCAAAGAGGCCCGCGAGATCGCCACCGGTGTGCTCAAACCGATCCTGGACGAACTCGGCCTGACCGGGTATCCGAAGACGTCCGGCGGCCGCGGTGTGCACGTGTTCGTCCGGATCAAGCCGGAGTGGGACTTCATCGCGGTGCGCCGAGCCGGGATCGCCTTGGCCCGCGAGGTGCAGCGGCGGGCCCCGGACGCCGTGACCACGTCGTGGTGGAAGGAGGAACGTGGGCAGCGGTTGTTCATCGACTACAACCAGAACGCCCGGGACCGCACCTTCGCGTCGGCGTATTCGGTGCGCAAGACCCCGATCGCCACGGTGTCGATGCCGCTGACCTGGGCCGAACTGGCCGACGCCGACCCTGACGACTACACCATGGCCACCGTGCCGGATCTGGTTGCGCGCCGCGGTGATCCGTGGGCCGACATCGACTCGGTGGCGCATTCGCTGGAGCCGCTGCTGGAGATGGTGCAGGCCGATGAGGACCGCGGACTGGGCGACCTGCCCTACCCGCCGAGCTATCCCAAGATGCCGGGCGAACCGAAGCGGGTGCAGCCGAGCAAGGACCGGGATCTGAAGGGGCAGGACGCTGTGAAGTAGCGCTTGTGCGTCAGTTGGGATCGCCGACCGTAACGAGTTTTTGTTTGCTTCGGGTGGACACTGCCAGGCCGTGCGTCATCAACCGAAATCCTGAGGCTCGGAGCTGTACATTGCTGCCCATGGCAGGAAATTGGGGCTCCGTGCTGACCGGGCTCATTCCGCTGGGACTGGTGGTTGCGCTGTCGCCGATCACGGTTATCCCGGCAGTGTTGGTCCTGCAGTCGGAGCGGCCGCGGCCGACCGGCCTTGCCTTCCTGGCCGGCTGGTCGCTGGGCCTGGCCGCGGTGATCGCGGTGTGCGTCGAGGCCTCCCACGCATTGGGTGGGGTGCACCGGACGCCGCCGACCTGGGCGTCCTGGTTGCGCGTGGTGCTGGGCCTGGCGCTCATTCTGTTCGGCATCTACCGGTGGTTCACCCGGCAGAACAGCACAGAGTCGCCGGGCTGGATGCGTTCGTTCGCCACGATCACCCCGCGGCGGGCGGCCATCACGGGCGCAGGGCTGGTGGTGGTGCGGCCCGACGTCCTGCTGATCTGTGTTCCGGCCGGATTGGCGATCGGCGCCGGCGGGCTGGGCCTGGTGGGTGACTGGGTGGCGGCGGCGTTCTTCGTGCTGGTCGCCGCGTCAACGGTGGCCGTGCCAATTCTGGCGTACGCGGCTGCCGGTCACCGACTGGACGACACGATGAGCCGGCTCAAAGACTGGATGGAGAAGAACAACGCGGCCCTGATGGCGGCGATCCTGATCGTGATCGGCCTGATGGTGCTCTACAACGGCGCGAAGGCGTTGGGTCTATAGCCGCGAGCAGAACGCAAAAACTGCCCCTTTTCGCTGGAAAAGGGGCAGTTTTGCGTCTGTCCGCCAGAGGATTCAGGACCCCGAGCTGGCGAGCAGATGGACGTGCTTTTGTGGGCTGGTGCGAAAGCCTGTGCGCCAACCCACAAAGTTCCGGATCGGTTAGACCGCGGTGACGCCGGTCGCGGCGGGACCCTTGTCGCCCTGGCCGACCTCGAACTCGACGCGCTGGCCCTCGTCCAGGGTCCGGAAGCCGTTGCTACGGATTTCGGAGTAGTGGACGAACAGGTCCTTGCTGCCGTCGTCGGGAGTGATGAAGCCGAAGCCCTTCTCACTGTTGAACCATTTCACAGTTCCCTGTGGCATATAACAACTTCTCTCAGTTAAGACCGGATGTAGAAGAACACCCGCCCGGCATCGTAGCTCAGTGAGGTACCTGCCTGCACCCTGAACTGCACGTATCGACGTTCAGGTGTGAACATGCAGGTTGGCGGGTGCGGCGCAGCAGGGGGGTACGCCGGCCACATCCTGGTGCCCCCCGGTCGGAGATAGACGGTGATACGACTGGTCGCGGCCGTTTGGCCGCCGTCTTTGCGCTGGTTGCCGTCGCGTGCACGGCCGCATTACACCCCGACCGGTGCGGGCGCTTTCGTTCGAGGTGCACGTTCGGCGCCTTGGCCGGCGAGGCACGATGTCCGGATGCACGCGGTGATCTTCGACGAATTCGGTGGCCCGGTGGACGTCCGGTCGGTCGCAGACCCGACCCCGTCAAGTGCCGGTGTGGTGGTCCAGGTGCACGCGACGGGGCTGTGCCGCAGTGACTGGCACGCGTGGGCTGGGCACGACGACGGGGTGGCGCTGCCGCACGTCCCGGGCCACGAACTGGTCGGCGTGGTGGTCGAGGTCGGCGCGGATGTGCGGCGGTGGGCTGTCGGTGATCGGGTGACCACGCCCTTCGTATGTGGTTGCGGTGCCTGCGCATGGTGCGTTGGTGGCCAGGCGCAGGTATGCCCGGACCAGACCCAGCCAGGATTCACCCACTGGGGTTCCTTCGCCGAATACGTGGCCCTGCACGCCGCCGATACGAATCTGGTTGCCGTGCCGCAAAGTATCGGGGACGCCGCGGCGGCGGCACTGGGCTGCCGGTTCGCCACCGCCTATCGGGCACTGCGGGCGCGAGCCGACGTGCAAGCCGGCGAGTGGGTCACCGTGGTCGGTGTCGGCGGGGTGGGGCTGAGCGCCGTCCAGGTTGCCGCCGCGGTCGGCGCGAAGGTCATCGCCGTCGACCGCACCCCGGCCGCGCTGGAGCTGGCCCGCAGCCTGGGGGCCACCGAGACCGTGCTCGCCGACGGCTCCGATGTTCCGGCTGCGGTACACGATCTCACCGGCGGCGGCAGCCATGTCGCAGTCGACGCGGTCGGCACCCCGGGCACCTGCGCCGATGCCATTCACAGCCTGCGGCGGCGCGGAAGGCACGTGCAGGTCGGGCTGCTGCCCAATGTCGATGGGCATCCCGCTGTGCCGATGGACCGGGTAATCGCTTGGGAACTGGACGTTTTCGGTTCACACGGCATGGCCAGCGTCGACTATCCCGAGCTGCTGGGCCTGGTTGCAGCGGGCACGCTGCGCCCGGAGGCACTGGTCGAGCGTGTGGTCGGGCTGAAAGAGGGCGCGTGCCTACTGCCAGAGATCGGCACCGCCAGTCCCGTCGGCGTCACCCTGATCGACCCGCGTCGGCCCTGACGGGCCCGCGCCGATCAGGGGACCGGCACGCCTTCCCGGAGGAAGTACAGGCCGGCGAACGTGCCGTCGGGGTGCACGGTCAGCCGGAACTGGCCGGGCTTTTTGTCCATCTGCAAGGGCACGTTCACCACCGTGAGATCTCCGCGTGCAGTGTCCTCTGGACCGCCGTGGGACTGGTAGGCCCCGAACTGTTGCTGGTACGTGCTCCACGCCTGCCCTAATGCCTTGACGGACAGCATTTTTTGCAGAGTCGGGTCGAAATGGGTAGTGACGGCGGCGTAATTGCCCGCCACGATGTCGTCGATGGCCGTCATGGCCAGCTGATCCGGCGTATCGGCGGCCGTGGCGGCCGGCGCCGCGCTGAGCGTCACGCTGGTGGCAGCGCACAGTGCCGTGATGACTGCTGTCAGCCGCTGATGCTTGAACATTTGACCTCGCCCCATGTGCAACAGGATAGGGGTTCGTGCCCGACTCTCACGTCGTCCATTGACGAGACCACCGGTACCGCCTAGTTTGACTACATACGTTGTCAATACAGCTTGTGAACGTCAGAAGGAGGGCAACGATGCCCGTGCCGGTCCCCGCCCGCCATCCCGACCGTCCCTGTCCGGTGCCCGTAGGCATCGGGTTGTTCGCGGCAGTGCTCGGCGTCGGCAAGCCGAACGCACAGCAGTGGCGGCGGTTGGGCGAGCGGCTCACCGTCGGTGACGAACTCATGGATGCTCTGGTCGCGCGGATGTCAGCCCTCGGGATGAAGCAGGTGAGGCCGCTGTTCGACCGGGCGCTTGCGGACGGGATCGCGTCCGTGCCGGGGGCACCGGAACCGGTGCGGCAATTCTTCGAAGCGATCGAAACCACGCCGGACTGGGTCGACCACGAGGTGCTTCGCGTGGGTCAGCGGGCGCTACGGCGTGGCGGTGCCGACGGCATGTACATCGCCCGGGATGTCGCGCTGCTGGGTGGCTACCAGTTCTCCGGGTTCAATCAGACCCTGCTGCGCACCGGCGCCCTGGAGAAGGGCTCCAACCAGCGTTTCGCCGAGACCATGCAGTGGGCGTTGGATGTGATCGCTGAAGGCGGGCTGGACCGCTTCGGGATCGGGTACCGGTCCACCGTCCGAGTCCGGTTCGTACACGCCATGGTTCGCCGGCACGTCCAGGCCATGCCGGATTGGCAGAGCGCGCAGTGGGGGCTGCCGGTCAACCAGACCGATATGGCGGCCACCCTCGTCGGTGCGCTGATCGCCCCGGTCGTCGGTGCGCTGGCCATGGGTATCGTCACCACGCCGGCTGAGCTGGAGAGCATCGCCCATCTGACCCGATATGTGGGTTGGCTGATGGGAGTGGAGGACGAATGGCTGCCCCGGTCATTCCGGGACAGCATCCGCATCCTTTACCACACGTCCACCGCGCTCGCGGTCCCCGACGAGACCACCCGTCAGTTGTCGGTGCCGATGGCCGAAGACCCGCTGACCTGGCATTACCGCGGCGCGACAGGCCTTCGCCGGCGGCTGGCCTGGGCGCAGCATCTGTCGGTGACCAGCGCATTCCTCGGGCCGAGGGCGATGAAGACGTTAGGCCTGCCGGCCTACATGCCGCCCTGGTATCCGCTGCTCCGGATTCCGGTCAACGGGGTGCGCAGCATTGCGGCACTGGTGGTGCCGGGCGGGTTGGACCGCGCCGCCGATCGAGGGTTGCGCGAGCAGAAAGCCTTGTTACGCACCATGATCGGCGACGGTGAGGCCACCATAGGGGCGTCTGCATCCCATGTGCGCGGGGTAGCTTGAGGCGGGGTCTAGGGCAGCGGCGCTACGTTGCCTGCATAGGCCGGAGCCGGAGCCAGAGCCGGGTCGCGCAAGGCGTGGCTGCCGGACATCAACGCGACGGTGCCCACTTCCAGGAGGCCGACCACCATGATGGGCCACATCGCGCCGGCCAGTGCGCTGGTGAGTGCGCGGTGGTGCGGCGGTTGCTCTTCGGTGCACCAATGTCGGCCGAGTAGATAGGTCGCCAGGGCCACGACAGCCCACGCTGATGTGTACGCCGCCACATAAAAGTGGACCACTGGGCTACTCCCCTTGACCGGGTGACCGCCGCGCTAACAGCTGTGACCGAAGGCTCTTGCGTCTCTAGGTGTGGCCAATGTAACGCGCCATCGACGCCCCGCCAAGGGCCCTGACGCGGCGGGAAACAGCCCGAGGCGGTGTGGCAAAGCTGCAGGGTGTCGTTGTCCGTGACAAGCCCGGTTTAGGCCGCCATCCAGCAACTTTGACGACCTAGGCAAATTTTTTCTGCCGAGGGGCATGCGGTCAGGATGTCAGCGCAGCCTTGCCGGTGTGCTGCTGTCCGGCGCGGTCGATCCAGAACAGGTCGACCACGTCACCGGGGTAGTGCCGGTCCAGCACGCTGGTGAGTGCACTGGCCGAACTCACCGTCACCGAGTCGATGCTGACGAGCACGTCGCCCGGCAAGAGGCCCGCCTGTTGCGCCGGCCCACCGCTGATCACGTCGCGGATCAGCACCCCGGGCAATTGAGACTGCTGATCGGGACCGCCCACGCCGACCCCAAGCAGCGTCGGCTGACCGATGTGTACGTCATCCGACGGGGTGCGCGACCGGATCTGCCCGGCGACCGCCAACGCGTCGTTGATCGGGATCGCGAAGCCCTCGCCGCCGGGGCCCATCTTGTAGTTCAGGGTGGCGGCTGTCGTCATGCCGATCACCCGCCCGTCAGCGGAGACCAACGGCCCGCCGGAATCGCCTGCGCGCACCGGGGCGGCGACCTGGATCAGGCCGGTGACCTGCTCGGAGCTACCGGTCAACTCATCTTTGGCGCTGATGGTCCGGCCCAGTCCGATGATGTGACCGACCTCGTGGGTCAGGGCGCTGCCACTGCCGTCGGCGTTTCCGAGCGCCACTGCCTCGTCGCCCACCGCCAGCCTCGAGGAGTCACCGATGGGTGCCACAGGCAAGTCGGCGGCACCCCGCAATTGCAAGAGCGCAATGTCATGGCGCCGGTCGTAGCCCACCAGGTCCGCCCGGTACGGCTTCCCGCCGACGGTGGCGGCGACGCTGTCAGCGCCCTGCACAACATGGAAGTTGGTCAGTAGCGCGCCATTGGCGTCCAGCACGATGCCGGTGCCGGCCCCGATCGCATGCTGGTAGTTGATGACGGTGTCTACGCGGGCGGTTGCCGGCTCGACGGTGGCTACCGCGTCGGGAACGTCCGCGTGTGCTGCCTGCGGTGGTGCGGCGACAGTCAGACCGATAGTGGCCATGACGAGGACAGCCGCGGCAAGTAGGGTGCCGAGCCGCCCGCGGATGCGGAACCCGCCCATGTGCTGTCCTCCGGACTGCGAGGTGATCGCCTTCTAGTTAACCCTCAGGCTCCGCGTCCAAACAGGCCCGAACCCTTGCCGACGCGGCGGTTACGCAGCTTGCCGGCCATGGCGTCGTCAGCGTCTTCGTCCTTGGCGGCGTCTTCGGCGGTCTCATCGTCCGCCTCACCGTCAGCCTTCCCAGCGGCTTCATCGACGGCAGCGTCGTCGGCGTTACCGTCCTCGGCGCTGGAGGGTGCGTCGTCGTCGGAGTCTTTGGTGGCGTCGCTGTCATCAGTCGCGGCGTCGGCGGCAACGACGGTGTCGGCGGCAACGTCGGCAACGTCGGCCTTGCGCCGGTTGCGGCGCTTGCCGTCCTTGACCTTCAGCGGTGCTGGCGGCGGCGGTGGCAGCTCGGCGACAAATGCCAGGTAGAAGGCCAGGGCTGCGAGCAGGGCCAGGCCGGCGGCGGCGCCGTAGATGCCGAACAGCCAGGAGCCGGCCTGATCGAGGGTCAGCCAGATTTCGCTGATCGCGGTACCGATGATCAAGACGCCGGCGACGATGTGCAGGACGATCGACCAGGTGCGGAGGGTCAGGGCCAGCTGCGGAGTGCCGAACTCGGGCCGGGCGGTGCGCTGGCGGGTGAACAGCACCGGCAGTGCGGACAAGGCGATCAGCAGGCCACAGACGATGCGCATCGCGGTGCCGAGGGTGTGCGACCAGTCGCCGGTCAACTCGTTCCAGCGGGGCAGCGTGAAGAAGAAATACAGCACCCCGGCCAGGATCAGGAACGACGCGTGCCAAAAGATCGCTACCGGCCGCCGCATGCTGCTCCTCGAGGTTTCGCCGCTATGTGGATCCGGGGTGCGACCGGGTGATAAGCTGGTCGCACCCCGGACCGAGTGCGGAGGATAGGGGATTTGAACCCCTGAGGGCTGTTAACCCAACCCGCGTTCCAGGCGAGCGCCATAGGCCACTAGGCGAATCCTCCGCCGCCAATGGTAGCCGACCCGGATCCGACGCCCTACCGGCGTGCCACTGGGTGGGTACTACACTCATGGCCGGACCCCGCGCGGCGTCCATCCTGTGAACTCCCCCAGGGCCGGAAGGCAGCAAGGGTCAATGGGCTCTGGCGGGTGCGCGGGGTCCCCTATGTTTTCGCGATCTGATGCGAAAGGCGCGCCGTGTCGT
This sequence comes from Mycobacterium sp., assembly GCA_031292695.1. GTDB lineage: Bacteria > Actinomycetota > Actinomycetes > Mycobacteriales > Mycobacteriaceae > Mycobacterium. Next base: position 6,125 of record JARLGS010000191.1, on the reverse strand, counting down.
TTCTGTCCCTCGGCCGTGACGAATTGCAGGCGCAGCACGATCTGCAGCAACGCAATTACGCCGACCTGCAGGCCCGCAAGCTCGCTCTGGACTTGACCCGGGGTAAGCCGTCGCCGCAGCAGCTCGACCTGTCGAACGCCTTGCTGAGCCTGCCGGGGGAAGCACGCGACGCCTACCTGGATTCGAATGGCGGCGACACCCGCAACTACGGCGGCCTGCACGGCCTGCCGGAGCTGCGCTCCATCTTCGGTGAACTGCTGGGCCTGCCCGTGCCGAACCTGATTGCCGGCAACAACGCCAGCCTGGAGCTCATGCACGACGTCATCGTGTGCTCCCTGCTGCACGGCGGCGTCGACTCCCCGCGGCCGTGGATGAAGGAACCCGTGGTGAAGTTCCTGTGCCCGTCGCCCGGGTACGACCGCCACTTCGCCATCACCGAGAGTTTCGGCATCGAGATGATCCCCGTGCCGATGCGCGAGGACGGCCCGGATGTCGACCTCATCGAAGAGCTGGTGGCTGCCGACCCGGCGATCAAGGGCATGTGGTGCGTGCCGGTCTTCGGCAACCCGACCGGCGTCACCTACTCCTGGGAGACCACGCGGCGCCTGGTTCAGATGCAAACGGCGGCAACCGATTTCCGGTTGTTCTGGGACAACGCGTACGCCGTGCACACCCTGACCCACGAATCGGTGCCGAACATCGACATCGTCGGGCTGGCCGCCACCGCGGGCAATCCGCACCGGCCGTACGTGTTCGCCTCGACGTCCAAGATCACCTTCGCCGGGGCCGGGGTCAGCTTCTTCGGCGGATCGCTCGGAAACATCGCGTGGTACCTGCAGCACGCGGAGAAGAAGACGATCGGCCCGGACAAGATCAACCAGTTGCGGCATGCCCGCTTCTTCGGTGACGCCGATGGGGTGCGGCTGCACATGCAGCGGCACCAGGCGCTGCTGGCGCCCAAGTTCGCGGCGGTCGCCGAGATTCTCGAGGACCGACTGGGTGAATCGAAGATCGCGTCGTGGACCGATCCGAAGGGCGGTTACTTCGTCAGCCTCGACGTGTGGCCCGGCACAGCGCGCCGCACGGTGGCCCTGGCCAAGGACGCCGGTATTGCGGTGACCGCGGCCGGTGCCTCGTTCCCGTACCGGAAAGACCCGGATGACAAGAACATTCGGATCGCACCGACCTTCCCGTCGCTGCCCGACCTGCAGATCGCCATCGACGGCCTGGCGACCTGTGCTCTGCTGGCGGCCACCGAGGTGCTGCTCACACAGTGACGGACTTCCTGGCTGACCGCCGCGCCACCGGACGGTTGCGGCCTGGCCGGCGGCAGCGGGAGCCCGCTGCTGCCGTGGCTTGCGCGTTCCAGGATCGCCACTCGACGCTCCAGGTCAGCGATCCGGTTTAGGAGATCGTCGGATGAGCCGTCGTCGGAGCGGCCGAAGAGTGCCATGGGTATCAGTGTCGCCGACTGCACGGGGCCGTGGGATGCGACCCGTCAGTCCCGCTCGGTAGCCTTCTCCCGTGGCTCTCTACCGCAAGTACCGACCGGCAAGTTTCGCTGAGGTAGTCGGGCAGGAGCATGTCACCGAACCGCTGTGCAACGCGCTGGAAGCGGGCCGGATCAACCACGCCTACCTGTTCTCCGGGCCGCGCGGTTGCGGCAAGACGTCCTCGGCGCGCATCCTGGCCCGGTCGCTGAACTGCGAGCAGGGTCCGACGGCCAACCCGTGCGGCGTGTGCCATTCGTGCGTGGCGCTGGCGCCGAACGGACCGGGCAACATCGACGTGGTCGAGCTCGACGCGGCCAGCCACGGTGGTGTCGACGACACCCGCGAACTACGCGACCGGGCGTTCTACGCGCCGGCTCAGTCGCGGTACCGCATCTTCATCATCGACGAAGCGCACATGGTGACCAACGCCGGCTTCAACGCGCTGCTCAAGATCGTTGAGGAGCCGCCGGAGCACCTGATCTTCGTCTTCGCCACCACGGAACCGGAGAAGGTGCTGCCGACCATCCGGTCGCGCACCCACCATTACCCGTTCCGGCTGCTGCCGCCGAAGACCATGCGCGGCCTGCTGGAGAAGATCTGCGCCCAGGAGGATGTCGCCGTCGATGACGCGGTGTACCCCTTGGTCATTCGCGCCGGGGGTGGCTCGCCCCGGGACACGCTGTCGGTGCTCGACCAGCTGCTGGCCGGGGCCGAGCAGAATCGCGTCGTCTACCAGCGGGCGCTGTCGCTGCTGGGCGCGACCGATCTGGCGCTGATCGACCGGGCCGTCGACGCGCTGGCCGCCGGGGACGGCGCGGCCCTGTTCGGGGCCGTCGAATCGGTGATCGACGCGGGACACGACCCGCGCCGGTTCGGCACCGATCTGCTGGAGCGTTTCCGGGATCTGATTGTGCTGCAAGTGGTTCCAGACGCGGCCGCCCGTGGCGTGGTGGACGCGCCGGACGACGTCATGGAACGCATGCGCGATCAGGCCGCCCAGATCGGCATCGCGACCTTGACCCGGTACGCCGAGGTGGTGCACGCCGGGCTGGGGGAGATGCGCGGCGCGACCGCACCACGACTGCTGCTGGAAGTGGTGTGCGCCCGGCTGCTGCTGCCGTCGGCCAGCGACACGGAAGCCGCCCTGCTGCAACGCATCGAGCGGATCGAGACGCGGATGAACGTCTCCATCCCGAGCGTAGAAGGAGGCGTCGCGGCGATGCCGCAGCGCCCCGCCCAGGTGGCGCCGTCGGCGCCGTCAGAGACCACCGATACGGCCCCGGTAGCTCTATCGGCGGCGGCCAGCCGCCAATTCACCCGGAGAAGTCAAGGACCGCAGGCGGTTTCGCAGCCCGATCCGGATCCGATGCCGGTCGCTCCGCCACCGCAGCCCACTCCGCCGGCGCCGCAGCCACGTCCGGCCGTCGAAACCGGGCCGGTTCAACGTGAAACCTCACCGGTCGAGGTGCCGCCGCCCGCAACCGAACCGGTGGCCCCGCCGCCGGCTCCGGCCCCAGCTCCGGAGGCCCCACGCCCCGCCGCTGCCGAACCCGCCGCCCTGAGCGCCCCGAGCGCCCCGAGCACGCCGGGAGAGCCGGACGCCGCGGCGGTCCGCGCCATGTGGACGACGGTGCGGGAGAAGGTCCGGGCGCGCAGCCGGTCCTTGGAGGCCATGCTGATGGAAGCAACGGTCCGTGCCGTCGAGAACGACACCCTGGTGCTGGCCCACCCGGCCCCGCCGCTGGCCAAACGACTCAGCGAGCAGCACAACACGGACGTCATCCGGGAAGCCCTCAAGGATGCCCTCGGCGTCAACTGGCGGGTGCGGTGCGACGCCGGTGCCGCCCCGGCGGGTGCCGCGGCCGTCTCGTCAGCTGCGGCGCCGCGCGCCGCGGCCCCGACGCCTGAACAGCAGGCTGCTGTCGAGCGGGCCGAAGAGGAGGACATGCTGGCCGAGGCCGCCAACGACACCGGCCAGAACGTCCCGCGCCGCGATCCGGAAGAGGCGGCACTGGAACTGCTCAAGACCGAGCTGGGGGCCCGGCCGATCGGCGAGTAGCCGCGGTCAGGGCGTCCACCACGGCCGCAGCGGCAGACCGCCGTCGGCGCCGTGGTCGTCCAACTTGACGGCCAGCACCTGGTGCAGCTGAACCACGTTGGACTCGAAGCCGAACCGGGAGCCGGCCATGTACATGCCCCAGACCTTGGCGGTGGCCAGGCCTACCTCGGCCACCGCATCGTCCCAGTGCTCGACCAGGTTGGCGCACCAGTCGCGCAGTGTCAGCGCGTAGTGCTGCCGCAGGTTCTCCTCGTGCAGCACCTCCAGCCCGGCGTCCTGGGCGTCGGCGATGATTCGTCCCGACCCGGTGAGCTCACCATCGGGGAACACATAGCGGTCGATGAAGCCGCCCACGCTGGCCCCGGACCGGTTGTGCGGCCGCGTGATGCAGTGATTGAGCAGCAGCCCGCCGGGGCGCAGCCGGGCTCGCAGGAACCCGAAGTAGGCAGGGTAGTTCCCCACCCCGATGTGCTCGGTCAGGCCGATCGAGGACACCGCATCGAAGCCGCCGGCGTGCACATCGCGGTAGTCGCCGTGGCGTACTTCGGCCAGGTCGCCAAGCCCCGCATCGGCGATGGCGCGCCGGGCCCAGGTGGCCTGTTCCTTCGACAACGTCACCCCGGTGGCGTGGACGCCCCGAGCGGCGGCATAGCGGACCATGCCGCCCCAGCCGCAGCCGACGTCGAGCAACCGATCGCCGGGCTGTAGCCGTAGCTTGTCGAACACCAGCCGGTACTTGTTGTCCTGGGCTTCTTCGAGGGTGGCGTCCGGTCGCGGGTAGCACGCGCAGGTGTAGGTCATCGACGGCCCGAGCACCCACTCGTAGAAGGTGTTCGACACGTCATAGTGGTGGTGGATGGCCTCGGCGTCGCGGGTTCTGCTGTGCCGCAAGCCTTCTGCGATCCGGCGCCAGCGGGGTAGGGCCTCCTGCGGGGGCGGGGCGATGGGCAGCAGGTGCTCGAAGCCGATGGATCGCACGATGTTCGCCAGCACGCGGGCCGGTGGGCGCCTGAATTCCACCTTTTCGGCCAGCGCCTTGAGCAGTTCGTACGGATCACCGGGATGCACCCCGAGCGCGGCGAGATCACCGGCGACGTAGGCGCGCGCCATACCGAGATCCCCGGGGGCCGTGGCCAGGTAGGTGGTGCCGCGTGGGGTGAGCAGGTTGAACCCCAGTCGGGCATCCTCGGGACCGGCTGAACTGCCGTCGTAGGCCTCAAACCTCAGTGGCAGCTGGCCGTCGGTCAAACTCTCCAGCACCTGGGCCAGGGTGAGCTTGCCGGATTCGGTCGCGCTGCGTTCGTCAAACACCGTCATTGTCGTTGCACCGCCTTCTCATACAGGTCGAGTAACCGCGAATCTGGGTCGTAGACGTCCTTGACCTTCCGATAGGCCTCCCCGCCATACAGTCGGTCGAAATCCGTTGCTGAGTAGAACGATTCGGAGTACAGCGATTTGTGGCCGGCCAGCTCGCCGACCTTGTCCTCGATCAGCCGGTTTGTCTGGCCGGGCGTATCGCCGGCCGGCACCGAGGACCAGAAGCCGACGTTGACGTAGTTGTGATGGGGTCGCATCGGATACAGCGGCCACGCGGTGTCGCCGCGCAACCGCAACGGGCACAACCAGATCGGGGTGATCGGCACATTCCGCAGGAACCAGTCCAGAAACTCGGTCACGCGCTCGACGGGCACCTCGACGTCCTGCACCACGCGCTCGCGCAGCGGCTGGTCCGGCGCGCGCAGGCTGTGCCGGTCGATGCGGTCCGCGAGGTGGTAGCGCTGGTCCAGGCCGACCAGCTTCCAGTAGAAGCTGCTGCGCCGGTACCGGCGGGGCCACAGTCGGCGGATGGCGGGACGCTGCGCACCGAATGCCCTGGAGCACCAGAACCAGTCGGTGTCCCAGCGCCAGAGGTAATCGGCGATGGTCAGCCGGTCGTGCCGCTCACCGGCGTCGTGCTGGATGGACTGGTAGAAGATGCGCTGTCCGGTGTAATCGCTGATCGGCCCGTCGGTCGATGTCTTCATCCCCAGGCAGAGGTAGCCTTCGTCGGGGCCGAATACGACGCCGTCGAGATAGTCGACCGGGACGCCGTCGTGCCCACCGATGTCGAGGATCCGCTGCAGCGCGTCGACCAGATCTGCCACTCGGCGGAAACGCAGGTGTCGCAGCTCCACGAACGGCTGCACCGGTTCCAGCTCGATCCGCAGGCGCACCGAATAACCCAATGTCCCATACGAATTCGGGAAGGCGCAGAACAAGTCGGAGTGCGCGTCCGGTGACGCCGTGACCAATTCGCCGGCGCCGGTGAGAATGTCCAACTCCTGCACCGACTCATGGGGCAGACCGTTGCGGAACGACGAGGACTCGATACCCAGCCCGGTGACCGCGCCGCCGAGGGTGATGGTCTTGAGCTGCGGAACGACCAACGGCGCCAGACCGAATGGCAGCGTGGCTGCCACCAGCGTCTCGTAGGTGCACATGCCCTGGACCTCGGCGGTGCGGGACTGCGGGTCCACCGCGAGCACGCCGTCGAGCCCGGAGGTGTCCAGGCCTTTGGTTTTGGCGCGGGCGCG
>JARLGS010000019.1 GCA_031292695.1 Mycobacterium sp. | reverse complement strand
CGCTCTGCCAGAAACCTGCACGTCCGTGCGACCTCGCCACACCGCAAGCATCCCAGCCATCGCACTACTTGGCGCTGCCGGCGGTCGAGCGACAGGGGCGCAAGGCTTGCGGCGCCGCAGGGCTAGCGGTGGTCGCTGCGGTCTCCTGGTGACATGGCTGAACCGATGCACACGGTCGACAGTGTTGGGGGCAGGTCGATCTTGCACACGGGTCTGGGGCGCCAGCCAGCCTGCGTTCAGTGCCGGCTTCAGCGTAGGACCGGGTGCTGTGGCTGTTGGCTATGCGGACGTGCGGCTGTGCAACATCTTTCTGCCCCGAACACGAGTTCTGTAAGGGGCAGGAGGAGGTTGCGCGTAAGCGCGGGGTGTGCCATGCTAACGTAACCAGGCGAAGCACCCTGGCTCCCCGACTACGAGCAAGGCAGATCAGATGGCACGCCCCTATTTCCCCCTCACCACGCCGTCGCAGCGGCGGCTGTTGTTCGAGACCTGGCAGGCGACCGGCGACATCGCGCAGGCCTGTCGGGTCGCCCACGTCGGCCGGCGGACCTTCTATTATTGGAAGCCTCGGTTCCTCGCAGAGGGCTACGCGGGCCTGGAACGGTTTGGCAGCCACGTGCCGCACCACCCGCACCAGACGGCGCCAGCGGTGGTGGCGCAGGTGATCGCCCTGAAGCAGGAACAGCCGGACTGGGGCAAGCAGCGGCTGGCCGATGAACTGGCCAAAGCGCAGGGCTGGGTGCCGCTGGTCTGCCCGAACACGGTCAAGCGCATCCTCCGTGCTGCCGGCTTGTGGCCCGCACCGGTGCCACCGGCGAAAAAGGGGGGCCAACCGGCGAGAACCGCACCGCCGACGAGCCCGGCCAAACCCTGAATGTCGACCTCTGCTTCGTGCCGGCGGTACATGCGGTGGCGGCGCACCTGCCGGCGGTGAGCGGGTCGTCGGGCCGGCTGGTCGTGTATGGGCCGCGCGCAGACGCCGAGGAGGCCGAGCGGACCTGGCCGGGCCAGGTGTTCGGCGACCCCGAGACGGCCTATGTAGACGCGATGCGGGCGTTCGTCTGGCGTTCAGCACGACGAACGCCACAGCCCCAAGCCCGCCCGCGG
>JARLGS010000190.1 GCA_031292695.1 Mycobacterium sp. | reverse complement strand
TAGGTGTCGCGGTAGTAGCCGATCCGCATATCGTGCGCCGAATGCTCGATGAAGCACAGCGTCTTGGTGCCCGTTGCGGAGGTGCGGGTGTCGTCGTCGAACTCGACCGCTGCGGTGCCGGTCATGAACAGGCCTTTGGGCGCGGCGCCGACCAATACGGGAAAGCGTTCCAGCGCATACGTTTCCCCGAAGGCGCTGTAGGTGCCGTCCGGGGTGAAAACACCGACCAGGCCGTCGATGTCGCCCTGGGTGATGGTGACCGCGTACCTGGCGAGCAGCTGCTGAATCTCGACCAGATCGTCAGTTCTTGTTGGCGTACTCATTCTTGTAGACCTTACCGCCCTTCATTACAAATTTCACATCCTGTGTAACGTGGATATCTTCCAGTGGATTGCCCGGCACCGCGATGATGTCGGCCAGCAGGCCCGCGGCCAGACGTCCCCGATCGGTGGCATTGATCAGGTCGGCCGCGATGGTGGTCGCCGATCGCAGGACCGCGGCCGGCGGCATGCCCCACTCGACCAGAGTGACCAGTTCATCGGCGTTGCGACCGTGTGGGATGGCGGGGGCGTCGGTGCCGACCGCGATCTTCACCCCGGCGTCATACGCCGCCTTGATCGACGTCTGAGCCTTCGGGAACATCTCGGCAGCCTTGTCCTGCAACACCTTCGGGGCCTTCGAGACGTCCATCGCCTGAGCCAGGCGCCGGGTGGTGACCAGGAACCGGTCGCCGGTCACCAATGCCTGGATGGCCTCGTCATCCATCAGGAACCCGTGCTCGATGCAGTCGATCCCGCACGCCACGGCGTGCTTGACGGCTTCGGCACCATGGGTGTGGGCGGCCACCCGTAGGCCTCGCCGGTGGGCCTCGTCGACGATGGCCCGCAGCTCCTCGTCCGAATAGTGTTGCGCGCCGGCCGCGCCGGTCAGCGACATGACCCCGCCGGAGCAGCACACCTTGATCAGCTGGGCGCCGTGCTTGATCTGGTAGCGCACGGCCTTGCGGATTTCGTCTACTCCGTTGGCGATGCCCTCCTCGACGGTGAGCTCCAGCACGCCGGGCATGAACCCGGCGAACATCGTCGGGTCCAGATGCCCGCCGGTCGGTGTGATGGCATGTCCCGCAGGCACAATGCGCGGCCCATCGATCCAGCCGGCGTCGATCGCCTTGCCCAACGCGACGTCGAGCAGGTAGCCACCGGTCTTGACGAACAGGCCCAGGTTGCGCACCGTGGTGAACCCGGCGCGCAGGGTCCGGCGGGCGTTGCCCACGGCGCGCAGTACCCGGGTCGGCGGGTCATCCTGCACCTGGGACAGGCCGGGGTTCTCACCACGGCCGCCCATGAGCAGGTTGACTTCCATGTCCATCAGGCCGGGCAGCAGGATGCAGTCACCGAGATCGATGATGTCCCCTTGTGGTTCACCTCCGACACCGACGATGTGCTCAC
>JARLGS010000189.1 GCA_031292695.1 Mycobacterium sp. | reverse complement strand
CAGATAGGCGAGGTCGTCCGGATCGGGGCACCGTCGATTCTCTGCTGCAAACAAGGTGACGAGCCGGGTCAGCAAGGGCAGATCGGCGCCGACGCTCGGTCGCTGCCTCGCAGTCGAGACCCGACGTCGCCGGTGGTATCGCACTCCAGAACCGTCTGTGAGTCCGTCGGCCGGGGCTGAAGTGTGAGGAATGTAACGTGCCGGACTCGGCGTCGGGTACCGAGGTCGACCCGTGACGCCGCGCGACATGCCGCGGTTCTCCACCACCGAATTATGGTCCACTCGATGTTTACTAGTCTGGGGCCAGCAAGGCGAAGCACACGATTCGTTAAGCTCCCTACCTAAGCAACCTCCGTGTGAGAGCACACCAACAGCAAATATGACAACACCACTTCCACCTGATGCCCAGCGACAAGCCCAGAACCGACAGGCTGGGCTCGGAGACGAGGAACGCGCTTGAAGTCGAACATCGATGTCTTCAAGCGACGTCCCCAAGCGGTCGAGCGACTCGATGTCGCTCGCATCGAGATTGGCACCCATCAGTGGGGCCCGCCGACACACCGCGCGCTGAGTGGGATGCCCCCGTTCGACCAGGCCGTAGTCAGACAGAATCGACTGGTGGCCATGCCGGGCGGGACGCCGCCGGAGAATCCGGACGCGGTGTTCGCATGGGCCGAAGTGGGTCCTGCCACGCATGACCTGTGGCGGACGCCGCGGGTTACGGGTGGTCCCACACCGTTGAGCAGTCAGCTGCCGCTCGACATGTTCGCGTCGATGCTGACCACCGACGTCGGCGCCGATGAACGGCTGGACGAGCAACTGGTCGTGGCTCAATGGATTGACAAATGACGGCGGTCAGCGACGCCGACGGCCCGCCGCGAGACCGCTACGCCGACCGGGCGGAGGCCCTCTCTCGTGCGACGACGCGCCTACGGTTCGATCCGAGCGTTGATATCGACTGGGACGCACCCGAGAATGCGTTGGATGAGAACGATCCGCGTTGGCAGCTGGATCCACACACCTCCCCGCTCGGGGCTACCGATTGGTACGCCGAACAACCACTGAAGCGGCGCATTGACCTGGGTCGCTGGATGACCGCGAACACGCTCAAGGTCACGCTCCAATTCGAGATGATGTTGATCCGCGGAATGGTGCATTACGCCGGTAAATTACCGAATGATTCCCCGGTATTTCGGTATATCCTCCACGAATTGACCGATGAATGTAATCACATCCAGATGTTTCAGGAATTCGTCAACCGCACCGGCGAAGATGTTCCCGGAATGCGGCGAGGCTCCCGGATAATCGGGCCGTTCCTCAGCTTCATTGGCGGCTATGCCAACACCTTCCATTTCATCGGGGTGCTTTGTGGTGAACAGCCTCTGCACTTTCAGCAGACGCTGCAGCATCGCGGCGCGGCTCACGTCCCCCCACTGCTGAACAAGATCACCTACATTCATTTGGCGGAAGAAGCTCGTCACATAACGTTTGCCGACGATATCCTGGCTGAGCGGGTGCAACGTGCTGGCCGCTTCAGGCGGGCGTTGTACGCAATTACCTTCCCGCTCTTTCTGCGTTGGTTGATCGGGGAGATGATCGGACCACCGCGCACTTTTGCCCGGGAGTTCGGGATTCCGCGTCGGGTCTTTAAGGCCGCTTATTGGAGGAGCGCTCGATCACGCCAGATGATGGCGGCATCGGCCGCTGACGTTCGGCGAGTTGCCGAGGACCTCGGCCTGCGGACGGCGTGGTCGCGTTGGCTTTGGCGACTGTTGGGTATCGATGGGCGGTTACCGCGGTACCGCGGCGAGCCGGATCGCAGTCCTGCGGTCGCGCGTGTGGCCGGGCTTCGAACCGTGGTGTGGGGGCGCGTTGCGGCTGTAGCGATCATGGCGAGTGTCGCCCTGGTGGCGACGCCGGTCGGATTGCGGATCATCGCGGTTGCCGCGGCCGGGGCAGGTGTCTGGGCGGCCTACCACGCACTCCGGGAACGTCATGGTGGCGTGGTGGGGAACCAGCCATTTGAATGGCCGAGGCTTCTCGTCTGGTTGGCGGTGTGTATGACCATGATTCCCGTCGGTGGGTTGATTGGCCTAGCTTTGGTCGTATTCATGATTCTTGCGCTCGCTGAATTCATGCCCACACTATGACCGCGCCCCTCAAGCTTCAAGCAGCTGCGCGGTGCCGATCGAGTCCAGGGGCCATTGCCAAATCGCACCACTGAATGCCTCTCCACCACCCGAAAGGATCGCGCAAACCTGATGCCCAATCACGACCACACCACTGATCTACATTCCGCCACCGAACTGAATTCCGCCACCGAACTGGCCGATACCGAAACCGGACAGAGGTACCGCCCGTCGATGCCTGACCTCCCCTACTTTGACCTGCTCATCGACGAACGGAGCGACGGCGGCGAAACAGGCGAACTGTGGGAAAACCAAGTGCACTGGGGCTATTGGGAGGACCCCAAGGTCGCCGAGGGCACCCGGGCCGATTACATCGCTGCCATGGAGCAGATGAATAACGTGCTGATCGCCGCCGGGAAAGTCGTCGACGGGCTGAAGCTGCTGGACGCCGGCTGCGGATTCGGCGGAACCATCCAACAGATCAATGCAGCACATTCCGATATGGACCTCACTGGCCTGAACATCGACTCGCGCCAGCTCGCAGCCGCCGAGGCCCAGACCAAGCCCGCCCACAACAACAAGATCGGCTGGATCAACGCCGACGCATGTCAACTGCCGTTCGAAGACAACTCATTCGACCGTGTCCTCGCCGTCGAATGCATTTTTCACTTCCCATCGCGCGAGAAATTCCTCGCCGAAGCCGCGCGGGTCCTCAAACCGGGCGGCTACCTGGCGGTATCCGACTTCGTTCCGACCATGACGTTCTTCGGCAAGACCCCATTCTGGGCGGTGATTCGACTCCGGATCGCAAAGTCTTACGGCACGCTCGGGAGTGTCCCTCTTCGGTCTTACAAGGCCATGGGCAAACGTGCTGGACTTCAGCTCAGCGCAAACCAGAATATCCGGAAGAACACGATGCCGACGTACCCCTTCCTGCTCAAGTTCCTTCACGAGCAAGGGTCGGCGGATGCCCGGAAGACCCTGATCGTGGGCACTCGATGGATGAAATGGCTGTCCAAGCTTGGCCTGCTCCAATACCGGGTTTACACGTTTCACAAACCTGCCTGACGAATTCACAATGTCACCGGCATCCGGCCCAAGCCACGCACTGAAGCATCCCGGTGATTAGCTCGAGCGGATCGCAGACCAACTGCGTGCCTGGAGCCATCGAGAAGACTGCCCCAGTCCGAGTCGCTAGTCGAATGCACCGGCCAGGTACTCGACCCGTGCTGCGCTGCGGGCCAGCTTGCCCGACGTCGTCCGCGGGATGCGCCCGGCGGCGACCAGCCGCACGTCGGCGACCCGCACCTGGTGATGGCGGGACACCGCCGCGCGGATCACCTCGACGATCGGGCCCGACTCCGCACGCCCGGAACCCGCGGCGCGCTCGGCGACCACGACCAGCTGCTCACCCGAATCACCGGGCACCGCAAACGCCGACACGTATCCCGACCGCACGGCCGGCGACGCGGCACTCACCGTCGCCTCGATGTCCTGCGGGTAGTGGTTGCGGCCATCGACGATGACGAGGTCCTTGATCCGCCCGGTGACGAACAGCTCATCGTTGACGTACACCCCGAGATCGCCTGTGGCCAACCACAATGCGTTGTCCTCGACCCCCTCGACATGGCTGCCTACAGCCTGGCGGGTCTGCAGCTTGTTACCGAACACCCGGACCGACTCCTCCGGCCGGCCGAAGTAGCCCTGCCCGATGTTGTTGCCGTGCAACCAGATTTCCCCCACAACACCGTCGGCAGCCTCGTCGCCGTCGGGGGTCACGATGATCACCCACTGATTCGGGATCGCCCGACCGCACGACACATGGGCCACCGCCCCGTCAGCTCCAGCGTCGATGACGACGGCACGGCCGGCGGCGAGCTCGGTGCGGTCCAGGTAAGTGGCGCAAGGCTTTTCATTCGGCGCGATACTGGCCACCGACAGCGTGGCCTCGGCCATCCCGTAGGACGGTTTGACCACCGTCTCGGGCAGCCCGTACGGCGTGAACGCCGTCATGAACTGCTCGATGGACGGCAGCGTCACCGGCTCAGAACCGTTGAGCAACGTGACCACGTTGCTCAAGTCGATGGTCTCGCCCGCCGGCGGCAAGCCACGCTGCGCACACAACTCGAAGGCGAAGTTCGGCGCGGCGGCGAAGGTCCGACCGTGAGCGGCCTCCTCGGCCAGCGCCTTGATCCAGCGGTACGGGCGGCGCACGAACGCCATCGGGTCCATCAAGGTGATGTAACCACCGCACAGCGCGGGGAACATGATCATGATCAGGCCCATGTCGTGGTACAGCGGCAGCCAGCTGACACTGCGGATATCGGTGTCCAGGTCACCGGCCAGGATCATCTGGATGACGTTGGTGCACACGTTGCGGTGGCTGATCTCCACACCGGCCGGGGTGCGCGTCGACCCGGACGTGTACTGCAAGTAGGCGATGTCATCGGTACCGACCGCGGGGCTGACATACATCTCGGCCAGCGTCTCCGGGACGGCGTCGACGGCCATGACCCGCGGGCGCTCGGCCGCCGGCAGCGTCTTGATGAACTTGCGCACCGACTCGGCCGCGGCGCTCGTGGTGAGCACCACGGTCGGCTTGGCGTCGGCCAGCACCGCGGCCAGGCGCTCGGTGTGCCCGGCCAGCGCGGGCGCGAACAGCGGGACAGCGATATTGCCGGCGTGCACCGCGGCAAAGAACGCCGCCACATAGTCGACGCCCTGCGGCGCCAGGATCGCCACCCGATCGCGGGGTGCGGTGACCTGCTGCAGCCGCGCGGCGACGGCATTGACCTGAGCCCACATCCCGTTCCAGGTCAGCTCAATGATCTGCCCATCGGGATGCTGCGCGTAGTCGATGCACCGGTAGGACGGCTGGTCACCCATTGCGGCCCGGTTACGTTCCAGGAACGAGGTCAGCGTAATGCCGTCCGGGATGACGATGCTGCCGTCTTGGCGGATGTAGTTGTCGACGGACTCCGCACTTTCAATAGTGTTGCTATTCAAGGCTTCCCGACCCATATCACGAGAATAGTAATGAGGCTAACTAATTGTCAATTCTCAAATGCACCGTCATTTCTTGATGCAGTGAACTGTGAGGGACAGTCCGATTCTCACCGGATGCCACTCGAGTTTTTTGTCAAATCTTTTGTCATATTTCTGAACACCAAACTATTGAACTTTCGGCCATACACGTGACCAACCCAATGCCGCTACCACCGCCCCACAGAAACGCGGTCAGCGAATTCTTGGCGGTGGAACCGTTGCCCCGACGACTGGCCCCGCCGACACCGTTCATATCGACCATGGTTCGTCACCCACCAGCTTCCTGCTACGCACGATTCTCGGCCTTGGCCAGTTTCCTCACATGCCATCCGAGCGGCACCCGGCTGGACAGGTAGGCGGTAGACCCTTGGCGTCCCCGCGCATCCGCTGCCCAGAGTCCGGTCGCGGTGAAGTTGAATCTCCGCGGGTTCGTTACGCAGCGCCGGCACCGTCACCAGCCACGCCGCGATTACTTCTCAAGCGTGAACTGGTGGACGCTGGTGTGGCCGTCACGGAAGAGCCGCACACATCCGTTGAGGTACTTGTCGTAGCGGTCGTAGATCTCTTGCGACTGAAGCGCGATCGCCTCCTCGCGGTGGGCCTCCAACCGCTCGGCCCATCCTTGCAACGTCCGCTCATAATGTGGCCCGATTTCGTGCACCCGGGCCAACTTGAATCCGGCAGCTTGCGCGTGCTCCTCCACCTTCGGCACCGAGGGGAGACGTCCGCCCGGGAAGATCTCTGTCATGATGAATTTGGCGAACCGCGCCAACTCGAAGGTCATGGGGAGACCCAGTTCCTTGGCGCGCCGCATATCGAACCCAGTGATCGTGTGCAACAGCACCACCCCGTCCTCCGGCAACGCGTCGTAAGCCGTGGCGAAGAAGTCGTCATATCGGTCGAATCCGAAATGCTCGAAAGCGCCGATCGACACGATTCGATCAACCTTGCCGTCGAACTCCTCCCAACCCTGCAGGCGGACCTCGACCGCCCGGTCGGTCGGGACCTTCCCCAACTTCTCGATGGCATACTTGCGCTGCTCACCAGACAGGGTCAGCCCGATGACGTTGACGTCGTACTTCTCGATCGCACGCTGCATGCATGCACCCCACCCGCAGCCGACATCGAGCAGCGTCATTCCCGGCTCGAGGCCGAGCTTGCCCAGCGCCAAGTCAAACTTCGCGATCTGCGCCTCGTCGCCAGTCATATCCTCGCGTTCGAAGTAACCGCAGGTGTAACCCATCGTGGGCCCGAGGAAGAGTTCGTAGAACTCGTTGGAAATGTCGTAGATGGACTGTAATTCTTCGTACTTCGGCTTCAACTTGGACATAAGGTTTCCTAGCTCCGACCTAATCAATCCGAACCACAACCGGTCGTTGTCTTACCCGACGCTAGCCGACTATTGCGTCTGACTGTGCCACGCGCGCCGACGGCGCGCTAATTTGCGTCTGACTGTGCTGCAGTCCACCGGTCCGACGTTTAATCGGGGTGTCCAACCGATGATAGAGCGTACCTGCCAACCGTGCGGACCAGGCTAGCTGCCGAGCGGATCACCATACGGGCACGTCTTTTGCCGTGGTGCCGGGGCACATGTTAACCTCGCCCACCAGCTGATTCTTGCCGCACAGGGCGCACTGGGGCCCGCGGACTCCCGGATCATCTTCGTGAACAACGGCGTCTTGGCGAAGGTGTAGGCCGTCTTCGCATCGGCGACCATCTGGCTGAACTTCCGGCGGTGCCCGGCGTTCATCTTGAGGAGCTGCGGCGGATACCGAGTCGGATTGCCGGTCTCGTCCTCCACAATCCGCCATGTCCTGACGTTTAGACGCCCGAACTTCGCATCAGATAGATTTGCTCGTAACCCGTCACGCGATGGGTCTTCGCTGTTCTAGCGGCAACCTACTGTCGGTTTGGGGGTGAGGTAGTAGTTGCTGACGAAACTCAAGAGCCTCCGCGCGGTCGTCCAACTGCTCGTGG
This sequence comes from Mycobacterium sp., assembly GCA_031292695.1. GTDB lineage: Bacteria > Actinomycetota > Actinomycetes > Mycobacteriales > Mycobacteriaceae > Mycobacterium. The sequence continues at coordinate 227 of JARLGS010000189.1, read as the reverse complement.
TGTGGTGGAAGACGCCGGTCGATTACCGCACCCAGACTGAGTACTTCGCCCAGCGCGGCCTGCTGGATGGCGTCCAGTTGCTGATCGGCGCCTGCACCGCACTGCTGGCCTCGATCCCGATGATCATCCAGTTCTCGCCGTCGGGCCCGTCGACCTCCTGGGCGCACATGATTTCGGATGCGTTCGCCGCATCGGCGGTGGTCTGGACGCTGGCCTGGTGGCTCGGT
>JARLGS010000188.1 GCA_031292695.1 Mycobacterium sp. | reverse complement strand
GCGACAACATCGCGGCCTTCGGGTACGATATTCCCAAGGGCCACGCGAGCGCCACGAGCACGGCGGGAACCGAATCCATCGGTGTTGTCGGTGAGAACGGGGTCGTGACGCTGAACACGACGACCGTGGACGCCAACAACAACGCGCGTTCGGCGGTCTACGACTCCACGAGCGGGAAACTGTACGTCGCGGGGGGGAACGGCGTCTACGAGGCCAGCCTTTCGAGCCTCACGAGCACGCCCGGCACCTTCACGCAGATCTACGCGACCAGCTCCGACCAGGTCGGGATCTTCGGCGGTCGTCTCTTCATCACCACGTCACACGGAATCTTCGACGCGGGCGCCGAGCCCACGACGGCCGTGACCCCGACGCAACTGACGTCAGTTGACGCCGGCGGGTCGGTGACGATCAATACGGGATCGTACACCACCGGCTCCCCGCTGACGTTCTTCTTTGCCAACCTCGGCAGCGGCCATAACTACAACAGTACGGGCGACGATACCCTGTACATCATCGACACGAAGGGCGGCTCCGGCGCGGTGCTGAAATACTCGTACAACGGGTCGAGCTGGACGTACGAGGGTGGGCGCGCGGGCCCCGACACCACCAGCGGCGCTCAGTTGCTTGGTCTCACCGGCTCCGTGTCCGGCAGCACGGCGACCCTCTACCTGACCGAGGGTAACGACGGCAGCGGTGCGACGTCCGAGCTTTACACGCTCACGGATTCGGGTGGATCGACGGGCAGCATCACCTCAACCGCACTTTCGCAGATCACGCTCGGCACGTCCGGCGCCGGCACCGGCTCCACCTCGTCGCCGACGTCGTCGATCTATGAGAACTTCCGTAACGTGGCCTTCGCCCCCACGGCCAGCGCGCTCGCGCTCGGCGGCTTGACCGCGGCGAACTTCACGACCGGCGGCAGCGCGGTCATCCTCACCGGCGGCAACGGCACGTTCGCCGACACGCTCTCAAGCAGCCAGTTGAACACCAGCACCCTGTCGATCGCCATCACGGCCAACGGCGACAGCGCGCACGACGTGCTGGCAGTCAATAACCAGGGCACGGCCGCGGGACAGATCGGCGTCAGCGGCTCCAACATCACCTACACCTACCTGAGCGGCAGCGCCACGACGATCGGCTCCTTCACCGGTGGCAGCGGTGGCAGCTCGCTGGTGGTCACCCTCAATAGCAGCGCCACCGCGACCGCGGTCCAGGCGCTCTACAATCAGATCACCTTCTCGACCACCAGCAGCTCGACCACCTCGCGGACCGTCCAGTTCACGTTCACGCCTTCGGTCGGGAGTCCCGTCAGCGCCAGTGAATCGGTCAATATCGCCCCCGTGGGCACCCCGTTCATCAGCCCGGGTAGTTCCATCACGCTCGGTGAGAACTACGGTAGTTACAGCACGCTGTTGACCGGCATCGGCGACGGCAACAGCCCCAACGACAACAACGCCGACACGACCATCAGCGCGGCCGTCACGGCCGGCGGCGTGGGGCTCTTCTCCTCCAGCCCGGCGGTGACGGGTTTCAACCACACCACCGGCACGGCCACGCTCGGCTTTACGCTTGCCTCCAACGCGTCGGGCACGGCGACGATCACTGTCACCGTGACCAACACCGTGACCTCCAACACGACCACGGCCACCTTCAACCTGACGGTCAACGCCATCACGGTGACTTCGGTGGCGCCGTCGGTCGCCACGGGTAACGCCGTGGACGTCTTGACGACGAACCTGAGCGCCGCCGAAACCGGCGTGACGGCCACCAACACCGTCTACACGATCACCACACTTCCCACGGACGGTTCACTCTACCTAAACGGCACCGGCGCGCTGGGATTGGGTGACACGTTCACGCAGCAGGACGTTGTCTTCGGGCTCATCTACTACGTGAGCACCGGCAGCACAAGCGCGACCGATACCGTCGGGTTCTCGGTTTCCGACTCCGCCGGTGGCTCGGT
>JARLGS010000187.1 GCA_031292695.1 Mycobacterium sp. | reverse complement strand
GCCGGGCGAACTCGGCCGGCGCGCATCCCTCTACCCGCGTGAACGCCGCACTGAAGGCGCTCGCCGAGCTGTAACCGACCCTGCCTGCGACAGCTGACAGCGGCGGTCGCTCACCCAACAACAGTTCCTTGCCGGAGTCGGTATCGGTCGGCTGCCCTCAGACGAGATTCATATGCGGCGTGCCCCGGAAGCCGCCACCTTCCACCTCCTTCACTGCAGCCGCCTCACAACCAGTTCGACATACTGCCCCTGAATGCCTGCTTCGACCGCAGCCAGAGGCCACCACCCGCGGCACCCGTTCCCGTGGAATCAGGGCGACGGTAAATCTTCACATCCAGCGGACGGCCTCCTACCTTCGGTGTCACGGCGTACGCGCCTGACCGATTGCCGTCGACGTGAGGAGCGTGATGACCACCCGCGAGGCCCCGGTGGCCGCCGCGGCCCCTGGCACCGAACCTGCTGCGGTGCAGGCCGTTTCCTGGCGTGGCCGCGTCCATGCCAGGCGCTGGGAGCTGGTCCGATGGTTGTCGCCGCTCGCGGTATTGATCGCGTGGCAGGCCGGAAGCGCCTGGGGCCTGATCGATCCTGAGATCCTGCCGGCGCCACAGACCATCGCGCAGGCCGGTGTCGAACTGATCGAAAACGGTCAGCTCGCTGCTGCCCTGCGGGTTTCGGGCATCCGCGCCGCCGAAGGCCTGCTCCTCGGCGGCATTATCGGCGTCGTGCTCGGCGCACTGGTGGGCTTGTCCAGATGGGTGGACGCCACCGTGGATCCGACGATGCAGATGATCCGGGCGCTGCCGCACCTTGGATTGATTCCACTGTTCATCCTGTGGTTCGGTATCGGCGAACTGCCCAAGGTGCTGATGGTTGCGCTAGGTGCCGCCTTCCCGCTGTACCTCAACATTTCGTCCGCGGTCCGTCAGGTCGACCCGAAGCTGCTCGAAACCGCTACGGTACTGGGTTTTTCGCCGTGGCAACGGCTGTCGACCATCGTCGTTCCCAGTGCCGCTCCGCAGGCGCTCGTCGGGCTGCGCCAATCCCTGGCCATTTCGTGGCTCACCCTCATCGTGGCCGAGCAGATCAATGCCGACTCCGGCGTCGGATACCTGATCAACAACGCGCGCGACTTCCTGCGCATCGACGTCATCATCTTCGGGCTGGTGGTGTATGCGCTGCTGGGCATCCTGACAGATGCCCTGGTTCGGATTCTGGAGCGTCGAGCCCTTCGGTATCGAATGTGAAAGGCCCGCCATGACAACGTTTTACGAGCTCTCCACCGAAACTCCGATCGAGCCTGACCGCCCCGCCGCGGAGTTACGCTCGGTATCCAAATGGTATGGCCGCAATCGAGTACTCAATGACGTCAGCCTACGGGTGGGGCGCGGTGAGATCGTCGCACTGGTCGGGCGCAGCGGCTCAGGCAAGTCGACGGTGCTGCGGGTGTTGTCCGGGTTGGCCGGTGATCACGACGGCCAGCGGAACGTAGCCGGCGCACCAGCCGTCGCGTTCCAAGAGCCTCGGCTGTTCCCGTGGCGGTCGGTCCGGGAGAACGTTCGCTACGGCCTGACCCGAAACAAACTCACTCGCGCCGAGGCATTTTCCCGGGCCGATCAGGCGCTGGCGGAGGTGGGACTGGCCGACAAGGCGCAGTCCTGGCCGCTGACCCTGTCCGGCGGGCAGGCGCAACGGGTGTCACTGGCCCGCGCGTTGGTGGCGGAGCCACAGCTGCTGCTCCTCGATGAACCGTTCGGTGCGTTGGACGCGCTGACCCGGCTCTCCATGCACCGCCTCTTGCTGAACCTTTGGCGCCAGCATGGTTTCGGGGTCCTTCTGGTTACCCACGACGTGGACGAGGCCATCGCCCTGGCCGACACCATCGTGGTGCTGGAGCACGGCCGGCTGGTGCACACCCTGTGCATCGAGGACCCCCGACAGCCGCAAGGCCAACGTAGCGGGCGGACCGACGACTACCGAACCGAGCTTCTCGCGCGGCTCGGTGTCTGACGGGAGAAATTGTGAAGCATTCACGGGTAGCCGGCCTGGCATCAATCGTGGCGGTAGCCATCCTGCTGTCGGCTTGTGTCTCTGGTCGCGACACAAAGGCGGAATTGGCAGTCCCCCAGTCGGTTCCACCGTCCGACCTGGCCGGCCTCACCCTCCAGGTCGGCGATCAGAAGGGCGGGACCGAATCGCTGCTGCGCGCCGCCGGGGAGCTCGATAACGCGCCCTACAGGGTTCAGTTCTCGACGTTCACCTCCGGACCGCCGCAAGTAGAGGCGGCCACCGCGGGGAAGATCGACTTTGCCGTCACCGGGAACACCCCACCCATCTTCGGTGCCGCCGCTGGCGCGAAAATCCGTGTGGTAGCGGCTTATTCGAATGAGGCGGGCGGCGACCAGATCCTGGTGCCCGCCGACTCTCCGATCCATTCCGTCGCCGACCTGCGGGGCAAGAAGGTGTTGGCAGGTAAGGGAAGTTCCGCACACGGCCATCTGCTACTCCAGCTGCGAAAGGCCAACCTGACGGTGCAGGACATTCAATTGGTGTTCCTGCAGCCGGCCGATGCCTTCACCGCTTTCAGCCAGGGGCGGGCCGACGCGTGGGCGATCTGGGATCCGTACACCGCGCTGGCACAGAATCAGCTGCAGGTACGGACCCTGGTAACCGCCGCAGGGGTCGGCAACGGCTATGGATTCGGCATCGCATCGGTGGCCGCGCTGCAGGACGCCAAACGCAACACCGCGTTGGCAGACTTCGTCCAACGCGTCGCCCGCGCCACCCTCTGGGCTCGCGCACACCCCCAACAGTGGTACCAAAAGTACGCTGCGGCAATCGGAATCGATCCGCAGGTCGCCCAGGTCGCGCAGTCGCGGAGCCTGCGGCCGGCCATCCCCATCGCCGATGCGGTGATCGCGTCCGAACAACAGCTCGCCGACGCATTCGCTCAGTCGGGCCAGATCGACGGCAAGCCCACCTTCGCCCATTTCGTCGACAACCGGTTCAGCGACGGGCTGTCGCCGTTCTGGAACACCAACAAATAGGAGGCACCCATCATGGCCGCCAAGTTCTTCTGGTTCCTGCCCACCAACGGCGACAGCCGCTCGATTGTCGGCGCCTCACATGCATCGACGCATCACACGATTCCCACGGGATACCGCAAGCCGGGCCTGCGCTATCTGGGCGAGGTGGCCCGCGCCGCCGACCGTCTGGGCTTCGAAGGTGTACTGACTCCGACCGGAACCTGGTGTGAGGACGCCTGGTTGACGTCGGCCGCGCTGCTGGAGCAGACCGAACGGCTCAAGTTCCTGGTCGCCTTCCGGCCCGGCCTGGTGCCGCCCACTCTGGCTGCACAGCAGGCGGCGACCTTCCAGCGATTCTCCGGCGGCCGCCTGTTGCTCAACGTCGTCAGCGGTGGCGATGACGCCGAGCAGCGCCGGTTCGGCGACTGGCTCAGCCACGACCAACGCTACGAGAGGACCGGCGAGTTCCTGCAAATCGTCCGGGACATCTGGCGCGGCGACGCAGTGAACTACACCGGGAAGCACTACACCGTCGCCGATGCCCGCGTATCCGAGCCGCCGAACCCGCGGCCGCAACTGTATTTCGGAGGCTCGTCGGCAGCGGCACTACCCATTGCCGCCGACCATGTAGACGTGTACCTGACCTGGGGTGAACCGCCCGCCGCAGCGGCCGCCAAGATTCAACAGGTGCGCGAACTGGCCAAAGCACGCGGACGCACCCTGAGATTCGGTATCCGGCTGCACACCATCACCCGGGACACCTCCGAGGCCGCCTGGGCGGTCGCCAATTCGCTCCTGGCCGACTTGACGCCGGACCAGATCGCCCAAGCCACCGCCCTGCACGCCAAGTCTGAATCGGAGGGGCAGCGGCGGATGACCGCGTTGCACGGCGGACGGTTGGACCAGCTGGAGATCTATCCGAACCTGTGGGCCGGGGTCGGTTTGGTTCGGGGCGGCGCGGGAACCGCCCTCGTCGGCAGCCACGCGGAAGTGGCCGCGTTGATCTCTGAGTACCACGCACTCGGATTCGACGAGTTCATTCTCTCGGGGTACCCGCACCTCGAGGAGGCGTACTGGTTCGCCGAAGGCGTGTTGCCCTTGCTGAAGAAGCGCGGCGCGCTGGCCGCCTAATGGGTGGTGATCGGCGAGCCTAGAACGGATAGTGATTCGGTGGGGTGACGCTGATCTTCCGAGCCGCTGGTCGGTGAGCACTCCGTGCGCCTG
>JARLGS010000186.1 GCA_031292695.1 Mycobacterium sp. | reverse complement strand
CAGTTGCCCCTCGAGCTCCGCCACCCCGGCCCGCCCCGCACCCGACACCGCCTGGTAGGTCGCCACGACGAGCCGGGTGAGTCCGGCCTCGTCGTGCAGCGGCTTGAGCACCGGCATCGCAGCCATGGTGGTGCAGTTCGGGTTGGCGATGATGCCCTTGGGCAGGGTGCGGCCGGCCACGTCACGCTCGAAGTTGACCTCCGAGACCACCAGCGGCACATCGGGATCCTTGCGCCATGCCGACGAGTTGTCGATGACGACGGCGCCGGCCGCGGCGAACCGCGGTGCCTGCACGCGCGACATGGTCGCGCCGGCCGAGAACAATGCGATATCCAGCCCGGTCAGGTCGGCGGTCTCGCTGTTCTCGACCTCGATCTCCTGGCCGCGGAAGGTCAGCTTCTTGCCCTCGGATCGTGCCGAGGCGAAGAACCGCACGCTGGTGGCCGGAAAGTCGCGCTCCTCAAGGAGTTTGCGCATCACCTGGCCGACCTGACCGGTCGCGCCCACCACACCGATCTTGACCATGACTACCTTCCGGACCCGCCGTACACCACGGCCGCCTCATCGCTGGCGAAACCGAACGCCTCGTGCAGTGCCGCAACGGCCGTGTCCAACTCAGAATCCTTGACCAGCACCGAGATTCGAATCTCCGACGTGGAGATCAGATCGATGTTCACCCCGACCGCGGCCAGCGTCTCGCAGAACTTGGCGGTGACGCCCGGGTGGCTGCGCATACCGGCACCGACCAACGACACCTTGCCGATGTGATCGTCGTAGAGCACCTGCGAGAAACCGATCTCGTCCTTCAGCGCGGCCAGCTTCTCGACTGCGCCCGGGCCGTTCTCCCGCGAACAGGTGAAGGTGATGTCGGTCTTGCCGTCCTCGACCTTCGAGATGTTCTGCAGCACCATGTCGATGTTCACATCGGCGTCAGCGACTGCGCGAAATACCTTGGCGGCGTAGCCCGGAACGTCGGGCAGGCCGACAACGGTGACCTTAGCCTCGCTGCGGTCGTGGGCGACTCCGGTGAGAATGGCGTCTTCCATGGGGATGTCCTCGATCGATCCGTTGACGATGGTGCCGGTCTTGTCCGAGTACGACGACCGGACGTGAATCGGAACGTTGTAGCGGCGGGCGTATTCCACGCAGCGCAGCATCAACACCTTGGCTCCGCACGCCGCCATTTCCAGCATCTCCTCGAAGGTGACGGTGTCCAGGTGGCGGGCATTGGGCACGATGCGCGGGTCGGCGGTGAAGATGCCGTCCACGTCCGTGTAGATCTCGCAGACGTCGGCGTGCAGCGCTGCGGCCAGCGCGACGGCGGTGGTGTCCGACCCGCCGCGGCCCAGCGTGGTGACGTCCTTGCTGTCCTGGCTGACCCCCTGGAAGCCGGCAACGAGCACGATCTGGCCCTCGTCGAGGGCTTCACGCAGGCGGGTCGGGGTGACGTCGATGATCTTGGCGTTGCCGTGCGTGCCGGTGGTGATCACGCCGGCCTGGGAGCCGGTGAACGACCGGGCCTGCGCGCCGAGCGACTCGATAGCCATCGCGACCAATGCGTTGGAGATGCGCTCACCGGCGGTCAGCAGCATGTCCATCTCGCGGGCCGGCGGCGCCGGCGATACCTGGCGGGCCAGATCCAGCAGGTCGTCGGTGGTGTCGCCCATCGCGGAGACCACCACGACGACGTCGTTGCCGGCCTTTTTGGTTTCGACGATCCGCTCAGCGACGCGACGGATTCGCTCGGCGTCCGACACCGAGGATCCGCCGTACTTCTGTACGACGAGCGCCACTGTTCGCCTTTCCTGTCCTGAACTGGGCAGCAGCCAACTGCTCCAACAATCAGCTCCAAGGATAAGGGAGGCACGCAGCCGGATTTGTTGGCCGGTAGCTTGGCAGACGTGCATCGCGCGTCTGATCGACCCGCCGCGACGTCGGTCCCGATTCATCCCGACATCGCTGCGCGCTGGAGCCCCCGCGCTTTCGACGCCAATGCCGAACTGCCGCACGAGGATTTGACCGCTCTGCTGGAGGCCGCGCGCTGGGCGGCCACCTGGGGCGACCGGCAGCCCGTGCGTTTCCTGGTCGGGCTGCCGGGCAGCGAGACGTTCGTCACTCTGGCCGGGCTACTGCGACGTGGGAACAGCTACGCCCGCGCGGCCTCGGCGCTGATCCTGCTGTGCTCCGATGAGGGGCCCGATGAGAAGACCGCGCTCTACAGCAAGGTCGACGCCGGCTCCGCCATGGCCAACCTGTCCGTCGAGGCGGTGTCCCGGGGCCTGATCGTGCATCCGATGGCGGGCTTCGACGCCGCCGGAGCCCGTGCGGCGTTCGGCCTGCCCGACACCCTGCGCCCGCTGGTGGTCATCGCCGTCGGCACCCTCGGCGACTATGCCGAGGCCACTCCCGAGATCGTGGCACGCGACGCCCGGCCGCGCGAGCGGCTGCCGCTGGACCAGGTCGTCCTGAACTGGCCGGTTTAGAACAGGTCGGTCAGTTTCCGCTGAGCCGGGCAGGCGTCGTTGAGCGCCTTCATCTCATCCGAGATCTGCGCGTTGATTGCCGACAGCTGATAGGCCTCAGTGGGTGCCGGCGCACCGGGCGCCCGGCCCTGGGCCGCAATCCGGTAGGCGTCCAGCGCGGAGGCGAACTGCGATGACAAGGTGGCCAGCTGAACCGCGTGGACTGCGACGTCCGCCGCGGTGACTTTCTGGGCCCGCTCGGCCATGCCGTCGGCCCAGGCCCGATAGGCGGTCTCCTCGGCCATGGTCGGAATGCCGCTCTTGTCCGCTTTGGACTCGATCTGCACGGCCTGCGCCTTGTTGTAGTCGAGCATGTCGCGCACCGGCCGGCATTCTGCCGTCGGTCCGCGGAACTCGGTCTGCCACACAATGAGCCCGACGACGACAGCGAGCGCGACCGCGATGCCGATCTTCCAGCTCCGGTCCAGGCTCAACAACCATTTCGTCAGCACGCTCGAACTGTATCGGCCCGGCCTCACCGATGGCCATCACACCTGAATAACGTCGCCACAGCCGCGACTTAACTCGCCGACCTAACGTCAAGCGCATTCCAGTAATCAATAGCGAATTAATTGGGGTTGAGTCGATATCTCACGCATCAAAAGTTGGGCTCCCCGCCCCCGTGCATCAGCGGTCCGCTGGGTTTTGTCAGCGTCTGCGCCTGACCTGAATACATGACCTGAATCAGAGAATGCCTGCCTCCCCGGAGGCACGCATTCTTGTTTGGTCTTCGTTTGGCCCGACCCGGCCGAGTGATGCTCATCACAGTTGCATAACTGGTCCATAGCCTGCACTTATGTAGCGGTTCTAACTTCACCTCACAACCATTCCCAGGCAACAAAAGCGATTGGGGTAGAACCGAAATGTCACACATAAGAAATGTCACAAATCTGGCCATGATCTCGGCGGGTCTTGGCCTT
>JARLGS010000185.1 GCA_031292695.1 Mycobacterium sp. | reverse complement strand
TCGGGCGGCGGGCTCTATCGCTGGCGAGCCACCGCCGGGTGGACTCCCGCGCTCTCGACGGGGTCGAGCCAATGGGTGCGCTGGTCAATCGGACCCTGAGGATTGTCCGGCAGGCTGCGGTCAGGAGCGGGTCCGGCGTGATTCGGCGGAACAATCTTAACGACTCGCGCAAGCGACCTTGAGACGCGCACATGACGCCGCGTAATGCCGGGGTGAACCGCCGCCGTCACAATGACCTTGGCCGATGCCGCGCCGGTGACCCGGCCGCGCTAGACTCGTATGCGCCCGTGCTGCTCGCCGGGCCGCGCTAGAGAGGATGTGCCATGCACGGTATCTCGAGTCGTCGCCTCGCCGGCGTTGTTGGCGCGGCATTGCTCATCGTCGGTCTGCTGCCGGCATCCGTGGCCGCCGCTCTTCCCCCCGACCACCTCGTCTTTTCGGGCGTACCAACGAGCGCGACGGTCGGGGTCCCGTTCAGCCAGGCAGTGACGGTCACGATCGACAACACAACCGGAACCGCTGTGAGCACCTCGAGCCCCGTGACAATCGCGATCGGGAGCGGCTCGGGCACGCTGCATGGGTCCCTCACGGTCACGGCGAACAACGGCGTCGCGACGTTCAGCGGCCTGTACATCGATGCAACCGGAACCTTCACGCTGACTGCCACGGACACGGCGGATTCACTGCCGACCATTACCAGTGCCCCATTCAACGTCACGTCCGTCCCGGTCGTGGATCACATCGCCTTCGGCCCTCTGCCGGCGTCCACACCGGTCGGGGCCACGCTCAGCCCGGTGACGGTCATCCTCGACGATCCCTCGAGTAATCCCGTGACGAATGCGACGGGCAGCGTGTCTGTTGTGATCGGGTCGGGTCCGGCTGGGGCGCAGCTGCTGGGCAACCACACGGTCACCGTGGTCAACGGGGTGGCCACGTTCAGCGGCCTCTCGATCACCCTCCCGGGCTCGTACACGCTGATCGCCACGTACGGCGCGTTGCAAGTGACGAGCGGGACGATCACGATCACGACCACGAATCACCTCGTCTTCTGGACCCAGCCGACCGGTGGGGCGGCGGGGGCCTTGTGGCCCAACGTCCAGGTGGCGGTGGAATACCCCACCAATACGGTCGTCACCTCGGACAACTCGACGGTCTACCTCTCGATCGCGACCAACCCGGCACTCGGCACGCTCTCCTGCACGGGCGGCATGAGCGAGGTAGCGGTGAACGGCTACGCCACGTTCACGGGCTGCTCGATCAACGTCGCCTCGGCGAGTTCCTACACGCTCTACGCCACGAGCAGCGCGGGCTGGATTGCAGCCACCAGCCTCCCGTTCTACATCGGCGGGTCCGCGAACCACCTCGCCTTCATCACCCAGCCGGGCGGTGGCGCGGCCGGGGCTGTCTGGACCGTGCAGCCGGTGGTGGCGGTGGAGAACCTTTCCAACACCGTCATCAGTGACAACTCGACGGTCTACCTCTCGATCGCGACCAACCCGGCAGGCGGCACGCTCTCCTGCACGGGCGGCATGAGCGAGGTCGCGGTGAATGGCTACGCGTACTTCAGCGGCTGCTCGATCAACCTCGCCTCGGCGAGTTCCTACACGCTCTACGCCACGAGCAGTGCGGCCTGGACCGCGGCCACCAGCTACGCGTTCTACGTGACGGGCACCCGACCATCCCTGGCGATCGCGCCCGTCAGTGCCCTCGGCCTCAAGCCGGCGAGCGGCTACACGAGCTCAACCCCGAAGTACGCCAAGGTTGGCAACTACGTGACCTGGAAGTTCATGGGTGGTGCGCCGCTGGCGGGCCAGCGCGTGAACGTCATGGTCGCGACGAAGGCCAACGGGGTTTGGGGTCTCCCGAAGTACCTCAAGTCGGCGTGGGCCGACGCGAACGGCATCGTGACATTCGCGTGGACCTCCAAGACTGCTGCCGCTGTGAACGTCC
>JARLGS010000018.1 GCA_031292695.1 Mycobacterium sp. | reverse complement strand
TGAGCCCCGGACCCGGCCGCCAGGTGCGCGGCGGGTCGTCGTCCGGGGCGGGGCGCCGGGCCGGCAGCAGCGCCAGCAACGCGAGCAGGGGCAGCAGCGCCAGCCCGCCGAACAATCCGATCCGGTAGGGGGTGTTGAGGGCGAAGGTCAGCGTGACGGTGCCGGCGGTGCCGGCCGGCAGCACCCAGCCCTGTTGCCAGCCGTTCACGGTCACCGGGGTCAGGATGGCGCCGTTGGCGGTGTGGGCGATCCAACCCGGATTCACGCTCTCGGGCACCACCAGCACCCGCTGCACGGGCGACGGCGCCACGCGCACCTCCCGACGATCGGAAGTCCACTGGCCCAGTTGTGCGGGAGTTGTTGGCACACTGTGGATCTGAGCGGCAAGCGGGCCGGCTAGTCGAGCGCCGACGACAGTGAAGTACGGTCCCGGGCTGATCAGCAGTTCCTGCTGCCCGGCGGGCAACTGCAATGGTGCGCTCTGGCACGGCTGAGCGGCGATCGGGTCCCCGTCCAGCAATGCGGCGACGGTGGCGTGGACCGAGGTCTGCAGGAACTGTCCGGCGATCGCCACGATGGGCCCTTGACCGCAGGGCAGCGTGATCGGGCGGCGTCGGTTGGCGGCCGCGTCGGCCGGTGCGATGGGTGCGCCGCGATTGTCGAGTGCCGCCACCTCGGCCAGGCCCGGAGGCTTCACCTGATCGAATCCCAGTGCGGTGCGGTCGATTACGTCGCGCCAGTCCAGAATCGACAGTTTCACCGTATCGGTCAGTGCGGGTGCGAGCGGCAACGTCTGTGGGCCGTCTCCGGTGAGTCGGCGAACCTGCGGTCCCGTGCCCAGATCGACCGCGACCATGGTCGGATGGGCCGGCAGCACCGAGGTACTGGGGGCCAGTCGCAGGCCGGCGACGGTGGTCGGGGCCGGTAGATGCAGGGTCAGGTTGGCGGCATTGCGGAACTGGACGATGCTCTGCGGCGCCACCCAGGCGGTGCCTGGGTCGCCGTCTGCGGCGGCATAGGCCGAGCCGGCGACGTCGATGACGTCGGCATCCCCGGATGCTCGCGCGGTGCCGGGTTGGCTGATCAGATCGGCCAGGTGCGGACCCTGTCGGGCCTGCACCCACACCGTGGGTGCCACCGAGATGGGCGCGGGCACGGTCAAGGTGCGGCTCATGTTCACCGGCTCTTCGGGGGACTGTGCCATGGTGGCGGCGCACCGCACCCCATTGGGCCCTTCGGCGCAGCCCGGCCGGCCCAGCTGGTCGTTGCCCAAATCCCATTGCGCTACCGCCGATCCCGCGGGCGGTCCCGGTACGTCGACGGTGTGCCGCAGGCTCACCTGATGGGCGAACCCGGATGCGTCGTACTGCGTGACGGAGAAGTCGGTGATGCCGAATTGCACGCCCGGCGATCCGTCGTCCGTGCCGGTCGCGGTGAACCGGACCCACGAGGTCTCGCCGTACGGCAGTGCCGCGATCAGTGGCTTGCCCGGTTGATCGAACCGAATTGTGCTGGTGCCGTTCGCGGTTGACACTTCGATCCGGCGCACCTGGGCGCCCACCGCGGTGGCGCTGGGGGTCAGGGTGACGGTCGCGTTGGTCACCGGATGGTCGAAGTCGACCTGAAGCCATTGCCCCACAGCCGATTGCAGCGAGTTGGACACCCAACTGGTCGACGGGTCACCGTCGATGGTCGCGGCGGGTCCGGCCGCGGTGGCGACATTGGGCAGCGCGGTGGAATCGGACGACGAACTCGACGTGGTGATCCGCCCACCCGGCCACTGGCCGTAGGCGGTGTCGGCGCCCGGGCTGGGGTAATCCATGACGCGGTTGAAGGTTCGCCGTGGATCGTCGGGCGAGCGCGCGGCCGACGAATGGTCGTCGACGCGGCCGTAGTCGGTCTCCCGGGCGAGGGGCGTGTCGGTGACGGTGACCGCGGCCGACGGCAGTCCGGCGCGCTGGGCGTCAGCGGTCAAGAGCATGGGGCCCAAGGGAATTCGGCCCATCAGACGGCGACGCTCGTCGAGGCGTAGTAGGGCCTCGGGTCCGCCGTCGACCCGGGCCATGGCGTCGGCGTCGGCCAAATATGGCCGGGTGGTGCCGGCGCCGGCGACCCGGTAGATCTCGACGGCGGGGTAGCGCGGCCGCAACCCGCTGTCGGTGATGAAGCCCTCCACCGCGCCCGGGCCGACCGGGTCGCCGAACTGGGCCACTTTGGTCAGGCCGGGCGAGCCCTCGATCGACCGGTGCACCAGCAGCGGCCGGGCCGACCGGGAGTTGTCGGGATCCAGGTCATTTCGCACGACGACGAACGAAATGCCTTGGCGAACAAGGGTATCGGCCAACCCGGCGGACGGCCTACCGGTGGCGAACAGCCGCTGCACCGAGTCCAGCGCTCGGATGGTCTGCGGCGGGGTCAGCGGAATCGAGTCGCGCACACCCCACTCGCCGTGCTCCAGGACCTGCAGCGGCTCGTCGTGGGTGTTGCCCCACACCTGGTTGGCGAACGGTGCGCCCGGCGCCACCAGCACCCGCCCCGGTGTCTCGGTGCTGTGGGCGTCGAGCCAATCCGCGGTCTGGTGCCAGTAGGGCGGGATAGCGCGGAATGCGCCCGGCGCGGCGAGCCGGCCGGTCCAGGCCAGCGATGTGCCCGCGGCCAACGCGGTCAGCAGGACTACCGCGACCGCCATCCGCTTGTCGCGCTCGAGATGGGCGAAGGCGTTGATCCATTCGTGGCGGGGCACAGTGCCCGGCAACGGAATGCGGCCCAGTACGTGGGCGAGGCCCAGCGTCAGTGGCAGGCGCAGCACGGGATCGAGCTTGTGCACGTTGCGCAGCGGGGTTCCGGAAGCGTCCAGGAACGCCTGGACCTGATGGGCGATCGGGGAGCCGAGCCCACCCGAATAGGCGACGGCGAGCAGCAGCAGGCCGAGCAGCAGCATGGTGATCAGCCGGCCGCGGGCCGGCATGCTCCGCATCGCCAGGCCGGCCAGACCACCGGCCGCCACCAGCGTGGTGGCCAGCACCGCCACCGAACCCGTGACCAGCGACGAGCCCGCGGTGGCGTTGGTTGCGACGAATGCCGTCCAGCCGTAGGTGCCGCGCAGCACCTCGGTCAGAGACAGCCACTGGGTGGTGACGCCCGAGGATTCGATGAAGTCCAGGAACGGCGGGCTGATCCGGCCGAGCAACAGCAGCGCGACCACCCACCACAGGATGGCCAGCAGCGTGCAACCGAACCACCACGCGGTGAAGCGCCACCAACGCCGGTTGGGTCGGTGTGCGGCCCACCAGAGGATCGCGGCCAAGCAGCCGGTCAGCGTGGCGACCGCGTTCACCGCGCCCATCAGTGCGACGGCGACCGCCGACCGCGCCGCCAACTGACGGACCCGCGGATCACCCCGCAGCGCCAGGATCACCGGTAACAGCACCCATGGAGCCAGCATCATGGGCAGCGTCTCGGACGAGATCGCGCCCAGCGTCGTCAGTGCTCGTGGGGACAGGGCGAAGGCCAGCGCGGCGATGACGCGGGAGGGTCGGCTGCCGATGCCGAGCGCTTCGGTGACACGCACCGCACCCCAGAACCCGACGACCAGCAGCAGCGCCCACCACAGTCGCTGGGTCACCCAGCCGGGCAGGCCGATGACGTCACCGATGAGGAAGAACGCGCCGTGCGGAAACAGATAGCCGTAGGCCTGGTTCTGCGACTGGCCGAACGGCAGGTCGCTGCTCCAGAGATTGGCCGCCCGGGCCAGGAAGCGCGCGGGGGCGGCAGTGAGATCGAGTTTGGTGTCGGGCGAGACCCGGCCCGGTGACTGGGCGAACGTCAGGACCAGTGCGGCCGCGCTGACCACCCACAAGCAGCGCCGGGACAGCGGCGCTGCCGGCTCAGCTGCGGTTGCCGTATTCGACCCGGTTGAGCACCGAAGACGCTGGATCGCCCGATTGCAGCGTCGGCTTGGTGTCCTGCTGCAGCATCAACGTCGTTCCGAAGACCGCTGCGGCTCCGAGCAACAGACCGACCACAATGCTGGCTCCGGCGGGCACGAGGAAGCGGTCCATGCGGCCCAAACTAGCATGGCGACCTGCCGGGTTCCGTTTCGCTGGCGGCCCCGGGGCCATCACGGGTCCGGAGCCGCCCGGACTGGACCCACTAGGCTCGAAACCCATGTCCTTGCCCCGAACCCTTGGCGCGTTGGCTCTGGTGTCCGGATTGGTGGCCGGTTGCTCGCAGTCGCCCAGCCAGCCGGCTGCCGGCCCGACGAGCTCAGCCAAGAGCACGGCACCGTCCAGTAAGCCGATGGACGCGCCCGCGCCGACCGCCCCCCCGTGCGACGCGCACGCCCTGCTCAGCACCCTCACCCTGCGGCAGAAACTGGCCCAGCTGCTCATGGTCGGCGTCAAGGACGCCGCCGATGCCCGCGCCGCGGTCACCCAGCAGCAGGTCGGTGGCATCTTCGTGGGTAGCTGGACCGATCTGTCCATGCTGTCCGACGGCACCATCCCGGCCTTGCAGGCCGCATCCGGTGCGCTGCCGCTGGCGGTCAGCATCGACGAAGAGGGCGGCCGGGTCTCGCGGCTGGCCAAGCTGTTCGGCAAGCAGCGGTCGCCGATGGTGCTCGCGGAGACAATGACCCCGGCCGTGGTCGTGGCGATCGCCCGGGACCGCGGCCAGCAGATGAAGCAGAAGTACGGCATCACGATCGACTTCGCCCCCGACACCGACGTCACGGACGAGCCCGACGACGAGGTGATCGGCGATCGCTCCTTCGGCTCGGACCCACAGCAGGTGACCGAGTACGCGGGTGCCTACGCCAAGGGCCTGCGGGAGGCCGGGCTGGTGCCGGTGCTCAAGCATTTCCCGGGCCACGGGCACGGCTCCGGTGATTCGCACACCGGCGGCGTGAAGACCCCGCCGCTGGAGTCCCTGATGGCCGACGACCTGATCCCGTACCGGACGCTGACCACCGAGGCGCCGGTGGCGGTGATGGTCGGCCACCTGCAGGTACCGGGCCTGACCGAAGGTGACGAGCCGGCCAGCCTGAGCCCAGCCGCCTACGACCTGCTGCGCAGCGGCAAGTACGGCGGGCCGCCCTTCGACGGCGTGGTGTTCACCGACGATCTGACCGGCATGGCCGCCATCAGCCAGCACTACGGCGTCGCCGACGCGGCGCTCAAGGCCATGCAGGCCGGTGCCGACATCGCGCTGTGGGTGACGACGGACGGCATTCCGGATGTGCTCGACAAGCTGGAGGCGGCCGTGCAGTCCGGCCAACTGGACCAGGCGAAGGTCGACCAGTCGGTGCTGCGGGTGGCGGCCATGAAGGGGCCGGACGCTAAATGCGTGAAGTGACCGGTCCCGCGAAGACGTTGAATACCCTGATCTGATGGCAGGTGGAACCAAGCGGCTGCCGCGGGCCGTCCGCGAACAGCAGATGCTCGATGCCGCCGTGCAGATGTTCTCGGTGAACGGCTATTACGAGACGTCGATGGACGCGATCGCCGCGCAGGCCGAGATCTCCAAGCCGATGCTGTATCTGTACTACGGCTCGAAGGAAGAGTTGTTCAGCGCCTGCCTGGACCGCGAGCTGACCCGCTTCGTCGACACCGTTCGGGCGGACATCGACTTCACCCAGAGTCCGCGCGAGCTGTTGCGCAATGCGGTGCTGTCGTTCATGACGTACATCGACCGCAACCGGGCGTCCTGGATCGTGCTCTACACCCAGGCCACCAGCTCGCAGGCGTTCGCCCACACGGTTCGCGAGGGCCGCGAGCGGATCATCGATCTGGTGGCCCGGCTGCTCAGCACCGGCACGCGAAACCCCGAGCCGGACAGCGACTTCGAGATGATGGCCGTCGCCCTGGTGGGTGCCGGCGAGGCGATCGCCAGCCGGGTCAGCGCTGGGGACACCGATGTGAACGACGCGACCGAGTTGATGATCAATCTGTTCTGGCGCGGTCTCAAGGGCAAGCGCGCCGAGGCCTAGAGCTTCCTCGCCCAAACGGACGTTTCGGCCGATTTGTCCGAGTAGATCCGACCATTTCGTCGATCTCGGCGTCGGCCTCACGTTCGAGAGGACCTACAAACCAGACACCGTCGCGGTCAGGTGTGGGTAACCCTTGGACAGGTTGCGCAGCGCCAGCTCCCACCCGTCGCCGTCCCGGGACACGTACAGGCCGACCTTGGCCGGCAGCAGCACCGGCTTGCCGAACTTCACCGAGTACTTCACCGCATCCGGCAGCTGACCCTCGATGTTCGCCAGAACCGCTGCCGCGCTGAACATTCCGTGCGCGATCGCAGTCGGGAAACCGAACAGCCTGGCGCCGATCGAGCTGGTGTGGATCGGGTTGTGATCGCCACCGACGTCGGCGTAGTGCCGGATCTGGCCGGGGGTGATGGTCAGCACCGCGTTGGGTGGTGGCAGCTTGGGCTGCTTGACCGGCTCCGGCTTGGGTCCGCCCGACAGGCTGGTGCGCTGCTGGTGCAGGAACGTGGTGACCTGATTCCACACCAGATCATTGCCCACCTTGATGTCGGTCACCAGGTCGACCAACAGGCCCTTGCGGTGCTCGCGCAGGTTCTCCGCGTGCACCGCGACGTCCAGCACGTCGGTGACCTTGATTGGCCGGTACTGGGTGATGTGGTTCTCGATGTGCACTGAACCCATTGTGGCAAAAGGAAAATCGAACCCGGTGACCAGCGACATCATGGTCGGGAAGGTCAACGCGAACGGGTAGGTCAGCGGCACGGTGTCGCCGAACCGCAGCCCGGTCACCGCGGCGTACTCGGCGACATTCTTCGGGTCGATGGTCAGGCCGGACACCGTCACGGTGCGGGCCGGCAGGGTGGCGCCGCGCGACACGAACGGCAGCGCACCCGCCACCGCCCGTGCCATGTTCAGCAGGCCGTTGGGCTGAGCCATGGTTACTGTCTCCTGTTCTTCGCGCAAGCGCTCATCACGCTCCCAACAGGGCTTGGCCGCAGACCCGGATCGTGTTGCCGGTCACCGCGTTTGACGCGGGGCTGGCGAAGTAGGCGATCAGTTCGGCGACGTCGACCGGCAGGCCGCCCTGGAACAGTGAGTTGAGCCGGCGGCCCACCTCGCGGGTGGCCAGCGGGATGGCGTCGGTCATCTTGGTCTCGATGAAGCCCGGCGCGACGGCGTTGATCGTGACGCCCTTCTCGCCGAAGCCGGCCGCAAGTGCTTGGGTCATGCCGATCATGCCGGCCTTGGTGGCGGCGTAGTTGGTCTGGCCGCGGTTACCGGCGATGCCGGCCATCGAGGACAGGCCGACGATCCGGCCGCCGTCGCCGATGGTGCCGTTCTGCACCAGGCCTTGGGCCAGGCGTTGCGGCGCAATCATATTCACTGC
>JARLGS010000184.1 GCA_031292695.1 Mycobacterium sp. | reverse complement strand
GGTCCGGGTCAGTTCGATCACCGGCGCCTGCTCTTCTTTGCCGGGCCCGTGGGTTTTTTTGATCTTGGTGGTCGCAACCTCGGTCGGCCGGAAGTCGGCGACCGCGGCCGCCATCACCAGCACCCGAGCGTCGGGCGCGTACTTGACCACCGCGTCTCGGAGCTGCGCCGCCGAACCGATGTGCACCACGTCGACTCCGGCGGGATCGGCCAGGCCTGCGGTGTTTCCGGCGATCAGGGTGACGTCGGCACCGCGCTGCGCCATGACCCGGGCCACCGCATAGCCCTGCTTTCCCGAGCTGCGATTGCCGATGAACCGCACCGGATCGAGTGCCTCGCGGGTGCCACCGGCGGTGACAACCACTTTCACCCCGGCCAGGTCATGGGGCAGCGCGTCGCCGCGTTCCAACAGCAGCTGGGCAAAGGTGGTGATCTCTTCGGCTTCGGGCAGCCGGCCGGCACCGCTGTCGGCGCCGGTGAGGCGCCCGGACGCGGGTTCCAGCACGACGACGCCGCGGCGCCTCAGGGTGGCCACATTCTCGACGGTGGCCGGGTGCATCCACATCTCGGTGTGCATCGCCGGGGCGAACAGCACCGGACATCGCGCGGTGAGCAGCGTGGCGGTCAGCAGGTCATCGCCACGGCCGGCAACCGCACGCGCCATCAGGTCTGCGGTCGCCGGCGCAACCACGACCAGATCGGCCTGTTGACCGATCCGCACGTGGGGCACTTCCGAGACGTCCTCGAAAACACCGGTATGCACCGGATTGCCGGACAGCGCCTCGAAGGTGGCGGCACCGACGAACTTCAGTGCCGACTCAGTCGGCACCACCCGGACCGAATGCCCGGCCTCGCTGAGTTGACGAACCAGGGTGCACGCCTTGTAAGCGGCAATACCACCGGCGACTCCGACGATGATCCGCTTGGTCATGGGCCGACTGGGCCTTACTCGCCCTCGGTGTGCTCGAGCAGGTCGCCGTGGATCTCGCGCATCGCGATCGACAGCGGCTTCTCCTGCAGGCCCGGCTCGACGAGCGGACCGACGTATTCCAGGATGCCGTCGCCGAGCTGGTTGTAGTAATCGTTGATCTGGCGCGCACGCTTGGCGGCGTAGATCACCAGCGCGTACTTGCTCGACACGCGAGCGAGCAGCTCGTCGATCGGCGGATTGGTGATACCAAGCGGCGTGTCGTAGGCGATGGCGGCGTCGGAGTCGGTGCTCTCGACAGTGGTGCTCACGAAGGATTCTCCCGGCGTTCGGTGTGAAGATTCAGCCACTATCAGCGATGTCTGTGCTGTGAGGCGCAGACCGCTCAGCGGCCCACCAGCAAGGATACCAATTCCGCACACGCAGATTCCAACTGACTGTTGACAACAGTCACATCGAAGCTTTCCTGGGCAGCCAGTTCGGCCCTCGCGGTCGCCAGCCGCCGGGCTTGCACCTCGGGGCTCTCGGTGCCGCGCCCGATCAGTCGGCGCTCCAGTGCGTCCCAGCTAGGCGGTGCCAGAAACACCGACAAGGCCTCAGGCATGGATTGTTTGATGGCCCGGGCGCCGGCCAGATCGACCTCGATGAGCACCGGGCGACCGGCCGCAAGCGCCTCACGGACCGGCTGGGCCGGGGTGCCGGAACGGTGCAGGCCACCGTGGATATCGGCCCATTCGAGCAGCTCACCGTCGTTGATCAGCTGCTGGAATCGTCCGGCCGAGACGAACGTGTAGTCGACACCGTCGACCTCGCCGGGACGCGGGGCCCGCGTCGTGGCGGAAACACTGAAATACAGGTCGGGCACTCGCTCGCGCAGGCAGCGCACGACCGTGGATTTACCCACGGCAGAGGGGCCGGACAACACCACTACACGGTTCAAACGCCGTCCGGCTCCCACTGCTCGTCAGGTTTGCGTCAGGTCAGGAAAAGTCGAACTTTTCCAGCAGGGCCTTGCGCTGACGATCACCCAGACCGCGCAGACGGCGGGTCGGAGCGATTTCCAGCTCGGTCATGATCTCCTGCGCCTTGACCTTGCCGACCTTGGGCAAGGCCTCCAGCAGAGCCGAGACCTTCATCTTGCCGAGGACCTCATCGGTCTCGGCGTCCGTGAGGACCTGCTTGAGGTTGGTGCCGCCGCGCTTCAGCCGGTCTTTCAACTCGGCACGCGCTCGACGTGCGGCAGCAGCCTTCTCCAACGCTGCCGCGCGCTGTTCGTCGGTCAACTGGGGAAGGGCCACGGGGTTCCTCCGTATCTCGCCATCAATAATTTTCGTCACGGCTGGGTGTGAACCAGCCAGCGACGACGACCGTACCCACGCTGACCGACAAGCGCTAACCCCACCCCCCGGTAACGAGGCCAAAAGTCCAGCGTGTACGGCGAACGGCGGCTCCCGCGACCCTGTCGCGACAGGCGCTGGAACACTCGAAATCCGCTGTTTCGGGCACAGATGTACCTGCGTATCAAGGGTTTTGGACGCTGAGCGGGACAACGGCCGGTCCGCGGGTGGTGAGCCTGTCGGATTTTCGGGGCGTCACCCAGGGGCAATCAGGAAAATTTTCGCAGGTCACGGCGTGTCGGGCGTGTCGGTGCCCTGCCGGATCGAGTCGATACACCGGTCCGGCGATCTACCGCACCATTCGTGGCGACCGAGCGGCCTTACAGCGCGTCCGAGGCGGGTCAGGCGCCGAATTTGGCCGGTTTTGGGCGGGTTCGTGACCGCTGATGCGTTTCCGACGCCGGCAGACACCGCGCGGATTTGCGCCACCTTGCGGGTTTCGCAAACTCGGAGGCGGCCCGATTCGGCGGCACGGCCAAGCCACTGCCGATTGAAGCAAATCGATGTTTGTGATGAAACTTTTTCCTGCCCAACAGATTCCCAGGTAATCCACATTCCACAGGCAATGACCAGAACCCCGCACCCGAACCGTTGCGGTACGCACAGCACACACCTATCGATGCCAAAGTGCGCGCACATAAGGCCGCCCTAACTTCGACGGCGGTGCGGCGACGTTCGCCCACCACATGTTGAGGACGGAGTGCAGCGATGAACTTCAAACGAGCGTTGACCGCATCCACCCTGGCGGCCGGCATCGGCCTTGCCGGATTGTTCGGCGTCGGTCTGGCCGGGGCCAATGCCGATCCGGGCGGTCAGTGCCCACCGAACGTGCCGTGCGGCCAGCACGATGACCACCACGACAACCGCGGCCCGGCTGGCCCGGTTGGCCGCGACGACAGCTGGCACGACAACCAGGGCCGCGACTGGCAGCACCGCGGCATCGACGATGCCCGCTTCGACCACCAGCCGTTCAACTACAACGGCCAGTGGGTCAACCCCATGTTCGACCAGGGGCACAACGCGTGGGGCTTCTGGCTCGGCCCGATCTGGATGCCGCTGTGATCGGCGCCCGGTAATCGCACCTGGCAGGAGAACGGTCCACCACGTCGGGCGTATCGCAAACTTTCAAGCACAGTGTCCAGACACGGGATCGCAATCAAAATTCAGCTAAATCGATGTGAGAAAGCCCACTGAAATAGCTGATAAACGCAATGTTTACTGCTGCTGTCGATATTTACAGCAAACCATTAGCAGCGCGTTTCCGCACCGTTACCGCATACACAGCACACACCTAACTGTACCAAAGTGCATGCCAATAGGGCCGCCCTAGCGTCATGCGCTGTGTGGCGATATCGCGCCCACCACATGCAGAGACGGAGTGCACGTATGAACGTCAAGCGGACGTTAACCGCATCCACTCTGGCGGCCGGGATCGGTGCCGCCGGATTGTTCGGCATCGGCCTGGCGACCGCCAGCGCCGACCCGTGGTGCCCACCGGGCGCACCGTGCTGGGGCCACGACGACCACCGCGACGATCGTGGCTGGCAGAACGATCGTGGCTGGCAGAACGGTCGTGGCGTCGACTGGCACAACGACCGCGACGGCTGGCGCGACGACCAAGGTCGCGACTGGCACAACCGCGGTATCGACGATGGCCGCTGGGACCACCAGCCGTTCAACTACAACGGTCAGTGGGTGAACCCCGTGTTCGACCAGGGTTTCAACGCGTGGGGCTTCTGGCTCGGCCCGATCTGGATTCCGCTGTGATGCACCTCGGGTGACAGGCAACACAGGACGGCCCACCACATTGCGTGGTGGGCCGTTCGTTGTCTTACCGGGCAGCTATCCGGCCAAGTAGGCCACCGCGTCGCGCATCCGCTCCCCTGCCGCGCGGATGGCAGCGACGTCCGGGCCGGCCCGCAGCACTTCACGGGAGACGGCCGGCAGCAGTGTTCCCGGTCGCGCGCCACCGAGCCCGGCCAGCGCGTCTGGACGCCCGCCCTGGGCACCAACGCCGGGCAGCAGTACCGGGCCGCCCAGCTGCGACAGATCGGGCACCTCGGACAGTGTCGCGCCGACCACGACGCCCACCGAACCGTCGCCGGCAGCGTTGACCGCGGCGACGTCATCGACGATCGACTGTGCCACCGTGCGGTCGCCCGCCAGCGCGCCCTGCACGCCGGCACCTTCCGGATTGGAGGTGGCAGCCAGCACGAACACGCCACGCCCGTGCTGCGCCGCGGTGTCCAGCAGTGGCTGCAGCGAGCCGAAGCCCAGGTACGGCGATGCCGTCACCGCATCAGCGGCCAGGGGCGAGTCGCCGGCCCAGGCCTGAGCGTAGGCGGCCATGGTGGAGCCGATGTCACCGCGCTTGGCGTCGGCCAGTACCAGCACGCCGGCCTGCCGCAGTCCGGCAATGGTCCGTTCCAGCACCGCGAAGCCCGCCGAACCGTAGGCCTCGAAAAACGCGACCTGCGGCTTGACGATCGCAAAGCCCTCGAACGCCGAGACGCAGATGTCGCTGAACTTGGCCACACCGTCTGCCGACACCGGCAGGCCCCACGCCGTCAACAGCTCGGGGTGTGGGTCGATGCCAAGGCACAGCGGGCCACGCTGTGCCATGGCGGCGGTCAGCCGGGCGCCGAAGCTCATCGGCGCTCCTCCCATCCGCAGAAACTCACTTGCTGCTACCCAGCTGGCTGTGCAACTCCTGCAGCGACCGCACCCCGATGTCACCGCGGATGCCGGCCTCGATGCCCTGCACCGCGGCCGAGGCGCCCTGCACGGTGGTCACACACGGGATGCTGGCGGACACTGCTGCCGAACGGATTTCGTAGCCGTCGATGCGCGGACCGGAATTGCCATACGGGGTGTTGATCACCATGTCGACCTCGCCGGCCTTGATTGCATCGACCGCCGACATCGCCGGCCGATCCGGGCTGGGCTCCTCGAAGTTCTTGCGCACCACTTCGCACGGAATGCCGTTGCGGCGCAGCATTTCCGCCGTGCCTTCGGTGGCCAGTACCCGGAAGCCCAGGTCGGCCAGACGCTTGACCGGGAACACCAGCGAGCGCTTGTCCCGGTTGGCCACCGACACGAACACGGTGCCGCCCGATGGCAGCGAACCGTAGGCCGCGGTCTGACTCTTGGCGAACGCGGTACCGAAGTCGCTGTCGATACCCATCACCTCGCCGGTGGACTTCATCTCCGGTCCGAGCAGCGAATCCACCTGCGAGCCATCAGCCTTACGGAACCGGTGGAACGGCAGCACGGCTTCCTTGACCGCGATCGGCGCGTCGGGTGCGACGGTGGCGCCGTCTCCCTCGGCGACCAGGATGCCCTCGGCGCGCAGCTCGGCGATGGTGGCGCCCAGCATGATCCGCGCGCAGGCCTTGGCCAGTGGCACGGCGGTGGCCTTGGACACGAACGGCACGGTACGGCTGGCGCGCGGGTTCGCCTCCAGCACGTACAGCACGTCGTCCTTGAGTGCGTATTGCACGTTGAGCAGACCGACCACGCCGATGCCGTGGGCGATTGCCTCGGTGGCCTTGCGCACCGCCGCAATATCGGTGCGGCCCAGGGTGACCGGCGGCAGC
The DNA here is from genome assembly GCA_031292695.1 of Mycobacterium sp. Lineage (GTDB taxonomy): Bacteria > Actinomycetota > Actinomycetes > Mycobacteriales > Mycobacteriaceae > Mycobacterium. Next base: position 692 of record JARLGS010000184.1, on the reverse strand, counting down.
GCACAGGCCGAGTCGCCGGAGTGGATACCGGCCTCCTCGATGTGCTCCATTACGCCGCCGATGTACACCTCGGTGCCGTCGCACAACGCGTCGACGTCGATCTCGATGGCGTCTTCGAGGAAGCGGTCGACCAGCACCGGGTGCTCGGGCGAGAGCTCTGTGGCCCGCTCGATGTAACCCTGCAGAGTCTGCTCGTCGTAGACGATCTCCATGCCGCGGCCGCCCAGCACGTAGGACGGGCGGACCAGCACCGGGTAGCCGATGTCCGACGCGATGCGGCGGGCCTGCTCGAAACTCGTTGCGGTGCCGAAGCGCGGGGCGGGCAGCCCGGCGGCGCGCAGCACCTCACCGAACTCGCCGCGATCCTCGGCCAGGTCGATCGCCTTGGGGCTGGTGCCGACGATCGGCACCCCGGCCTTCTCCAGGCGCTCGGCCAGGCCCAGCGGGGTCTGGCCGCCGAGCTGGACGATCACCCCGACCACGCCGGGACCGCCGGCCCCCGACGCCTGCTCGGCGTGGTAGACCTCGAGCACGTCCTCGAAGGTGAGCGGCTCGAAGTACAGCCGGTCAGCGGTGTCGTAGTCGGTGGACACCGTCTCCGGGTTGCAGTTGATCATCACGGTCTCGAAACCGGCCTGGCTCAACGTGGTTGCCGCGTGCACGCAGCTGTAGTCGAACTCGATGCCCTGACC
>JARLGS010000183.1 GCA_031292695.1 Mycobacterium sp. | reverse complement strand
CCGCTGAGCAGACCCGCCGTCGACTCGGCCAACAGGATCTGACCACCATGCCCCGCGGCCATCACCCGCGCCGCACGATTCAGCACCGCACCGAAGTAGTCCGCCCCCCGCAGCTCGGCTTCCCCGGTCGCGATCCCCATCCGCACCGGCAACTCCAGCGCCCGCTGCGCAGCCACGGCGGCATCGACCGCCGACGTGGGCGAGGCGAACGCGGCACACACCCCGTCACCGGTGTGCTTGAACAACCAGCCGCCGTGCGCCTCGATCGCCGTACGCAACACCTCGTCGTGTGCGGCCAGCGCCGCCCGCATCCCCTCCGCATCGGCCTCCCACCGACGGGTCGAACCCTCCACATCGGTGAACAAAAACGTCACCACCCCCGTAGGAGCAGCCGCCATCATGGCATCGCCTCAGCCCAGTCGATATGCCCTTCGAAACCAAGGGTTTTCGCGGTCTGTCGGTATTGATCCCGTAGTTCGCGATAGCGGGCCTCGTCGCCGTGCGCCCGCGCCAGTAGAGCCCGCAGCCGCACCAGCCAGATGTCGCGCATCACCAGACCCTCATCGGCTGGCACGGACGCTAACCGCTCGATTGCGGCCTGGGCTTCGGCCACGTCGCTCTCGGTCCCGCGATCGAGCAGTGTTTCCACCAGAACACCGGTCGCTGGAATGCCAAACCCCAGCAGCTGTCCTTGGCGGAACAGATGGTCGGCGGCGGCGCGCATGAGAGGGATGGCCTCATCGCGATCTCCACGCCGAGCCCTCTCACGTGCCAAATACACATTGACACTCGGTAACTCGCACAGGAAGTCTGCCCGTCGCAGGAACGTCTCGCTGACCTCGGCCAGGAGGTTCTGTCCGCGGTCACGCTCCGCAGCCGTGTTGCGGTGCACCAGCGCACGGCCCAGCGTCATCCGGGCGAGAGCCACCGCCCAGTCATCACCGGATCGTTCGGCAATCCGGAGGCCATCCTCGATCTCGCGCACCGCGGAATCGTCAGGCCTCAGCACGCCAAACGGCATTGCCCCGCTGACGAAGCCGACGACCGCGACGTAGGAAGGGGGGTCGGTGTTACGGGCCATGGCCAGGCCGTGGCGCAGGTCGTCTGCCCATCCCGGACGACCCAGAAAATACCGGGCAATACCCCGCGAAGTGAAGGCGAGCGCTAACGGAGACCCGAATATGAAGTTCCCTTTAGACGGATCACCGTCGGCCAGGTCGATGACCGTTTGTGACCACCGCAGCACGTCACACCACTCGCCGCTGTGACCCTTGGCATAGATCACCTGGATGGACAGCCCCACCGTCAACGTCGGATCGCCGAGCGACTCGATGAGAGCCCAGGCTTCGGATGCCAGCTGCGACGCCTCGCGGATTCGGTCCTGATACGCGTGATCCATCACCAGCCCCGCCATCCCGATCGCCAGTGACGCCTTGTCCCCGGTGGCGGTGCACAACTGCCGCAATTCATCGAAGCGGTCCCCGGCAACGTGTTCGTGGACTCGCCAGGCGATCCCGCACAACATGGTGCGCGGGGCAATGCGCATGGCTGCCCGGTTCGGGTCCTCGGCGGGTAGGGCGTCGGCGATCTTTTGGGCACGCTCCCAACTCAGCCGCGCCGCGGCGATGTCGCGGTTGGTCGCCCAGGTTGCGGCCCGCATGTGCCAGCCGTAGGCGGCGTGCAGATCACCGGCGGCCTCCACATGTTCGGCGATCAGGGCCGCGTTCTGCTCGGCCGCCGCCGGGTCACGCGACTCAATCGCGGCCGCGACGCGCCGGTGCAGCTCGGCACGATCCGACTTCAGCTGCGACTCGTAAGCCACTGTGCGGATCAGCGGATGGTGAAACACATACGCGGGATCGCCGGTGAACGTGATCTGATCGATCAACTCGCCGCCCACCAGATCGTCCAGGACAGGATCAATGCCCAGCGTTTCCAACAGGTCCCGGCTGAACTTCGAGCCGATGACCCCTGCTGCACTCAAGGTGCGCTTGGCCGCCGGGGCAAGGCGGTCGATGCGGGCGGCAATGGTCGCCTGCACCGTGGCGGGCACGCTGACCTTGGCAGCCCCGACCGTCGAAACGTAGGCGCTGCGGTTTCCGCGCAGCACACCACGCTCGGCCAGCTCGCGCACCATCTCCTCGGCGAAAAACGGGTTACCGGCGGCCCTTTCGGCGATCATCTGGCCCAGCTCGCCCACGGAGGGGTCCGGCCCGAGCAGCTGTGAGACCAGTGTTGCGGTCTCAGGATCAGTTAGCGGGGCCAGGGCGATGCTCTGAGCACCGCGCACCCGGTTTAGCGCGCCGGTGTATTCGGGGCGGTAGGTGATCAGCACCAGCGAGTGCGTCTGCGGGATCACCGCCACAAAGTCCGCGAGCATGGATTCGCTGACCCCGTCGATCCAGTGCGTATCCTCAACGACGTAGACCGCCGCGGCTTTTCGGGCCAGCTGGGCGGCGTTGATCAACCGCCGCCGACGCGCATCCGGATCGATCCTCGGCAGCTCCACATTGGGATCAGCGATGCCCACCAGGTCATCCAGCAGCAGCATGTCCTCCGGATCGGCGTCCGGCATCACTCCGCGCAGCCGTGCCCGCGCGGCGTGGTCATCCAGACCACTGACCTGCGTCGCTGCGCGCAGCAGACGCACCACCACACGAAACGGGACATCGGTGGCGTGGGACTCGCAGAAGGTGGAAAACACCTCGACCTCACGGGCAGTGGCGAGCGCGCGGACCTCGCGCACCAAGCGGCTCTTACCGATACCGGGTGAGCCCACCACGGTGATGACCGCGCCGTGGCCATCGATGGCGCGCTCCAGTAGGGCCTCGATAGCAGCCATTTCCCAGCGCCGACCGACCAGAGTCGACTCAGTAGGTGCGACACGATGATCCTGTTCAGGCACGCCTAGTAATCGCTGAGCGGCGATCGGTTGATCGCTGCCTTTGATGTAGACCATCTCCGGCTCGCTGAGGACTACATGTTGTTCCACTAGCCGCGCGGTCGAGGCACTGAGCATCACCCCACCGGGCGGGGCGACCGATTCCATCCGCTGCGCCATCCCGACTTGCTCACCGACGGCGGTGTACCCGAACGGTCCCGAACCGATCTCCCCGGCGATCACCTCACCGGAGTTCAGCCCGACGCGCAACTGCAGATCCACACCGTCGCGGTTTCGGACATCGACGGCAAGCCGCTTCGCCTCCTCCTGAACCCCCAGCGCCGCAAGACAAGCACGGATAGCGTGGTCCTCCAACGCCACCGGTGCCCCGAACACCGCCATGATCCCGTCGCCGGTGAACTTGTCTCCCGTGCCGCCATAACGGTGGACAACCACCGACGAACGTTCGACCAGCTCGATCATGATCTCGCGAAGCCGCTCCGCCCCGACAGCAGCGGCGATGTCCATCGAGTGCACCACGTCGGCGAACAGCACCGTGACCTGCTTGTACTCCGCCGTCGTGCTCAGGATAGTGCCCGTCCTAGCCGTTCTAGATTTGAAAACCAAAGACTTCCAATGGAGAACCTGCCAACCTCACCATCGACCAAAACACTAGTCTCCTACCGGGGTTAGGGGTCAGGGCCAGACGCCTCTAACGGGTCCGCCAGACGACCCTTCCTGAGGGGAACAAGTTCAGTTGCCGGGCGGGTCGCCATCCTCAACTTCGAGGTTTTCGTGACCATGACCACGCCTTCCTTGCTGCCGAACGGTTGGCAATCGCGGGGATGGCCAGCCGATCGCAGGCGGACGCCAGACACGGCGACCTGGAAGGATGCGATGTCCGGCCATCCGCTGAGCGGTGTCTCGTATCTCGTCTTTTGTGAGAGACAAAGGATGGCCGGACTGAGTGCGCGCTTACCGATTGCGTCGCCGAAGACGTGAGAACCAGTTTTTGTGTGTGGGCTGCATGAAGTAGATGATGCGGTCCGCGCCAACAAACCACACACCGGCGAGCCGGCCGACACGCCCGACTCAGCGGGGTGACCCGGCTGTTGACTACTGCGCGGGCGCGGCGGCGTAGTCAGCGTCGAAGGTGGATTCCACGGTGGCAATAAGGTCCGGCGCAATCCCGGTGTCCAGCCCAAGGGACAGTTCGCGATTTTCGAGAAGACTTGTCGTGGAGAGGTTTTGGCTGCCGATGATGAGCGCGGTGTTGTCGGTGAGCAGGATTTTTTCGTGCATGTACAGCCCCGTCATGGTGGCCGGAAACAGGTGCACGGAGCAGCCGGCAGCGGACACCTCGGCCACGGCATGGGCCCATGCCGGGTTGTCGGTGAGAACGATGCGGCAGTGCACACCGCGGCGCGCGGCCTTGTCCAGGGCGGCCAGCACGGCGCGGTCTTTGAGTTCCCCGCTGGTGACATCGACGCTGTGGGCGGCCTGATCGATGCGCTGCAGGAAGCTGGCGCGCGCCGCCGGTGACCAGATGAGGTCAGGCGCAGCGGTGGCCGGAGGCGGCTGTCCGGATGGTGCTGTGGTGTAGTCGGTGTCGAACGTGGCGGCGATGGCTGCCACGTCGGTGGGGTTGGTGTCTAGTATCCAGGCATCGCGGCTGGTCGAGTAGTACTGCGGGGTCAGGTTGCCGGTGCCGACCGCCGCGGTGGTGTCGTCGACAGTGATCGTTTTCTGGTGGTAGATCACGCCGTTGGGGGCCCATTTCACCTCGACGCCGGCGTCGCTGAGTTCGTGGAAGGCCTCGGCGTTGGTGTCGTGGCCGTGGAATGCGGCGTCGAGAATGACCTTGGTGTCTACACCCCGGCGATGCGCGTCAATGAGCGCGTCGACCGCGGCCGGATCGGTGAGCTCATACATAGTGATGCGTACCGAACGGGCCGCGCCACTGATAAGACCGATGATCGGGGAGTAGCCCGCGTCGGGCTCCTGAATCAATTGATAGTTCGCATCAGCCGCGTGTGCGCGCGGCACTGGGGAAGCGGTGAAGGTAGGGCAGCCACAGCACGTCACGGCCAGCGCGATGGCGACCACTGTAGCGCTTTCCGCGCGGCGACGGTTATGAGCCGCATGTGTCCGATCCTATTGGGGCCCAACGATGCTGCCATGCGCATAAAAGAGGTGCCGGGCTCCACTCGGTTATCTCTTGCGGCCGGCGCACCACCTTGCCGTCGACGAGCGACAACCGTTCCAGCCATTCCAAAGTGAGGTAGCGGCCGAGTAAACCGGTCGCGCCGGTCAGCAGCACTGTGCGCACTTCGGCGCTCGGGCCAGGCAGGGTGGGCGCGCCGGTCTGCGTCGCGGCGTCTTGGAACTTGTCCAGCGTCAGGTCACTTGCGTGCACCTCGGTGACGCCGCGTCGGTGCACCGTCGCGAACATCGGTCGTTTAGCGCCAGGGCGACGCTGCGCTTCGATGTAGTCGGCGAGGGCTTGCAGGTCGTTGGCCGGGCTGACGATGACCAGGCATGACCTGGATGGCCCAGGTCGCGTGACCTCGTCGCTGCACGCTGATCTCGGCTGACCGATATTGTGTCGGCGATGTGTGACGCTGGGGAGTTGGCGCTGATCTCTGCGACGCGGCAGTTCTCCGCATACGGCCCGTCACACTGGGCGGTGCTCGCGGTGTTCGCGATCGGGTCCGCGGGGCTGGTCTGGATCGGACGCCGGCAGACCGAACCGCAGTCCCGGCTCCTCAGCCGCGTCCTAGGGGCTGTGACGGCCGCGGTATACGGCGCGGTGGTGGTCCATAAGCTTCTCCAACCCACCATCGCCGATTCGGTGCCGCTGAACCTGACCGATCTCGCGACCGTCACGGCGGCCTACGCATTGTGGTCGCAGCGACATTGGGCCTTCGCGCTCACCTACTACTGGGGTCTGGTCCTAAGCACACAGGCGTTGTTCACACCGGTTGTCTACGCCCCCGACTTCCCTCACTATAGATTCCTCGCGTTCTTTACGATTCACCTGCTCGTCGTGTGGGCGGCCATCTATCTCACGTGGGGCCGTGGGATGCGGCCGCGGTGGCGCAGCTACCGCATCGCGGTTATCACGACCGTGGCATGGGCGGCAGTCACCTTCACGTTCAACAGAATCGCGGGAACAAACTATGGCTTTCTCAACAGAAAGCCCGCCACCGCGACGCTGCTGGACGTATTCGGACCATGGCCGGTCTACCTACTGACCGGGGGCGTAGTCATTGTCATCGTCTGGGCCCTCATGACCTGGCCCTGGGAGCGAAAATGATGACACTAAAGCTTCCAAGTTAGAGACATCATCCTGGTGTGCCTGCGTGTTCCAGGCTCAGAGGGTCAACGGGTATCAGAGGTGCGGACGTTTACGACGTTTACTGGCGACGTGGAGAGGCTGGCCGAAGCGCAGGTTAGTCAAAACGGGAGTGATCAGTTCTGGTCTCAGTAGTCGCGGCGGTATATGACGAGCAGCTCAGCGAGCCTGGCGCCGTCGATCAACTCTATGCGCGCGTTGATCCTTTCCGCTTCGTTTATTGCTCCAGGGGAAAACCTCGAGGTCGTGATGAACACGCCCCGGTCGCCCTGCTTTCCCAACAGTGCGCCAGCCCGGCCGCTGACCTGCGTTACCGGCCGGTCGCGGCCCTGCCCGCCGGGGCACGCACCGGCAGCAGCGCCAGCAGCCCGGCCGCGAGCACGACCAGCAGGCCGCCCATGCCGGCACGGTCGACGTGGAACCAGTCGATGAATGTGGAGAACATCGTCGGCGCCAGGAACAGCGCCGCCCGGCCCGTCATGGTGTAGAGGCCGAACGCGACCCCCTCCTTGCCGTCGGCCGTCATCCTCAGCAGCAGTGTGCGAGCCGACGACTGCGTCGGACCGACGAACAGGGCGAGCATCAGCCCGCACACCCAGAAAGCCAGCGCACCCGACAGCGCCAACAGGGCCAGACCGATGGTGATCATCGCGCTCAGCGAAGCCGCGATGACCGGTTTGGACCCGACGTGGTCGTCGAGCAGACCGCCAGCGACCGCGCCCACCGCCGCCACTACGCTGGCGGCCACACCGAACAGCAGGACGTCGGCCTGCGAGATCCCGTACACCCTGGCCCCGAGCACAGCGCCGAACGCGAACACGCCCGATATCCCATCCCGGAATACCGCGCTGGCAAGCAGGTAGTAGACGACGTTGCGGTCGCGGCGCCATTCACCTTTGAGGTCCGACCACAGCTTCCGGTAGGCGCCGAGCACGCCGACGGGCGGGTGCGCATCGGCGGGTGCGGCCGACCGCGTCGGCGCGGTGACTAGCAACGGCAGCGCGAACAGCAGGAACCACGCCGCTGCGAGCAGCATCGCGGCCCGCACGTTCTGGCCGTCGGCGGCCGGGATGCCCAGCGCGCCACGGGTCGGACCGCTTCCGGAGATGAACCCGACGTAGACGACGAGAAGCAGCGTGGTGCTGCCGAAGTAGGCTGCCGCCCAACCGAATCCGGAGACTCTGCCCGCGTTTTCGGGTGTGGACAGCTGTCGCAGCATCGTGTTGTACGGGACGCTGGCCAGGTCGCCGCAGGCCGACGTCGCGGCCAGCAACACCAAACCAGCCCACAGGTAGCGCGGGTCTTGGCGGATCAGGCTCATCGCGGCGGTCAGCGCGACCGCGGCCATGGTGAACGCCGTCAACGCGTTCCGCCGCCGCTCTGGCGAGCCGACCCACTCCCCGATGGCCGGTGCCAGCAGTGCCACCGTCACACCCGCGATGGCCATCGCGCGGCCCAGCCAGCTCGCCGGCGAGGTGCCTCCCGGCCCGCCGACAGCGACCTTCGTCGTCAGATACACGTTGAAGACAAAGATGACGACGATCGCGTTCAGCCCCGCTGAGCCGCAGTCCCACAGCGCCCATACCAGCACCCGGGACTTGCTCACGGTGGCCCACTTTATAGTTCCCGGTATGCCCGCGATCGCTCTAATCTCGCTCCAGGCGTTCGTCAAGCAATTCGTCCATCAGCCCAATGGGCGGGAGCGGCCCGCCCAGTTCGGCGGCAGTGCGTCGAACAGCGGCCAGCAGCCGCAGCTCGGAGTCGATGATGTCGAGATCCCGCATATACCCATCGCCAATGGGCGTGCCCGGCCACCGGTGGGGTTCAGGATGACAGTCCGCGGTCGCTAAACCGACTTGTGGTCTCATGCGGGTATAAGCCCCAGCTCTCATGATCCAAAAACGGAGATAAGGACGGACAGCTCATGGAAGCAGTGCGATTCGATCGCTACGGAGGCATCGACGTCCTCGATGTACGCGAGGTTCCCCGCCCGCAACCTGACGCCGGTGAAGTGCTGGTCGAGGTGAAGGCAGCTGGCGTCAACCCAGGCGAAGCGATGATTCGCCAGGGTGTGTTCGACGAGATCTTCCCGGCGACATTTCCCTCCGGGCAGGGCAGTGATCTCGCTGGTGTCGTCGCCGAGGTCGGCACCGGCGTCGATGCCTTCTCAGTGGGCGACGAGGTGCTGGGTTTCACGAACGACCGAGCCAGCCACGCCGAATTCGTGGTGGTGCCCGCCGATCAGCTCACGCCCAAGCCGCCGGCAGTGTCATGGGAAGCCGCAGGGGGCCTGTTCGTCGCCGGCACTACGGCATACGCCGCGGTCCGCTCGGTCGAATTGACGCCGGGTGACACCGTCGCCATCGCCGGCGCCGCCGGCGGGGTGGGCACGATAGCCGTGCAGCTGGCCAAACGTTCCGGCGCGACCGTGCTCGGCATCGCCGGCCCGTCCAACGACGAGTGGCTGGCTGCGCACGGCGTGATCCCCGTCAATTACGGCGATGGTCTCGCGGACAGGCTGCGGGCGGCGGCACCTGACGGCCGGGTCGACGCGTTGTTGGACTTCTTTGGCGGCGGCTACGTCGAATTAGCCGTGACCGAGCTGGGCATCGCACCGCAGCGCATCGACACGGTCATCGACTTTCCGGCGCTGGAGCGATTTGGGGTCATGTTCGTCGGCAATCAGGACGCCGCCGACGCCGCGGTGCTGGCCGAGCTCGCCGCACTAATCGCCGCCGGCCAACTGGAAGTGCCAATCGCCGAAGTTATTCCGCTCGACGAGGTTCAGCGCGCCTACCGCACCGTGGAACGGCGCCACACCAGGGGCAAAATCGTCCTGCGGCCGTAGTGCTGCCGATCGCCAGCCGGTTCGTGCTCGGTGGTTCTATGCGGCACACCGGGTTCGCACCGGGAAAGCCAGACCCTCTGCGCCAATTAGATTAGAGGTCGATGCCGTAATCGAGGCCCTGGTCTTGGCTGCGGTGGATGTGCTGGTCAATCCAGCGCTGCCGTTCGGTGGCCTGATCCTGGGTCTTGTCAACCCCGTGTCGGTAGGCGTTTGCCGGGCTTGTACAGCGTGGGTGTGGCGGTCGATTAGTCGGCAGACGCGGTCGGGTACCTGGTCGCGGTGTGTGGTGTCGGCGGCGATGTCGTGGGCGGTGCGGGCCCGGTCGCCGCGGGTGGCGATGATGTTCCGCATCAGGTCCGCGGCGTCGAGGTGGGTTCCGCGGCGCAGCACGTACAGCCCGTCGGGCTGGGCGTGTTCGTGTTCGCCTTCACCGGCCATCCGCTCGTACAGGTAGGCGGTGTTGGTGTCGCAGGCCGCGGGTCATCGCGACGTAAAGCATTGCGCGGGTGGTGTTCGCCGATGACGGCGCGGGTGTGTCGGCGGTGACGCCTTGGGCGGAATGCACAGTAACGGCATAACCGTGGGTGATGTGTTGGCGGAGATAATCACCGCTGAAGGCGGCGCGGGCGCCGTCGCCGAGGCGGGGGCTTCCAGGTCCTCGAAGGCCTCCATTCCAGCCGAGGCGCGATCCGCTGCGGCGTCCTGCCCGAAACAGCAAGCACATCGTGCAGGTCGGACACCCCGTCGGTAGACTTAGCTGCCGGCAGAAGGCGAAACATCATGACTATCGCTTGCGGTCTGACCGCAACTATCATCTTCGCTGCCACCGCTGTGGGTCTATCGATCCCTGCGTGCGCGGACGAGCCGTTCAACGGCACGTATTCGCTGGACAATAGCGGTGAGCCCGGAACCCTAACGACGTGGATCGCTAATTCGACATGTGGTCCCGCAGGTTGTATCGCGCAGATCGCCAGTTCAAGAGGATGGGGCGGCGATGCACAGCTGGTGGACGGTCGTTGGACTATGACGGTTGACAGGCCAGACGGCACATTCTGCTTGGACGGCCAGCTCTCTGGTGCGATACAGACGTGGTCGTGGGATCCCGTAACGCTTACCGGCGAAGTAAGCGGGGTCCCAAACGGTCAAGGAGCCGGGTGCGAAGCGCCGGCCGATTCTTTTACTTTGACGAAGATCGGCTAAGGCCGCATCTCGGTAGCGGGTTGTGCTTTGCAGATACGGCCCATCTCACGACGATGTGTGACCGCCCGCGCTATGGCGGCAGGCCACGGCCTCAAAGTGACAGCTAGGCAGAGCGTTTCACTACGTGAGCCTGGATCAAGGCTCACAAAACTATAGCGGAGTTACAACGGAGCCTCAGATAAGACCCGTCTTCCAGTCGGCATTTACGACTGCCTTGGCTGCGTGTCAATGGCCAAGTCGAAGTCCCCGCTGGTGGCCAGGTAAAAGTCCCCGCCCCGTGCGGTAGTTCAGTGGTTGGTCAGGGGTTCTCCTTTCGGTGACGAGTCACCGGTGACGGGCACGGGGCGATTCGCGGCGCGACCGCCGGGGCGCCGGCGACGGCGTGATGATCACTGGCGACGTCCGCACGCTCGCCCGCAGCTACTGCGCGAAGGGCACCACGGTCCACTACGAGCAGTACAACGCGCTCAGCCACGTCTGGAGCCTCCTGCCCTGGCTGCCGAACTCGATCGCCTGGATCAAGCAGCGCTTCGCCGACCTGCCCGCGCCGCAGAACTGTCCGTCGATCGAGCCGGGCAACAAGCTCGATCCGATTCCGGTTCCGCAGGAACCCAGACCCGCCCGGTGACAAAGGCCGCGCGGGCACAGTGAACACCTCCTCGGCGTCGGTCACCAGCCCGCCCTCCTTATCAGCTCACGCTCGTCTCGATCTCCACGATCTAGTCTTAACTTTCGTTGCTCATCTCGATGTTCAGCAGCCTAAACGACTGCGGCACAACCGCATCTGAGCCGGTGCGCGCCCACAAGGAGGCGCCGCGCTGCCCCTGGGCCGGCCGCCGGTTGGAGCCGAACAGGTTCGGAATCAACTCGACCTGGCTCGGGAAACGGTCGACAATCACGAAGCCGTCCATGAATGGGCCGTAGACGAGGATGTAGTTGTTCTTGATCGCTGACGTGTTGATCGAACCGTCATGTTTGACAGTTCGTTGACCGGCCGGAGCAGCATCGGCGGCATCTGCGCCAGCTCGGGGAACTTGATCGCGCCGTTTGTCGATTCTGATTCGCGTATGTCGTTGATAACGCTCCAATTTTCGCACCACTGCGCCCGCGCCTGGAATCTCGGCGGCAGCGCACTCTGCACCGAGTCCACACGAAGTCTCCCCGGACCTCAAGCTCGGCCAGCTGCTCGACTCCGGCATAGAAATTCGACCTTGCATGATGCGCGCGGTCTTGGCGCGGCTCGCGGCGGATTGGCGGTCGCGCCGGGCTCCTCGACGCGGCGGCGCATCACGCACCCGGCAACCGTAGACGCCGCGCACACCGCACCTCGGCGGGATCGCGCCAGGTACGAGGACCATCGGCCCTAGGAAACGCCACAGGACGAGCACACACTCCCGGCTCAGGTGCAATAGACACGGCAAGCTGAAGGAGATGAGCGGCGATGTGTGGCTGGGGCTGGGGCGGTAACGGCTGGGGCGGGGGCTGGGGCGGCATCGTGATGACCATCGTGTTGGCGGTGCTTGTCGTGGCGGTGGTCGTCGCGGGGGCCTTTGCGATCCGCTATCTGGCTCGGGGCGGCAGCCAATACAACGGGGCCAGTTCCGTGGCGACCGGGCCAGAAGATACGTTGGCGCACCGCTTCGCTCGCGGAGAGATAGACGAAGACGAATATCGACGGCGCATCGCGCTACTGCGTGAACATCTCTGACCGCGATGGCTAGGTTGACGCGACGGGCGGCGCTCACTGCGCTCGGTGCGCTCGGAGCGGGCAGCGTCCTAGGTCTGGGGTATGTCCTTCGCAGCATGTTTGAGCCGCCCTCGACGGCTATCCGCCTCACCGACGGAGGCGGTTTTGGGGGTACGGGTCACATGGACATGAGCCGCTACATGGAGATGTTTATGCGCCACAGCGAAATCAACCGTGTCGTTGAGGACATTCCCGGCGGTGTGCGCACCACCACCGAATCGACGTCCCCAGACCTCACCGCCCAACTACAAGCGCATGTCTCAAGCATGTACTCCCGCCTCGATCAGGGAACCGAGGTCGCCTGCATGAGCCAGAGCCTGCCGACGCTTTTCCGTCATGCCAGCGGCTACCGCCGTCAGCTTACGTTTACCCCTACGGGTGTGATCGCTGAGGAGACCGCCGATGATCCCGCCCTCACCGACGCCATCCGTGCACACGCGCGGGAGGTCACCGGGTTCGTGCAGGAGGGGATGCCCGCGATGATGCAACAGATGATGGGCCCAGGCGGGATGATGGGCTGCGGCAGGATGATGGGGCCTCGCAGCCCTTAACCGGAAATCATAAGCTCAAGTGCGCCCATGCGCCCCAACCGATTTCGGCTGTT
>JARLGS010000182.1 GCA_031292695.1 Mycobacterium sp. | reverse complement strand
GCAGCTGCAGGCCATGAAGCCTGACCTGCAGCGCGTGCTGGGGGCGCAGGCGCAGACCTCCTAAGTCCCGGGTAATACCCGGCAACAATTCGCACTGGCGGCGGCGACCCTCACGGGTCGTCGCCGCCAGTCGTTTGTGGTCCGGGAGAGGCAAATGGGGCCCGTCGCTGGCAACGTTGCCTCCCATTGTTTGGGCACCATCCGTGGTGGTGATGTGATTCACTACAACCCGGGCGGAGCAGGACCTGACGCGCGATCCAGGCATGTCCCGCGGAGCTCGGACGACACGCAGACAGATGGGGTTGGGATGAGGCTGCAGCCAATGCGGGGGATGTTCCGGACGTTGACGACTTCTGCGGCCGGGCTGGCGGCGGCGCTGCTGCTGGCCGGCGGGATGCTGTCGGGCACCGGCGCGGCGCACGCCGCCGGCGTCGAGACGCTGATGGTGCCCTCCGCGGCGATGGGCCGGGACATCCCGGTCTCGTTCCAGGGCGGCGGTCCGCACGCGGTCTATCTGCTCGACGCGTTCAACGCCGGACCGGACGTCAGCAACTGGGTGACCGCCGGCAATGCCATGGGCCAGCTGGCCGGCAAGGGCATCTCGGTGGTTGCCCCGGCCGGTGGCGCGTTCAGCTTCTACACCAACTGGGAGAACGACGGCAGCAAGCAGTGGGAGACGTTCCTGAGCCAGGAGCTCCCGGACTGGCTGGCCGCGAACAAGGGCCTGGCGCCGGGCGGCCACGGGGTCGTGGGTGCGGCGCAGGGCGGTTACGCGGCGATGGCGCTGGCCGCCTTCCACCCGGACCGGTTCCGCTTCGCCGGCTCGCTGTCCGGGTTCCTGACCCCGTCGTCGACGACGTTCAACGGCGCCATCACCGCTGGCATGGCGCAGTTCGGTGGCGTCGACACCTACGGCATGTGGGGCGCCCCGCAGCTGGGCCGCTGGAAGTGGCACGACCCCGACGTCCACGTGAGCCTGCTGGCGCAGAACAACACCCGGCTGTGGGTGTTCAGCCCGTCGACCGTCACCTGCAGCGACCCGGCGGCCATGATCGGCTACTGCGACCAGGCGCAGGGCAGCAACCGGGCGTTCTATAACCACTACCGCAGCGTCGGCGGGCACAACGGGCACTTCGACTTCCCGGACGGCCCACAGCACGACTGGGGCAGCTGGGGCCCGCAGCTGGGGGCGATGTCGGGCGAGCTGGTCACCGTCATCCGTTAGAGCATGATTTCGCGCACAAAACCGCGGCCTGGCCAGCCGGAACGCGGTCGGCGTGACCTGCGCGTGACGAGTGCTGAGTAGATTCGGATCGCAACCGGATCGACTCAGCTAGCGGGAGAACCTCACACCATATGGCCACCAACAATCGGCGCCGCCGCCATCGCGTTCTTGCCATCGTCGCGGCTGGCGCTGTGGCGCTGCTGGTCATCGTCGTGGCCTTCGCAATCGTGGTGTGGCTGCGCCAGCCCGGCCAGCTGCCCGGTCCGGCGCCGGCGCCGCCGTCAGCGCAGCCGCCGACCTCGGTGCCCGGTACCTCGAAGCCGTCCAAGCCACGGCCCGAGTATCAGTCCGCGAGTTGCCCCGACGTGCAGGTGATCTCGATCCCGGGCACCTGGGAGTCGTCCCGTGAGATGGATCCGGCGAACCCGACGGCGGCGTTTCCGCGGGCGCTGCTGCTGAATGTCACCAACTCGCTTGGGCAGGCTTTCGGTTCGGACCGACTGGCCCAGTACACCGTGCCGTACACCGCGCAGTTCCATAACCCGCTGGCCGCGGACAACCAGATGTCGTACAACGACAGCCGCGAAGAGGGCATGAAGAAGGCTGTTGATGCGATCACCGACATCAACAACAAGTGCCCGCTGACCAGCTTCGTGCTGATGGGCTTTTCGCAGGGCGCGGTGATCGCCGGCGATATCGCCAGTGACATTGGTAACGGCCGGGGTCCCATCGACCAGGATCTGGTGCTCGGCGTGACATTGATCGCCGACGGACGGCGGCAACCTGGGATGGGTAAGGACGTCGGGCCGAACCCGCCCGGACAGGGCGCCGAGATCACGCTGCACGAGTTGCCGCTCGGCATGCTGGGGCTGAACATGACCGGTCCGCGGCCCGGCGGTTTCGGGGCGCTCAACGACCGCACCAACGAGATCTGCGGTACGGGGGACCTGATCTGCGCCGCGCCGACCGAGGCGTTCAACGTCGTGAACCTGCCGAGCACGCTGGCCACGCTGTCCGGCAGCACGGCCGGCCCGGTGCACGCGCTGTACAACACCCCGGAGTTCTGGACCCTGAACGGCCAAACCTCCACGCAGTGGACACTGGACTGGGCCAAGCAACTGATCGACAACGCGCCGCATCCCAAGCACGGCTGACATCACTTGTTGGCTACTGGCCGGTATCAAGAGGGCACGGCGATTTGGCCTGCGATAACGGTTCCCCTAACATTAAGAGATAACTAAGAGCAGGGGTCTGTTGCCTGGCCTGTGCAACTCGGGGTGGCATATCGCTACGACCGGTACGATTTCCCGGGATTTGGCACGGGAGTGTGCTCAGGACAACAGCAGCGCGGCAGGCTGCGACAGGAGAGTTTGATGGCGTTCCACAACCCGTTCATCAAGAACGGGAAGATCACCTTCCCGGACGGCGCCGGCATCGTGAAGCACGTCGAACGCTGGGCAAAGGTCCGCGGTGACAAACTCGCCTACCGGTTCATGGACTTCTCCACGGAGCGTGACGGCGTCGCCTGCGACCTGACCTGGGCGCAGTTCAGCGCGCGCAACAAGGCGGTCGCCGCCCGGCTCCAGCAGGTCACCGAGGTCGGCGACCGGGTCGCAATCCTGTGCCCGCAGAACCTCGAGTACCTGGTGGCGATGTTCGGCGCGATGTACGCCGGCCGGATCGCTGTCCCGCTGTTCGACCCGTCTGAGCCGGGTCACGTCGGCCGCCTGCACGCCGTGCTGGACGACTGCCAGCCGGCCGCCATCCTGACCACGACTGCAGCCGCCGAGGGCGTCCGCAAGTTCTTCCGTAGTCGGCCGGCCAAGGAACGTCCGCGCGTGATCGCGGTCGACGCCATCCCGGACGAGGTCGCTGTCACCTGGATCCCGTTCGACGATGTCGACGAGAACACCGTGGCCTACCTGCAGTACACCTCGGGCTCCACCCGCATCCCGACGGGCGTGCAGATCACCCACCTGAACCTGGCCACCAATGTGGTCCAGGTGGTCGACTCCCTCGAGGGCGAAGAGGGTGACCGTGGCCTGTCCTGGCTGCCGTTCTTCCACGACATGGGTCTCATCACGGCACTGATCGCGCCGATGATCGGTCACTACTTCACCTTCATGACTCCGGCCGCCTTCGTGCGCCGCCCGGAGCGCTGGATCCGCGAAATGGCCCGCAAGGAAGGCGACACCGGCGGCGTCATCTCGGTCGCCCCGAACTTCGCCTTCGACCACGCCGCGGCCCGCGGCGTGCCGAAGGAGGGCGACGCGCCCCTCGACCTGTCCAACGTCAAGGCCGTGCTGAACGGTAGTGAGCCGATCTCGGCCGCCACCGTGCGCCGGTTCAATGAGGCGTTCGGGCCGTTCGGCTTCCCGTCGAAGGCGATCAAGCCGTCGTACGGTCTGGCCGAGGCCACGCTGTTCGTGTCCACCACGCCGTCGGCCGAGGAGCCGACCATCGTGTCGGTGGATCGCGACGCCCTCAACACGGGCACGTTCGTGGTCGTGCCCGACGATTCGCCGAAGGCTGTCGCGCAGGCCGGCGCCGGCAAGGTCGGTGTCGACGAGTGGGCCGTGATCGTCGACCCGGAGACCGCGACCGAACTGCCCGACGGCCAGATCGGTGAGATCTGGATCAGCGGCGCCAACATGGGCACCGGCTACTGGGGCAAGGAAGAAGAGACCCGCGAGACGTTCCAGAACACCCTGAAGTCCCGCACCAGCCCATCGCACGCCGAGGGCGCGGCCGACGCCGCCACCTGGGTGCGTACCGGTGACTTCGGTGCGTTCTACGACGGCGAGCTGTACATCACGGGCCGGGTCAAAGACCTGGTCATCATCGACGGCCGCAACCACTACCCGCAGGACATCGAGTACTCGGCGCAGGAGGCCAGCAAGGCCTTGCGCGTCGGCTACGTCGCGGCGTTCTCGGTGCCGGCCAACCAGCTTCCCGACGAGGTGTTCGAGAACGCGCACGCCGGCCTCAAGCGCGACCCCAGCGACACCTCCGAGCAGCTGGTGATCGTGGCCGAGCGCGCCCCGGGTGCGCACAAGATGGAGGTCGGTCCGATCACCGACGACATCCGGGCCGCCATCGCGGTGCGCCACGGTGTCACCGTCCGCGACGTGCTGCTCACCCCGGCCGGCGCGGTGCCGCGTACCTCCAGCGGCAAGATCGGTCGCCGGGCCACCCGGTCGGCGTACCTGGACGGCACCCTCCGCAGCGGGAAGGTGGCCAACGCCTTCCCCGACGATCTGACCTGATCCGGCGCAGCATCCCCGGCCCGAACCAAGGCCGCCCCGCGGCGAAAGTGAACAGTGAAAATGACTGACACCGAAGACAACTCGAACGACATCGACGTCACGCCGCAGGAGATTCAGAGCGCGGCTGCCCCACGGGCAAATGGCATGTCGGTGCCCGAGGTGCGGGAATGGCTGCGTAACTGGGTAGCCAATGCCACCGGCCAGTCGCCGGACAAGATCGACGAGTCCGCGCCGATGATCGAACTCGGGCTCGCGTCGCGGGACGCGGTCGCGATGGCCAGCGACATCGAGGACTACACCGGGGTGACCGTGACGGCCACCATGGCGTTCCGGCACCCCACCATCGAAGCGCTGGCCCAGGTGATCGTGGAGGGCGAGCCCGAGGTGGACACCGCCGCCGCGGAGGCCGAGGACTGGTCCCGCGACGTCGAGGACGCCGGTCTGGTCGACATCGCCGTGGTGGGCCTGGCCACCCGCTTCCCGGGTGACATGAACACCCCGGACGAAATGTGGCAGGCGCTGCTGGAAGGCCGCGACGCCATCACCGATCTGCCGGAGGGCCGCTGGGAAGAGTTCCTGTCCGAGCCCAGGATCGCCGAGCGCGTGGCCAAGGCCCGCACCCGCGGTGGCTACCTGTCCGATATCAAGGGTTTTGACGCCGAGTTCTTCGCGCTGGCCAAGATGGAAGCGGACAACATCGATCCGCAGCAGCGAATGGCGCTCGAATTGACTTGGGAGGCACTGGAATACGCGCGCATCCCGGCCTCGGCGCTACGCGGTGAGTCGGTCGGGGTGTTCGTCGGAAGTACCAACAACGACTACATGTTTCTCGCGGTCGCAGACCCGACCACCGCGCACCCGTACGCCATCACCGGCAACGCCAGCTCGATCATTGCCAACCGGGTTTCGTATTTCTTCGACTTCCGCGGGCCGTCGATGTCCATCGACACCGCGTGCTCGAGTTCGCTGGTCGCGATGCATGAGGGCGTGAAGGCGCTGCGTTCCGGCGAAGCCGATGTGGTGCTGGCCGGCGGGGTCAACGCGATGGTGACCCCGATCGTGACGATCGGCTTCGACGAGGTCGGCGGCGTGCTGGCGCCGGACGGCCGGATCAAGTCGTTCAGCGCCGATGCCGACGGGTACGCCCGCTCCGAGGGCGGCGGCATGATCGTGCTCAAGCGGGTCGCCGACGCTCGCCGTGACGGCGACGAGATCCTCGCCGTCATCGCCGGGTCCGCAGTCAACCACGACGGCCGCTCCAACGGCCTGCTGGCGCCGAACCCGGACGCCCAGGAAGCCGTGCTGCGCAAGGCGTACAAGGACGCCGGCATCGATCCCAAAACCGTCGACTACGTCGAGGCGCACGGCACGGGCACCATCCTGGGTGACCCGATCGAGGCCGACGCGCTGGGCCGGGTGATCGGTCGTGGCCGCGCCGCCGACCAGCCTGCCCTCCTGGGTGCGGTGAAATCCAATGTGGGACACCTGGAATCGGCCGCCGGTGCCGCCAGCGTGGCCAAGATTACGCTGGCGCTCTACCACGACAAGCTGCCGGCGTCGATCAACTACTCGGGCCCAAACCCGTACATCGACTTCGACAAGGAGCACCTCAAGGTCAACGACACCCTGTCGGATTGGCCGCGGTACAGCGGTCACGCGATCGCCGGTGTGTCCGGTTTCGGTTTCGGTGGCGCCAATGCGCACCTGGTCATGCGCCAGGTGCTGCCCAGCGACCTGGTCGAGCCCGAGCCGAAAGCTGAAGTTGTCGAGGAGAAGTCGTCCGACGACGCCAACGCGGTGTA
Organism: Mycobacterium sp.; assembly: GCA_031292695.1. Lineage (GTDB taxonomy): Bacteria > Actinomycetota > Actinomycetes > Mycobacteriales > Mycobacteriaceae > Mycobacterium. The sequence goes on along the minus strand of JARLGS010000182.1, from coordinate 272 downwards.
CGTCGGCGGCGTGCGGATGGACGAGTACGGCGAGTTCATTCATGAGGATGAGCGCGACCGTCACGCTGGGGATGACGACTTCTATGGCAACTCCCATGAGAACGCCGAGACCGAGCTGCCCGGCCTGACCGACGAGGCACTGCAGCTGATCGAGGCGGCCCGCGCGGAGCTTGAGTCTGCAGAGCCGGTCAAACGCATTATCCCACTTGCGGTTTCGGGATTCTTGACCTCCCGTAAGAAGGCCACCGCGGCCGAGTTGGCCGACTGGATCG
>JARLGS010000181.1 GCA_031292695.1 Mycobacterium sp. | reverse complement strand
TGCCGTAAGACGCAAGCCTCGGCCAGCATCTTCCCGGCCAGATGCGCGCCCAGCCCTCCGATCGACTCGAACCGGATCCCGAAAAAGCCGTCTTCGCCGGAGCCGGGCAATGAACCCCCTCCGGTGCCTACTGAACCAGCTGCCGACAGGACTGACATCGCAGCCTCCTCGTCCGAACACTGCCTCGACTAATTCGACGCTGGTCTCAACTCTGGACTCGCCGGGAGAGCCAGCAGAAGAGGCGAAGGATGTCTCCAGACAGAGCACTTCGGCTCTACTGACTGATCCGTGGGTGTCTGGTTCGGCCCGGCAGGCTGGGGCGGTGGCCCCCAAGGCGAGCATGGCGAGGGTAATGAGTGCTTCAGGGGCGGGGAATCCAAACGCAATTCGGGTCAGGAGTCGGATCTTGCTGTTGGTGGAATCGGTCGATCCCTGGCAGAGGCCGCGGTCCAGGGCGGCGTCGCACGATGCGGCCTGCCAGCTCCACGAACACCGGGATACTGCAGCGCGGCGCCCAGGAGATCCACCGGTCCAGGGCCTGCTTGCCTTCCCCGCCTCTGACCGAAAACACATGGCGCAGAACCTCTTTGAGCAGATATGCCCGATGCAAGCGGGGTCGGTCTTCCGGACGTCACGGCTGGCAGTTGCGTCACCGTTCGGCCCACCAAAGAAAATCGCCAGAGCGGCGGCGCGATTACCGCACAATCGGTGCGCGTCAGCCCAGCCGTCGACGGCAAGTGCCCGCACCCAAAGGAACCCCCGGCAGGTTCGACCACCCCGGCTCGACCGCGCCGCCGCCTAAGAATCCGGGCATCCACGGCACGGTGGCCTCCGTCGCGGGTAATACCATCACGGGTCAACACCACCGACCCCGGCCACGGCGGATAACCGCACGATCAGGGTGAGGGCATCCTCACAAAGAGCAGTCAGACGATACATCCGCGGCTCCGGCGGGTACCCGCTTGTATATAAGCCGAACGCACGATCGGAGAAAGGTCGATGCCTGCCACCCCGGTCTCACCTCGACTGACTGGATTCGCGATCCTCGCGGTCATCGCAGCCATCGCATTGTTCATCGCCGAGTGCGGAACGTCGAATACCGGCAACACCGGAAAGCCCACCGTATCTGCGATCCCGCCGAGCTCAGCACCCAGCGCAGCACCCCCACCGGCACCTCAACCACCCGCGGTGGGCAAAGACTACGTTGAGGGTCTGGTCGAGTCGGTATCGGGCAACGCGATCCAGCTCAGGACACGGACCGGGGCCGCGACGGTGGACTTCACCCCGTCGACAAGGATCGCCGACGTCACCCCGGCTCAGCTCACCGACGTCACCCCCGGCAGTTGCGTCAACGTACGTGCTACCCCGCAGAGCGCTCCTACCGGTGCTGCGATCGCTGCGCAATCCGTGACGATTACGCCGGCCATTGACGGCAAGTGCCCGCCGTCCCTTGGCTTTTACGGCACAGTTGCCTCGGTCTCAGGTAACACCATCGCCGTCAACAACACCGCTGTCGGCGGTCAAACTACGCCGACCAATGTGACCGTCACCAACACGACCTCCTACAGCAAACAGACAGCTACCAACGCTCAAGCGATCGCGCACGGTAAGTGCATGGGGCTCAGGGAACAAACAGCAACGGCGTACTGCAAGCGACGATCATCAGTCTCGAAGCGTGCCCATCAATGGGCCGCCCGCACCACCATCTTCACCTCCCCCACCTCCCCTTCCACCTCTAGAGGACTCTAAAGGCGTGGCCGGTTAGACGGTGAAGCCGAGCGCGCGCAGTTGCTCGCGACCGTCGTCGGTGATCTTGTCCGGGCCCCACGGCGGGTTCCAGACCCAGTTGATCCGCAGGTCGCTGACCAGACCGCTGCCGACGAGTGCGCTGCGCGACTGGTCCTCGATGACATCCGTCAGCGGACAGGCCGCCGACGTCAACGTCATGTCGATCAGGGCGACGGTTCCCTCGTCGCCCTCTTCCAGGTCCAGGCCGTAGACCAGACCCAGATCGACGACGTTGATCCCCAGTTCCGGGTCGACGACGTCGCGCATCGCCTCCTCGACGTCGGCGAGCAACTCGTCATCCGGTGTGGTGGTTTCGCTCATCCCTGACCTCCTCGAAGGCTTCGCTGGCTTGAGCCAGTGCGTGTTTTGCCGCGCTGGACTGGACCAGCGCGTCTTTGAACGCCATCCATCCGAGCAACGCGCATTTCACCCGCGCCGGGTATTTGGCTACTCCGGCGAACGCGACTCCGTCGCCCAGGACATCCTCGTCACCCTCGACGGTGCCGCGCGAGGACACCATTTCAGTGAACGCGGTGATGGTCTTCAGCGCTTCTGGCACGCTCTGACCGATCACCTGCTCGGTCAGCACCGAGGTCGACGCCTGGCTGATCGAGCAGCCTTGCCCGTCATACGAAACGTCTGCGACGCTTTCACCGTCGTCGGACAACGCGACCCGCAGGGTGACCTCGTCACCGCAGATCGGGTTGACGTGGTACACCTGCGCACCGAACGGCTCCCGTAGCCCGCGGTGCTGCGGGTGTTTGTAGTGATCGAGGATCACGTCCTGATAGATCTGCTCCAGGCGCATGGCGGGCTCACGCTCTGCCGAAGAAGTCCAGGGACCGTCGCACGCCGGCCACCAATCGGTCGACCTCGTCGACGGTGTTGTACACGGCGAACGACGCCCGCGCGGTGGCCGCCAGGCCGAACCTGCGGTGCAGCGGCAACGCGCAGTGGTGCCCGACCCGCACGGCGACGCCGTCGTTGTCGAGCACCTGACCGACGTCGTGCGCGTGCACGCCGTCGACGACGAATGACACTGGCGAGCCACGGTCCTCCATGGATGTCGGTCCGATGACGCGGACTCCGTCGATACCGGAGAGGCCCTCAAGGGCCGCGGCAACCAGCTCGCGTTCGTGGGCTTCCACGGCGTCCATGCCGATGGCGCCGAGATAGCGTGCCGCCGCGGCCAACCCGACCGCCTGGGAGGTCATCGGGGTGCCGGCCTCGAAGCGCTGCGGCGCCGGTGCGTACGTGGTGGCTTCCATGGTCACCGTCTCGATCATCGAACCGCCGGTGAGGAACGGCGGCATCGCCGACAGCAGTTCGCGGCGACCGTAGAGCACACCGATTCCGTTGGGGCCCAACATCTTATGCCCGGAGAACACCGCGAAGTCGACATCGAGCGCGTGCAAGTCGACCGGCTGGTGCGGCACCGACTGGCAGGCGTCCAGCACGGTCAGCGCACCTACCGCTTTAGCGCGGGCGACGAGTTCGTCAACCGGGGTCAGCGCGCCCGTCACATTCGAGTGATGGGTGAACGCAACGACTTTGACGCGTTCATCGAGCTGCAGCGAGTCCAGGTCGATGCGGCCATCGTCGGTGACGGCGTACCAGCGCAGGGTCGCGCCCGTGCGCCGCGCGAGCTCCTGCCAAGGGATCAGGTTGGCGTGGTGCTCCAGCTCGGTGGTGACGATGACGTCGCCGGGGCCGACGGCGTGCTCAAACCGATTGTCGCCGAGCACATACGACACCAGATTCAGCGACTCGGTGGCGTTCTTGGTGAACACCGACTCGTCGGCGTCGGCTCCAACGAACGCCGCGACATCGGCACGACCCTGCTCGTACGCGTCGGTGGACTCCTCCATCAGCTGGTGCGCGCCCCGGTGCACCGCGCCGTTGGACGTGGTGAGAAACTCGCGCTCCGCATCGAGCACCTGCACCGGGCGTTGCGACGTGGCACCAGAATCCAGGTAGGCCAACTGCTTTCCGCCGCGCATCACACGCTTCAGGATTGGGAAATCGGCGCGGATCGCGGCGGGGTCCACCTGCGCCACCGACGTCGTCATGGTCAGGCTCCCGTGGCCGCCGTTTGGGTGAAGCGCACGTAACCGTTCTGGTCGAGCTCGTCGGCCAGCTCCGGCCCGCCGGATTCCACGATCCGGCCACTGACCAACACATGCACGAACTGCGGATGGATGTACCGCAGGATGCGGGTGTAGTGGGTGATCAACAGGATGCCGCCGTGTTCGGATTCGGCGTAGCGGTTCACCCCGTCGCTGACCACCCGCAGCGCGTCGACGTCCAGACCGGAGTCGGTCTCGTCGAGGATGGCGATCTTGGGCTTCAACAGTGTTAGCTGCAGGATCTCGTGACGTTTCTTCTCGCCACCGGAGAAGCCCTCGTTGACGCTGCGCTCGGCGAAGGCCGGGTCGATGTCGAGAGCGTCCATGGCGGACTTGAACTCTTTCACCCAGTGCCGCAGCTTCGGCGCCTCGCCGCGGATCGCGGTCGCCGCCGAACGCAGAAAGTTCGACACCGAGACGCCGGGCACCTCGACGGGATACTGCATGGCCAGAAACAGTCCGGCCCGCGCGCGCTCGTCGATGCTCATCTCCAGCACGTCCGCACCGTCCAGCGTGATGGATCCGGAGGTGACCCGGTACTTCGGGTGACCGGCGATGGCATAGGACAGCGTGGATTTGCCGGAGCCGTTGCGACCCATCAGCGCGTGTGTTTCACCGGATTTCACGGTCAGGTCGACGCCGTTGAGGATGGGAATCTCGCGGTCCCCGTCGGCGGCGTTGAGGTTCTCAACACTGACGTGCAGGTCTTTGACTTCCAGAGTCGTCATGAGGCTGTTGATCTCGATTCCGTGATTTCCAGTTCGTGTTCGATGGCTGCGGTCAGGCGGTCCCGGATATGGGGCACCGCGATTTGGGAGATGATCCCGCCGAAGAAGCCGCGGACCACCAGCCGGCGGGCCTGCTCTTCGGGGATGCCGCGGGAGCGGAGGTAGAACAGTTGCTCGTCATCGAAACGTCCGGTGGCACTGGCATGTCCGGCGCGGACGATCTCCCCGGTCTCGATCTCCAGGTTGGGCATCGAGTCGGCGCGCGCGCCGTCGGTGAGCACCAGGTTGCGGTTGGTCTCGAAGGTGTCGGTGCCGGTGGCTTGGGCTCGGATCAGCACATCACCCACCCAGACGGTGTGCGCGTCGGGCCGTCGCGACTCCGGATCTCCTTGCAGCGCGCCCTTGTACAGCACGTTGGACTTGCAGTCGGGGTGAGCGTGGTCGATCAGCAGCCGCGACTCGAGGTGCTGGCCGTCGTCGGCGAAGTACAGGCCGAGCAGCTCGGCGTCCCCGCCCGGGGCGGCGAACCGCACATGGGCCGACATCCGCACCACCTCGCCGCCCAACGTGACTACGGCATGCCGCAGTACCGCGTCCTTGCCGAGCGCGGCATGATGCATGCTGACGTGGACGGCGTCGTCGGCCCAGTCGGCGATCCACACCACGGTCAGCCGCGCGGCGTCGCCGACGATGAATTCGACGTTGTCGGCGTAGGTTCCGCTGCCCTGGTGGTCGATGACCACGACCGCCTCGGCGAGCTCTTCCACCCGGATCTGCAGGTGCCCGTAGGCCACCGCACCCTCACCCGGGCCGGTGACGACGATCTCGACTGGGTCGCCGGTCTGCGTCTCGCGCTCGAACGTGATCAGTGTCGCCTTATTGAACGACGAGAAGGCCTGGGCGGCAACGCGGTCGGCGGGCACGCCGCCCTGACCGAGTCGTTCGTCGCCGCGCCGAACGATTTCCACCCGGACCCCGGGCCGGTCGCTGACGGTGATGGCGGCGCTGCCGGTGGCCACCGCGGAGCCGTTGTGCAGGCCGCGCAGCCGCCGCAGCGGGGTGAACCGCCAGATCTCGTCGCGTCCGCCGGGGACCTCGAAGGCGTCGACGTCGAAGGACGTGAACTGTTCGGCTTTGTTGGCGGCGATCCCTTCGACAGCTTCAGTGAGGTTGGCGTTGACCACTAGCCGACCGCGCCTTCCATCTGCAGCTCGATCAGCCGGTTGAGCTCCAGGGCGTACTCCATGGGCAGTTCCTTGGCGATCGGCTCGACGAAGCCGCGCACCACCATCGCCATCGCCTCGTCCTCGGTCAGCCCACGGCTCATCAGGTAGAACAGCTGGTTCTCGCTGACCTTCGACACGGTGGCCTCATGGCCCATCGTGACGTCGTCCTCGCGGATGTCGACGTACGGGTAGGTGTCGCTGCGGCTGATCGTATCGACCAGCAGCGCATCGCATTTCACGCTGGAGCGTGATCCGTGTGCGCCCTTGTTCACCTGCACCAGGCCGCGGTAGGAGGTGCGGCCGCCGCCGCGGGCCACCGACTTGGACACGATGTTGCTCGACGTGTTGGGCGCCAGGTGCAGCATCTTGGCGCCGGTGTCCTGGTGCTGGCCCTCACCGGCGAATGCCACCGACAGCACCTCACCTTTGGCGTGCTCGCCGGTCATCCAGACCGCCGGGTACTTCATGGTCACCTTGGACCCGATGTTGCCGTCGACCCACTCCATGGTGGCGCCGGCTTCGGCGCGGGCCCGCTTGGTGACCAGGTTGTAGACGTTGTTCGACCAGTTCTGGATGGTGGTGTAACGGCAACGGCCACTGGGCTTTACGATGATCTCGACCACCGCAGAGTGCAACGAATCCGACTTGTAAACGGGAGCAGTGCAGCCCTCGATATAGTGAACGTAAGCGTTCTCATCGACGATGATCAGCGTCCGCTCGAATTGGCCCATGTTCTCGGTGTTGATCCGGAAGTAGGCCTGCAGCGGGATGTCGATGTGCACGCCGGGCGGGACGTAAATGAACGACCCACCACTCCAGACGGCGGTGTTCAGCGCGGAGAACTTGTTGTCTCCGGCCGGGATCACGGTGCCAAAGTACTGCTTGAAGACGTCGGGGTGTTCCCGCAAACCCGTGTCGGTGTCGAGGAAGATGACGCCTTGGGCCTCTAGGTCCTCCCTGATCTGGTGGTAGACAACTTCGGAGTTGTGCACCACCAGACCTTCGGCCACAAAGTTGTGCGGACCGTCGACCTCGATGTCGTATACCGGCTCGACGGCGTACGGTTCGATGGATTTCACCCGTTCAAAGCCGAGCCATTCGTTGGTGTGTGCCCGAATCGTCGTCCCGCGCGAGCTGTTGGACGAATGCATGTAGCGGCGACGGCCGAAGCGGTCGGTCCGCTTCGGGTTGCGGCACCCCAGCCGCTCGAATTCACCGGAAATGCCTAGCCTCCATGCGATTTGGATGCGGCCTGGGGCGTGCCGATAGGGCTGGGTGAACGACCACGGCCCACCCGCGCGGAGACCGGACAGTTCGGCCAGTTCGCGGGCCTGACCGAGCAACGCTTCGTTGGCGCAGGTCAGCAAGACCGAACCGGTGCTCGCCGGCCCCACATATCCGTCGGCGTCGACCCAGCCGCCGAGGAAGGCCAGTCGTTGATCGCGGGGCAAACCGTAAACCCAGTCCGGCACGCGCTTGGTCAGCGAGAGACCGCCGAAGCCCAGCGCTACGATCCACTCGGTCAGTGCCTTGGAGTTCACGACAACGCGGTACTCGTCGGCCTCGATGCAACGCAGTCCAAACAGGTCGTCGATGACCCCGGACAACTCAGCACGCAACTCGACATCTGTTGCAGGAATGGCGAACTGGACGCGGTAGGTCTTCGTCGAGAGGTGCAGGTTGCCATCACCGATGTAAAGGCCCAGCAGCCACATCAGGTCGACGGAACTCGCCGCAGGAGCTGATAACCCGGCAATGCTCGGAAGTTGGGCCGCCACACCGAAATCGGGGATACTCCGCGGCACAGCGATGAAGTCGCCCGGCTTGATCTCGCCGACAGTCACCCACCGCCGGGCGTACCGACGGCGCTGACGACCCTCCTTGCGCTCGTCACGCAATACCAGCATCGGGTGGTTGTCGGTCGCGCGGATGCTGCGCCGCGTCGTCTTTACTGCGTAGGTCAACCGGGTATCGGTCTGCGCAGACGCCTTAACGGAGGCCACAACGAACCGTTCGGCATCCTCGTCATACGCGAACACCCGATCGCCGAACTCGACCTCCTTGATCGGCACCTGCCCGCGGTTGGCGGTCCACACCAAGGTTTCACCGGCCAGACATTCATACTGGGCAGCTACACCGGCAACCAACCGCTGCTTTTCGGCCTCCGGGATGCCCAGCCGATCATAGGTGTTGCGGATGTCTTCCGGCAGCTCATCCCAGCTCGCGGCCTGCTTCTCGGTGGAGCGCACGAAATACTTGATGTTGTCGAAGTCGATACCTTCGAGGCTGGCGCCCCAGCGCGGCATGGGCTTGCGGTCGAAAATGCGCAGTGCCTTCAGCCGGCTCTGCAGCATCCACTCGGGCTCGTTCTTCTTCGCGGAGATGTCGCGGACAACCGCCTCGGAAAGCCCACGCTGCGCACTGGCGCCTGCGACGTCGGAGTCCGCCCAGCCGTAGCCGTACTTGCCCAGCGAGTCGATCGCCTGCTGCTGAGTCAACGGCTCGACCCCAGGCTCCGGTGACTTGGTGGCTTCTTGCGTGAGTGTCATCGGGACGCTCCTTTGATGCTCGTGGTGTGTGGGCGCGGGCCGGGCGCCGGCGTGAGCGGCACGTGGGTAGTACAGGCGTAATTTCCGTTGACGATGGTCGCCAACCGCTGCACGTGGGTCCCGAGTACCTCGCCCATGGCCTGCTGCTCGGCTTCGCACAACTCCGGGAATTCCTCGGCGACATGGGACACCGGGCAGTGATGCTGGCAGATCTGCACGCCGTGGATCGGTCCGCCCACCCGTGTGGTGGTCGCGACGTAGCCAGCTTTGGTCAGCGCACCGGCGACCCGCTCGGCGGCCGCCTCGACATCGGCGTCCTCGGCGCTGTCGGCTGGTGCAACATCGGCCAAGATCGTGTCGATGCGCCGCCGGGCGAACATCCGGACGGCATTCTCACCGCCGATTTCCCGCAGTTGCCGCATGGCCGCCGACGCCAGGTCGTCGTAGGCGTGGTCGAGCTTGGCCCGGCCCGCCGCGGTCAACCGGAAGCGCTTCGCGGGGCGCCCGCGGCCCACCTGCTGCCATGCCGCGGCAGCCGTGAACTCGGCGTCGCCCGCCTCGATCAACGCATCGAGATGACGCCGCACACCGGCGGGGGCCAGGCCCAGCCGGTCACCGATCTCGCCGGCGGTGATCGATCCGGATTCCAGCAGCAACCGCACGATGGCGCGGCGGGTGTGACCATCCGACACCGCTGCGCCGACTGCGCCAGCAGCGGCAGCCTGGTGGCTCGTTTGGATTTTCACAACACCAGTATGACGCAATTCCAGGGATCGGTCTAGCAAGGGTGCCCTCCATAGACGTTGCACTGATCACACCGCGAACACCACCCCGGCGGTTTCTGACATGCGGCTACGCTGCTCTGATGGCAGCCCGCCACCACACGCTGAGCTCGTCGATCGCCAGCTTGCATGGCGATGAGCAAGCAGTGGGCTCGCCGCTGAACGCTACCGAGCTAACCGCAGTTCGGCGCACCCGCCTGTTCGGCGCCACCGGCACCGTGCTGATGGCGATCGGCGCGCTGGGGGCCGGGGCTCGGCCGGTGGTCCAGGACCCCACGTTCGGGGTGCGGTTGCTGAACCTGCCGTCCCGGATCCAGACCGTATCGCTGACGATGACGACGACTGGGGCGGTCATGATGGCGCTGGCCTGGCTGATGCTCGGCCGGTTCGCGTTGGGCAGCAGGAGGATGTCGCGCGGCGACCTGGACCGCACCCTGTGGCTCTGGATCCTGCCGCTCCTGCCCGCGCCGCCCATGTATAGCAAGGACGTCTACTCCTACCTGGCGCAGAGCCAGATCTCCCTGGAGGGACTCGACCCCTACCGGGTGGGTCCCGCGTCCGGGCTCGGCCTGTCCCACGTGTTCACCCTGTCGGTCCCCAGCCTGTGGCGAGACACGCCGGCGCCGTATGGCCCACTGTTTTTGTGGATCGGGCGCGGAATCTCGGCCCTGACCGGGGAGAACATCGTCGCCGCGGTGCTCTGCCATCGCCTCGTGGCGCTGATCGGCGTGGCGTTGATCGTGTGGGCCACCCCACGGCTGGCGCGGCGCTGCGGCGTCGCCGAGGTCAGCGCGCTGTGGCTGGGCGCGGCCAATCCGCTGTTGATCATGCATCTGGTCGCCGGCATCCACAACGAGGCGCTGATGCTCGGGCTCATGCTGGCCGGGGTGGAGTACGCGCTGCGCGGCCTCGACTCATCGCGCTCGCCGCGCTTTTTGCCGACCGCGTGGAAACCGGGCCCCGACTGGGAGCCGTTGCTCATGCTGCTCGGGGGCGCGATCTTGATCACGCTGTCGTCGCAGGTGAAGCTGCCGTCGCTGCTGGCCTTGGGCTTCGTCACCATGGCGCTGGCCTACCGCTGCGGGGGCACCCTGAAAGTCCTGCTGCTGTCCGGCGGCGCCATGGCGGTGCTGGCGCTCAGTGTGATGGCGCTCGTCGGCTGGGCCAGCCGGCTCGGCTTCGGCTGGATTTACACGCTCGGCACCGCCAACGTGGTGCGCAGCTGGATGTCACCTCCGACGCTGCTGGCTCTGGGCACCGGACAAGTGGGCATCATGCTGGGCCTGGGCGATCACACCACCGCGGTGCTGGGCCTGGCCCGTGGCATCGGTGTGCTGATCATCACCGTGGTGGTGGCCTGGCTGCTGGTGGCCGTATTCCGCGGCCGGCTGCACCCGATCGGCGGCCTGGGCGTCGCGCTGGGCGTCACCGTGCTGCTGTTTCCCGTCGTCCAGCCCTGGTACCTGCTGTGGGCCATCATCCCGCTGGCCGCCTGGGCGACCCGCCCAGGCTTCCGGGTAGCGGCGATCGTCGTCACCCTGATCGTCGGCATCTTCGGCCCGACGGCCAACGGGGACCGCTTCGCGCTGTTCCAGATCGTCGACGCCACGCTGGCCAGCGCCGCCATCGTCGCAGTGCTCATCGCGCTGACCTACACCCGGTTGCCGTGGCGGCGCCTCACCGCCGACATCCGGGCGCCGAATGGCCAGGCCGTCCTGGACGCGGCTCCTGAGACTCCCGAGACCCCGCGACCGGCCGCGGCACCTGACGCCTACGCTGATTCCACGTGAGCTCGGCCCCGGACACCCCCGACACGGTCGTCAGGCTGCGCGGGGTCAGCAAGCAATACGGGCCCATCACGGCCGTCCGCGGGCTCGACCTGGAGGTGCATGCCGCCCAGGTGCTGGCCCTGCTGGGTCCCAACGGCGCCGGCAAGACCACGACGGTCGAGATGTGCGAGGGCTTCGTACGCCCGGACGCCGGCACCATCGAGGTGCTCGGGCTCGATCCGATCAGCGACAACGCCCGCCTGCGCGCTCGCATCGGCGTGATGTTGCAGGGCGGCGGCGGCTACCCCGCGGCGCGCGCCGGGGAAATGCTCACCCTGGTCGCCTCCTACGCCGCCGACCCGCTGGACCCGGCATGGCTGTTGGAGACCCTGGGCCTCACCGAGGCCGCCCGCACCACGTACCGGCGGCTATCCGGCGGTCAGCAGCAGCGGCTCGCGCTGGCGTGCGCGCTGGTGGGCCGTCCGGAACTGGTGTTCCTCGACGAGCCCACCGCAGGCCTGGACGCGCACGCGCGGCTGCTGGTGTGGGAGCTCATCAACGCGCTGCGCCGCGACGGCGTGACGGTGGTACTGACCACCCATCAGCTCAAGGAGGCCGAGGAACTCGCCGATCGGATTGTCATCATCGACCACGGGGAGACGGTGGCCGCCGGCACACCGGCGGAGTTGATGCGTACCGGCGCCGAGGACCAACTGCGGTTCAGCGCGCCGCCGCGGCTCGACCTGTCGCTGCTGGCGGCCGCCCTGCCGGAGGACTACAAGGCCACCGAGGTGACGCCGGGCGAGTACCTGGTCGAGGGCCCCGTCGACCCCCAGGTGCTGGCCACCGTCACGGCGTGGTGCGCGCAGATCGACGTACTGGCCACTGACCTGCGCGTCGAGCAGCGCAGCCTCGAGGACGTGTTCTTGGACTTGACCGGCAGGAGGTTGAGGCAGTGACAGAAACGAAGGTCTTCCCGGCGGGCACCTTCAACCCGGACCCGCGCCCGAATGCCGTCCGCCGGATGCTTGCCGCCCAGTTCGGCCTGGAGCTGAAGCTGTTGCTGCGCAACGGCGAACAACTGCTGCTCACCATGTTCATCCCGATCACGCTGCTCGTCGGGCTCACGCTGCTGCCGCTCGGCTCGTTCGGCGGCAACCGCGCCGCGACGTTCGTGCCCGCGATCATGGCGTTGGCGGTGATCTCCACCGCCTTCACCGGGCAGGCGATCGCGGTCGCGTTCGATCGCCGCTACGGCGCGCTCAAGCGGCTCGGGGCCACCCCGCTGCCGGTGTGGGGAATCATCGCCGGTAAGTCGATGGCGGTGGTCACCGTGGTGTTCCTGCAGGCAATCATATTGGGCGCCATCGGTTTTGCGCTCGGGTGGCGGCCGCCTCCGGCGGGTCTGGCGTTGGGTGCCGTGGTCATCGCGCTGGGGACGGCGGTTTTCGCGGCGCTGGGGCTGCTGCTTGGC
>JARLGS010000180.1 GCA_031292695.1 Mycobacterium sp. | reverse complement strand
GGTGGTGCTCGACGCCGCAGTCACGCCCGAATTGGAGGCCGAGGGCTGGGCCAAGGACCGCATCCGCGAACTGCAGGACCTGCGTAAGTCCAGTGGTCTGGACGTATCCGACCGGATCAGCGTCACCTTGGCCGTGCCCGCCGACAAGCAGGATTGGGCCCGGACCCATGCCGGGCTCATCGCCGGGGAAATCCTGGCGACCAGCTTCGACATCCTCGAAGCCGATGCCTTGCCCGACGGCGCCGACATCGGCGACGGAGCCCGCGCGGCTATCACCAGGACCTGAGCCGTCCAGGGGCGAGTCAGTTGCTGATCCGCGCCTCGCGCCCACCGAACGAGACCACATCCCCGGCGCGCAGCTGACGACCGCGCCGGGTCTCGACCTCGCCGTTGACGCTGACCAGTCCATCGCCGATCACCGCTTTGGCATCCGCGCCGCTGTCAATCAGCGACGCCAGCTTCAAAAACTGACCGAGCCGGATCGTCTCGTCGCGGATCGGCACGTCGTTCATGCTCAGAAGGGTAGTCACCCGCCGACACTCTACGATGTGCCACTGTGGATCGCTGGGTCCTGCATCTGGACATGGACGCCTTTTTCGCGTCCGTCGAGCAGCTGACCCGACCCACCTTGCAGGACCGCCCGGTGCTGGTCGGCGGACTCGGCGGGCGTGGTGTGGTGGCCGGCGCCAGTTACCAAGCCCGCAGATTCGGCGCACGCTCGGCGATGCCGATGCATCAGGCCCGACGGCTGATCGGCGCTACCGCCGTCGTGCTGCCACCCCGGGGCGCGGTCTACTCGGTGGCCAGCCGCCGAGCGTTGGACGCCGTCCGGGCCGTGGTGCCGGTGTTGGAACAGCTGTCATTTGACGAAGCCTTCGGTGAACCCGCCGAACTGGTCGGTGCCGGCCCCGACGCAGTCCGGCAGTTCTGCGAAGACCTGCGCGCGGCGGTGCGCGCTGAAACCGGACTGGTGGCCTCCGTCGGGGCCGGTTCAGGAAAACAGGTCGCCAAGATCGCGTCGGGGCTCGCCAAACCCGACGGTGTGCGGATCATCAGCCACGCCGAGCAGGCGCCGCTGCTGCAGGCCCTGCCGGTGCGTCGGCTGTGGGGGATTGGGCCGGTCGCCGAGGAGAAGCTGCACCGGATCGGTATCGAAACCATCGGCGCACTGGCCGCGCTCACCGGTGCAGAGGCCGCGGACATCCTGGGCGGCACCCTCGGCCCGGCGCTGCACAAGCTGGCGCGCGGCATCGACGACCGGCCGGTGACCGAACGCGCCGAAGCCAAGCAGATCAGCGCCGAGTCCACCTTCCAGGTCGACCTGACCACGCTCGACCAGTTGCGGGACAGCATCGGGCCGATCGCCGAACATGCGCACCGCCGGCTGCAGCGCGACGGTCGCGGCGCCCGCACCGTCACGGTCAAGATGAAGAAGTCCGACATGAGCACGCTGACCCGTTCGGCCACGTTGCCGTACGCCACCACCGACGCGTCGACCTTGGCGGCTACGGCCCGCCGGCTACTGCTCGACCCCGTCGAGATCGGCCCCATACGTCTTGTGGGCGTGGGGTTTTCGGGACTGACCGAGTCCCGACAGGAGTCGCTGTTCCCGGATCTGGAGACGATGGAAGGCTCCGAGGTCGCGGTGCCGGCCGCGCCGGCGACCGAATCGACCGACTCGATGTGGCGGATCGGTGACGACGTCTGGCACCCCGGGCACGGTCATGGCTGGGTACAGGGTGCCGGACACGGTGTCATGACGGTCCGATTCGAAACGCGGGCCAGCGGTCCCGGAGTGGCCCGCACGGTCGCGGCCGACGATCCGCAGGTGACCCGGGCCGATCCCGTCGATAGCCTCGACTGGCAGGACTACCTGGCCGGGCTGCCCAGCGACACCGACGACGATGCCGTCGTGGACGGTCCAGCCTGAGTCAGACCCAATCGGCGAACAGCTGGGCGGCCGGAATACCCGCCGCCAGGGCGGCCATCAGCAGTACCCGCGCCTGCGTCGCACGCAGCGCACCCGCTGAAACGGCACCCGCATCCAGCAGCGCCCGGCCCGGGCCGTAGCCCGCCGTCACCCGCGCATCGGGAACCCGGGTGGCGATGACCACCGAGACACCCGCGTCGCACAGCCGCTGTACGCCGGCGAGCATCTTCGAGCTCGCGTTGCCCGAGCCGAGCGCCTCCAGGACGATCCCACCGGCCCCAGCCTCGGCGAAGGCGTCCATGGCCAGCGCGTCGCTACCGGCATAGGCGGCCACGATGTCCACCCGGACGGTGGCTGCCGCCGACAGCGCACCCAGCACCGGCCGCCGCTTGGCCGCGTCCAGGACGATCGAGCCGTCGCGGATCGATCCGATGGCGGTACCGACCAGGCCCGGCCCGGCCTTTGTCATCCCCAGCGGCTGCCAGACTCGCCCGGCCATGGTCACCAGCACGCCGAGGCCGCGGGCTGATGAGCTGGCGGCCAGCGCGATCGCGTCCCGCAGATTTGCCGGGCCGTCGGCGTCCGGAGCATCACTGCTGCGCATTGCGCCGGTCAGCACCACTGGAGCGGTGCCCGCATAGGTGAGTTCGAGCCACAGTGCGGTTTCTTCCATGGTGTCTGTGCCGTGGGTGATGACGATTCCGTCGGCATCGCCGGCCGCCTGCACCGCCGCCCCGATCCGATCCCAGTCGGCGGGCGTCAGTTCCGAGCTGTCGACTGACATGAGGTCCACGGTGTCGACTTCGATGTGGCCGTCCAAGCCGGTGATCAAGTCGGTGGCACTACGCGTCGGCCGGGCCACGCCGCGTCGGTCGGTACTGGTGGCGATCGTGCCTCCGGTGGCGATGACGACGACTCGATTCATGGTCGGAATTGTTCCTCACGGTGTCCCTGGAATGATGGGGGAGTGAGCGAGGAATCCACGGAGCCGCAGGCGACCGCGAGTACCGTGCCGGAGACAACTACCAATACGGAGCCGGAGTCGACCGCGAGTCCCGAATCGGCACAGCGTGCAGCCGACGACACCGCGGGCAGTTCGGAAGCTGCGCTCGCCCAGAGCGCAGCACCCCTGCATCGGCGGCTGCGGCTGTTGTTGGTGGTAGCCGCGGTGGTACTGGGGCTGGACGTGGTGACCAAGGTGCTTGCGGTGAACCTGCTGGTGCCCGGCCAACCGGTCGAGATCATCGGTGACACGGTCACGTGGACGCTGGTTCGCAACTCCGGCGCCGCGTTCTCGATGGCCACCAGCTACACGTGGGTGCTGACCCTGATCGCGACGGGCGTGGTGCTCGGCATCGTCTGGATGGGCCGCCGCCTGGTTTCCCCCTGGTGGGCGCTCGGTCTGGGCATGATCCTCGGCGGCGCGCTGGGCAACCTGATGGACCGATTCTTCCGGTCGCCGGGCCCATTGCGCGGGCACGTGGTGGATTTCCTGTCGGTCGGCTGGTGGCCGGTGTTCAACATCGCCGACTCCGCAGTGGTGTGCGGGGCGGCACTGCTGGTCGGTCTGTCCGTGTTCGGGTTCGATTTCGATACCGACGGCAGGAACCGGCCGGATAACGCGACTGATACTACGGAAAGGGTTGGGGCCCAACCTGATTCGGCCACCACGGCGTCCGGCGAAGCCGAATCCGGCCGATGAGTAGTCGTTCGATGCCGGTCCCCGAGGGACTGGCCGGGATGCGGGTGGACGCGGGCCTGTCCCGCCTGCTGGGGTTGTCTCGGTCCGCGGTCGCCGCGATCGCCGAGGACGGCGGGGTGGACATCGACGGCGCGCCGGCCGGCAAGTCCGACAAGCTGGTGGCCGGCTCCTGGATGGAGATCCGGCTGCCCGAGGCGCCCCCACCGGTGGAGAACACGCCCCAGGAGATCGAAGGCATGGCGATCCTCTATTCCGACGCCGACATCGTGGCTGTGGACAAGCCGGCCGGGGTGGCCGCCCATGCGTCGGTGGGTTGGACCGGCCCGACCGTCCTCGGCGGGCTGGCCGCCGCAGGCTTCCGGATCAGCACATCGGGTGTCCACGAGCGGCAGGGCATCGTGCACCGACTCGATGCCGGCACCTCGGGTGTCATGGTGGTGGAGCTGTCCGAGCGCGCGTACACCGTGCTCAAGCGGGCGTTCAAGCACCGCACGGTGGACAAGCGCTATCACGCGCTGGTCCAGGGCCACCCGGATCCGTCCAGCGGCACCATCGATGCGCCGATCGGCCGGCACCGCGGCAACGACTGGAAGTTCGCCGTCACCGAAGGTGGCCGGCACAGCATCACCCACTACGACACCATCGAGGCGTTTGTGGCGGCGAGCCTGCTGGACGTACACCTGGAGACCGGCCGCACGCACCAGATCCGCGTCCATTTCTCCGCACTGCACCACCCGTGCTGCGGTGACCTGACCTATGGCGCCGATCCGACCCTGGCGAAAAAGCTTGGGCTCCAGCGTCAGTGGCTGCACGCCCGCTCACTGGGGTTCGCCCATCCGGCCGATGGCCGGTGGATCGAGATCACCAGTGAATACCCAGCGGAACTACAGCACGCGCTGGACTTGTTGCATCGTCAGTGACCACACCGAAATCAGGCGGGCAGAATCGGGGACTGCTGCTCGGGCTGGGCGCCTTCGGGTCGTGGGGCCTGTTCCCGGCGTTCTTCCCGCTGCTCAAGCCGGCCGGCGCATTCGAAGTGCTGGCGCACCGCATCGTGTGGACCCTGTTGCTCATGGTGGTGGTGCTGGCCGTGGGCCGGCGGCTGGGGGATCTGCGCCGGCTCACCGCGAAAACGTGGGGCCTGCTCGTCTGCGCGTCGGGCCTGATCGCCCTGAACTGGGGCATCTACATCTATGCGGTCAACAATGGCCACGTGGTCGACGCTGCCCTCGGCTACTTCATCAACCCGCTGGTGAGCGTGGCGCTGGGCGTCGCACTGTTCGGTGAGCGACTAAATCGGTCCCAGTCGATTGCCCTCGGTACCGGCGCTGCCGCGGTAGCAGTACTCGCGGTGCAGGCCGGCGATGTGCCGGTGATCGGCCTCGGGCTGGCGGCATCGTTCGGCCTGTACGGCGCGGTCAAGAAGGTGGTGCGGGCCGACCCGCGGGTCAGCGTCGGTGTCGAGGCCGGCCTGGCCGCCCCGTTCGCCATCGGGTATCTGGTGGTCCTCACAGCCGCGGGGCACGCCACAGTTCCGGCGCTGGGGGCGGGCCACACCGCATTGATGATGCTGTGCGGGCCGGTCACCGCGCTGCCGCTGCTGATGTTCGCCGGCGCCGCGCACCGGTTGCCGCTGGTCACCATGGGGCTGCTGCAGTACCTGACGCCCGCATTGCAGATGGCGTGGGGCGTGTTCGTGGGGCATGAGCCGATGCCGGCCGGCCGCTGGATCGGCTTCGGGCTGATCTGGCTGGCGCTGATGATGCTGACGGGCGACGCGATCGGCAGGAAATCCGCCAGAAATCGGTCCGGTGATCTCGACAATGATGTCGATCCGGACGTCGCTCGATCGTCAATACCGTGACAGGCTCGGCACTACGCCGAGCGGACCACGACACGAGGACGACATCATGCGTTACTGCCTACTCATGCACTACCAGGAGGGTTCCGCGCTCGGGCTGACCGAGGAGGACATGGCCCCGGCGATGGCCGCGTTCAACGCCTACGCCGACGATCTGTCGGCCGCCGGGGTGCTGATCACCACCGAGGTGCTGGACACGGTCACCGCCAGCACCACGGTCACCGCCCGCAATGGTGCGCCCGAGGTCCAGGACGGACCCTTCGCCGACGTCAAGGAGAAGCTCGGCGGCATCTTCGTCATCGAGGTCGCCGACCTCGATGAAGCCCTCGAGTGGGCGCACCGCAATCCGGCGAATGGGTGGGGATCGGTCGAAATCCGCCCGGTGGCAAGGACGTACACGGCCGGCCGTGGCTGGCACACGCCCTGACCCGGTGGACAACGAGGAACGTGCCCGAGCAGCCCGAGCAGCCGTAGCACGGGTCGCAACCGACGCCCGGGCGCGGCTGCTCTCGGTGCTCGCGGCGGCCGGCGGTGATCTCGCGGCCGCCGAGGATGCATTGGCCGATGCGCTGGAGACTGCGCTGCTGCGGTGGCCGTCGACCGGGGTTCCCGAGAACCCGCCGGCCTGGGTGCTCACCGTGGCCCGGAATCGGCTGCGCGATGTGCTCCGGTCCGCAGCGCACCGCCGAAACGTGCCACTCGGCGCTGAAATCGTCACTGTGGCAACAGAACTCGTCGATCTTCCGGAGCCCGATCAGATTCCGGATCGCCGTCTCGAGCTGCTGTTGGTGTGTGCGCATCCGGCGATCGCACCCGCGGCGCGAACACCGCTGATGTTGCAGGCGGTATTGGGAGTGGACGCCGCCGCGATCGCGGGAGCGTTCGCGGTTCAGCCCGCGGCCATGGCCCAGCGGCTGGTGCGGGCGAAACGGCGGATCAAGACTGCCCGGATTCCGTTCGTGATGCCCGAGCGTGCGCAGTTGACCGAACGCCTGCCGGCGGTGCTCGAGGCGGTCTACGGCGCTTACGCCATCGATTGGCAGCTTGAACCGGAGGGCCGATCAATCGAATCGTTGTCCGCCGAGGCGTTGCACCTGGCCCTGCTGCTCTCGGAGCTGCTTCCTGACGAACCCGAGGTGCTGGGATTGGCTGCGCTGGTGAGCCTGTCGGAGTCTCGACGGTCGGCCCGCCGCGCCGCCGACGGCTGTTTCATCCCCCTCCCGGAACAGGACGCCGCGCGCTGGGACACCGGGCTGATCGACCAGGGCGAGCGGCTGCTGGGCCGCGCCCACGGGTACCGGAAGCCGGGACGGTTCCAGTACGAGGCGGCGATCCAGTCCGCGCACTGCAGCCGGCTGTCCGGCGCCGGCGCGGATCCGGCTACCGTACGCACGTTGTACCGGGCACTGATCCGCGTTGCCCCCTCACTCGGCGCCCAGGTGGCACTGGCCGGGCTGGATGCCGATATCGATGGCCCCGAGGCCGGGTTGCGCGCACTGGATCGGATCGGCACCGCGGAAATCGGCAGTTTCCAGCCCGCATGGGCTCTCCGCGCACATCTGTTGGCAACCATGGGCAAGCTTGGGCGGGCAGCGGCGGCATACCGGCGGGCCATCGAGTTGACGCCCGATGCCGGAGTCGCGGAATACCTACGGCGGCAACTGCGCGGCATCGGCGCAATGCGCACCAGCTGACCCCACCGTCGGCAGGTCATCCCGCAACCGTGCGTGTGCGACAGTTGCGGTTGACCGTGTCTCAGCAATGTCCTAGGGTTTGCTGGTTACGTTCTATCCCTTCCCTGTGCGAGGACTTGGCATGGTGCAACTCGATGTTCTGCCAGCTAAGGCGACGAGGCGGCGGGGACGCCCCGCGGGCACCGACTCGGCTCAGACGCGGGCCCGCATCCTGGACGCGGCGCGGGCGGTCATCTCGATCCGTGGCTACCACGCCACCACCATCCAGGCGATCGCAGCAACCGCCGAACTGAGCCGGCCGACGTTGCATTACCACTTTCAGACCCGCGAGGACATCTATCACTGTCTGCTGAATGAGATCGCCACCACGATCGACCTCTGTATTGCCCGCGCGGGCGCTGAATCAACACTTCCGGCCCAGGTGTCGGCTCTGCTCGCGGAATTTCGCAGTTCCGGTATCCACGATCCGCAGAGTGTCGCACTGCTGGTCAGTTCGCACATCGAGGCCGACCGGCTGCCGGCCCCCCGGCGCGACGCGAAGGCCGCCGTCCGCAAATTCTTGGAACAAGGTGTGCAGGACGCGATCGGGCGCGGCGAGCTGGCCGCAGACGCAGCCGTGGCCCCGATTACCGATCTGCTGTACACCATGGTGTGGGGGCTCGGCTTCTACTCCGGGATGATGGCCAACGACGATCGCGTCAATGCAGTAACTAAGCAACTTCAATCTGTACTGGGTCAAGGGTTGCTGGCGGGTCCGGGTGAGGTAGCGGGCGCCACCGTGGCGGCGAACGTCGCCGAGTGCGTCTCCGGCGCACCGAAGTCGGCCTGACGACACAGCACCCGACACGCCGAAGCGTGTCGGTGGCCCGTCTTAGACTGGCAGCCCTATGAGCCAGTTCGTGCACCTCCACAATCACACCGAGTACTCGATGCTGGACGGTGCCGCGAAGGTCAAGCCGATGATCGCGGAGGCGCAGCGGCTCGGTATGCCGGCCATCGGCATGACCGACCACGGAAACATGTTCGGCGCCAGCGAGTTCTACAACGTCGCCACCAGCGCGGGGATCAAGCCGATCATCGGTATCGAGGCGTACATCGCACCCGCGTCCCGGTTCAACACCAAGCGCGTCACCTGGGGTGACCCCAGCCAGAAGAGCGACGACGTCTCCGGTAGCGGCTCATACACGCACATGACGATGGTCGCCGAGAACGCGACCGGCCTGCGCAACCTGTTCAAGCTGTCCTCGCTGGCCTCCTTCGAGGGCCAGCTCGGCAAGTGGTCCCGCATGGACGCCGAGATCATCGCCGAACACGCCGCGGGCATCATCGCCACCACCGGTTGCCCTTCCGGCGAGGTACAGACCCGGCTGCGGCTCGGCCATGAGGCCGAAGCGCTGGAGGCCGCCGCCAAGTGGCAGGACATCTTCGGCAAGGAGAACTTCTTCCTGGAGCTGATGGACCACGGCATCGAGATCGAGCGCCGGGTCCGCGAGGGTCTGCTGGATGTCGGCAAGAAGCTGGGCATCCGGCCGCTGGCCACCAACGACTGCCACTACGTCACCCGCGAGGCCTCGCACAACCATGAGGCGCTGCTGTGTATTCAGACCGGCAAGACGCTGTCCGATCCGACGCGGTTCAAGTTCGACGGCGACGGCTACTACCT
>JARLGS010000179.1 GCA_031292695.1 Mycobacterium sp. | reverse complement strand
CGTCGTTGCCGCTGTTCACGGTGATCCTCAACTGCCGTCACGGCGACCTGGTGAATGCCTCCGGGGAGAACGTCGAGGACATGGGCGAGCATGAAGGTATCCACTTCATCGCCTCGGAAACCCGCACCAACTACCCGATCGAGATTGCCGTGGCCAACGTGGCCGGCGGTTTCTCGCTGACCGCGCAGTCCATCAGCGGTATCGATCCGCAGCGTATCGCCGCCTACCTGGGCCAGGCCGTTGCCGAGTTGGTCGAGGCGCTTGAGCAAGACCCGGCGCGTCTGGCCAGCAGCCTGCAAGTGCTGCCCGAAGCCGAGCGGCAATTGCTGCTCAACAGCTTCAATAACAGCGCCACCGGGTTTGCCCCGGCAGAGCCGATCCATGCCCTGTTCGAAACCCGGGTCCGCGCCAACCCCGAGGCCATCGCCCTGGTTTGCGAAGACCGCCAACTGAGCTATCGCCAGCTCAACCGTCGCGCCAACCATCTGGCCCGGCAACTGCTGGCCCTCGGCGTGCAACCAGACGAACGCGTGGCCATCTGCGCCGAACGCAGCCTGGACATGATTGTCGGGTTGCTTGGTGTGCTCAAGGCCGGTGCCGCTTATGTGCCGATCGACCCGGCTCACCCGGCCGAGCGCATGGCCTTCATGCTGCAGGACAGCCAACCACGAGCCTTGTTGACTCAGACCGCACTCACCCTGCCGTCTGGTGATACGCCGCTGTTGCTGCTCGATACCGCCGAATCCCTGCGTGCCGCCGACGATGAAGCCTTCGATGACAACCCGACGGTTCCGGGCCTGACGCCGGAAAACCTCGCCTACGTCATCTACACCTCCGGCTCCACCGGCCAGTCCAAGGGCGTGATGGTCGAACACCGTTCGGTGTTCAACTTCTGGAACGTGCTGACCCGCACCACCCACCGGCACTGCCCGACGCCCGCCACCGTGGCCCTGAACGCCGGTTTCTTCTTCGACATGTCGATCAAGGGCATCTCGCAGCTGTTCTCCGGGCACAAGCTGGTGATCATCCCCCAACTGATCCGTGCCAGCGG
>JARLGS010000178.1 GCA_031292695.1 Mycobacterium sp. | reverse complement strand
GCGCTGGCAGATGTCGAGCGAGACGGCCACCGCGTGGCGTTCAACGCCGCGTTCGCCGAACACGGGCTCGACATCGTGTGGTCCGTCGAGGAGTACGGCCGGCTGGTCCGCATCGCCGACGAACGACGTCGCGTCGCCTCGGCGCTGCGGCGGCGCGGCTTTGGGCGGGTCAGCACCGAGATCGCGGCGCACGTGTACCGCACCAAGACCGACCGGTTCGAGACGTCGGTGCTCGACGGCGACGTCAGCCCACGCGACGGCCTGGCCGACCTGGCCGCCGGCCTGTTCGGCGCCGGGGTGTCGGTGGCCGTGGTCAGTACCGGCAGTCGCTCGTGGGTGGAACCGCTGGTCCGCCAGCTGCTGGGCGACGGTATCGCCGAGACCATCGTGACGCCCGACGATCTGCCGAGTCCCAGCCGGGAACCGGATCTGCACGGGCATGCGCTGTGGGAGCTGGGCCTGGGCCCGGAGAGCGCGTTGGCGGTGGCCGGTTGTGGCCGCGGCTTCCTCGCGGCGCGGGCGGCCAAGCTGGCCACCCTTGCGGTCACCACCGGCTATTCGGCCGGCCATGACTTCACCGGCGCCGTCGACGTGCGTGCCGAGTACGACGGGCTGCTGGCCGTCGGTTGCGAGCGGCTACACAAAAACTGGTGGTCAGCCCGAGGCTGACCACCAGTTCCTGTTCGTTTTCTTCAGTTTTCGACTGCTGCCTGGGCGCAGCCTCAGAAGTGCAGGCCGATGCTGGGCAGCCCGATGCTGGGCAGGCCGATCGACGGCAGCCCAATCGACGGCAGCCCGATCGGCGGGGGCGGCGGCAGCTGCGGCATACCGATCTGCGGCGACGGCAGCTTGGTCAGGTCCGGCATCTGCGGCGACGGCAACTTGGTGAAGTCCGGCAGCTGCGGCGCGGGCAGCTTGGTGAAGTCCGGCATCTGCGGGGCTCCGATGCCCGGGAACTGCGGCAAGCCGACACCCGGCGGCAGCTGAGGCATACCGATGCTGGGCAGGGCCGGCGCCGACAGGGCGCCCAGCGTGCCGAGGCTGGGCGCGGCGATGGCCGGAGCGGCCAGCGCCGGAGCCGCAATGGCCGGAGCTGCAACTGCAGGCAGCGAGCCGATGCTCGGGGCGGCGATGGCAGGTGCGGCGGCCGCGACGGAGGACACCTTGGCGATGTCGCTGACAGCGGACAGTGCGCCACCGGTGGCGGCGGCCGCAGCGGGCACGGCAGCCACGGTGCCACTAGCGGTGTTGAGGGTCGCGGTGGCAGGCACGGCGGCCGCGGCGACTGCACCGGCACCGAAGAGGCCGCCGAGACCACCGATGATGCCGCTGGCCAGGCTACCGAAGTCCGGCGCGATCACCAGGCTGGGCAGGCCCAGGCCGGGCAGGCCGAGCGACAGCGGCACCGAGACGTCCGCTTCCGGCGCCGGCATGCTGGACAGGTTGATCGGCGGGAAGCCGCCGAGGCTCCAGTCGTCGCCCCAGTCCAGGTTGTTGTCGTTGTTGCGCGCGGTGTTCTTACCGGTGCTGCTTGAGCTTGAACTCGTGCTCGAGACGGTCTTGCTGTTGACCGTGCCGAGGTCACCCGGGTTGGTGGTGGCCGCCTGGTTGTTCTTGCTGGCCTGTTGGTTCTGCGAAGAGTTGTCGGGGCTGACGGTGTCGGGCGAGGCGAAGGCGACGCCGGCGCCGAGCAGCGACACAGCAATCGCAGTGGCGGAGGCAGTGGCCCCCCGTGCGAGAAGTTTGAAAGTCATGCGGCGCGAATCCTCCCTGAGCGTCAGAAAGCATCCTATGCCCTACTGCGTGCGATGTCACAGTTAGATAAGGATTACCACTGTGACGTGCGGGAACACTGGGGCGACGTCAGCCGCGCAGCAGATTGATAACCGCGCTGAAGTCTTTATCGGCGTGCTCGGCGGCAAACTTCGCGTAGATGTCCGCGGCGTGGCTGCCCAAGGGGGCTGACGACCCGGTCGAGTGAACCGCAGCCATCGCCAGCCCCAGGTCCTTGTTCATCAGGGCCGTGGCGAAGCCCGGCTGGAAATCATTGTTGGCCGGAGACGTCGGAACCGGCCCCGGCACCGGGCAATTCACCTGCACTGCCCAGCAGTTGCCGGTGGCGCCGGTGATGACGTCGAACAGGGACTGTTTGTCCAGGCCGAGATTCTCGGCCAGCACGAAGGCCTCGCCGATGGCGATCTGCTGCACCGCCAGCACCATGTTGTTGCAGACCTTGGCGGCCTGACCGGCGCCGGAGTCGCCGCAGTGAATGATCTTGCCGGCCATCGGCTCGAGCACTGCGCGCCCACGTTCGACGGCCTCGGGCTCACCGCCGACCATGAACTCCAGCGTTCCGGCCGTCGCCCCCTTGACCCCGCCGGACACCGGGGCATCCAGTTGTGCGAAGCCGTGCTCGCCCGCCAGCTTGTGCACTTCGCGGGCGTCGTCGACCGAGATGGTGGACGAGTCGATGAACAGTGCGCCGGGCTTGGCGGCCGGCAGCACCTCGATGTAGCAGCGCCGCACCAGTTCGCCGTTGGGCAGCATGGTGATGACGACGTCGGCGCCGGCCACCGCCTCGGGGCCACTGGCGAAAGTCACCGCGCCGTGGTCCCGCGCCGCCTGTGCCGCGGCCTCGACCGGGTCGAAGCCGTGCACGGTGTGCCCGGCGCCGATCAGGTTGGCCGCCATCGGGCCGCCCATGTGGCCCAGGCCCAGGAATGCAATCGTCGCCATTGGATGGCCCTTCCTCTCAGGTGATTTGTGCACGTTCGTCAACGCTGAACGAGACGAAACGTGCACAAATCGCTCAGTTGCGGGCGGCGCTCGATGCGGCCCGCCCGATGACCACACGCATGATCTCGTTCGTCCCCTCCAGGATGCGGTGCACCCGGAGATCGCGGACGATCTTCTCCAAGCCGTACTCGCGCAGATAGCCGTACCCGCCGTGCAGCTGCAACGCCTGGTCGGCCACCGTGAAGCAGGCCTCGGTGACGTGCAGCTTGGCCATGGCGCAGAGCTCCACCTTGCGCGGGTGGCCGGTGTCGAGCGCAGTTGCCGCCCGCCACAACATGTTTCGCGATGTTTCCAATGCGGTCGCCAGGTCGGCCAGGGTGAACCGAATGGTCGGCTCGTCGATGAGAGCAGAGCCGAAGGCCTCCCGGGAGGCCAGGTAACTCACCGCCTTGTCGTAGGCGGCCTGCGCCCCGCCCAGCGAGCATGCGGCGATGTTGATCCGGCCCCCGTTGAGACCGTTCATCGCGATGGAGAATCCGGTGCCCTCGCCGTTCGGCCCGCCGAGCATGGCCTCGGCCGGCACCCGCACGCCTTCCAGGACCACCTGCGCGGTGGGCTGGGCATGCCAGCCCATCTTCTCCTCTTTGGCGCCGAAACTCAGCCCGGGCGTGTCCTTTTCGACGATGAACGCGGAGATGCCGCGGGGGCCGTCGGCCCCGGTTCGGGCCATCACCACGTACACGTCGGAGACGCCGGCGCCGGAGATGAACTGCTTGACCCCGTCCAGCACGTAGTAGTCGCCAGCCGGTCCAGAACAGCGAACGGCCTTGGTGCGCAACGCCGCTGCATCACTGCCAGCTCCGGGTTCGGTCAGGCAGTAGCTGGCGATGGCTTCCATCGACGCCAGCTTCGGCAGCCAGGTCTTGCGCTGTTCCGGGGTGCCGTAGTTGTCGACCATCCACGCGCACATGTTGTGGATCGACAGGAACGCCGCGATGGTCGGGTCGGCCGTGGCGAGCTGTTCGAAGATCCGCACCCCGTCCAGGCGCCGCAGCCCGCTGCCGCCGACATCGTCGTTGCAGTAGATGGCCGCCATGCCCAGTTCGGCGGCTTCCCGCAGCACGTCGGTGGGGAAGTGCTCGGCGGCGTCCCACGCCAATGCGTTTGGCGCCAGCCGTTTTTCGGCGAACGCGGCCGCCGTCTCGGCAATCACCCGTTCGTCGTCATCCAGTCCGAAGAGATCGATGCTCAATGCAGGTCCCTACTGCATGGTCGGGATCGAGAACTCGGCCCCGTCCTTGATGCCCGACGGCCAGCGCTCGGTGACGGTCTTGACCTTGGTGTAGAACTGGATCGACGCCGTCCCGTACTGGTTGAGATCGCCGAAGCCGGACCGCTTCCAGCCGCCGAAGCTGTGGTAGGACACCGGCACCGGGATCGGCACGTTGACGCCCACCATGCCGACCTGGACCCGGGACACGAAGTCGCGTGCGGTGTCGCCGTCGCGGGTGAACACCGCCACGCCGTTGCCGTACTCGTGCTCCGAGGGCAGGCGCAGCGCCTCTTCGTAATCCTTGGCCCGGACCATGACCAGCACCGGCCCGAAGATCTCGTCGGTGTAGATCGACATGTCGCTGGTGACGTGGTCGAACAGGGTGGGGCCCAGGAAGAAGCCACCGGACAGGTCGGCATCGTCAAAGGTGAGGTCGTCGCTGGCGCGCTCGCGGCCGTCGACCACCAGTTCGGCACCGGCGTCGACGCCCTGGCCGATGTAGCCCCGGACCCGCTCCAGCGCAGCACCCGTGACGAGGGGGCCGTAGTCTGCCTTCGGGTCCAGGCTGTGCCCGATGCGCAGCTGGTTGATGCGATCAACGAGCTTGTTGCGCAACCGGTTTGCTGTCTCTTCGCCAACCGGCACTGCGACGCTGATGGCCATGCAGCGCTCGCCGGCACTGCCGTATCCGGCGCCGACCAGCGCGTCGACGGCCTGGTCCAGGTCGGCGTCGGGCATCACGATCATGTGGTTCTTGGCGCCGCCGAAGCACTGCGCCCGCTTGCCGTTGGCGGCGGCCGTCGAATAGATGTACTGCGCGATGTCGGAGCTGCCGACGAAGCCGACGGCCTTGATGTCCGGGTGGTGCAGGATGCCGTCGACGGCTTCCTTGTCGCCGTTGACCACCTGCAGCACACCGGGCGGCAGGCCGGCCTCGATGAACAGTTCGGCGAGGCGCAGCGGCACCGAAGGGTCCCGCTCCGAGGGTTTGATGATGATGGCGTTGCCGCAGGCCAGCGCGGGGCCGGCCTTCCAGAGCGGGATCATCGCCGGGAAGTTGAACGGGGTGATTCCGGCCACCACGCCGAGCGGCTGACGGATCGAGTACACGTCGATGCCGGCGCCGGCGCCCTCGGTGAACTCGCCTTTCATCAGGTGCGGGATGCCGACGGCGAACTCGATCACCTCGACGCCGCGCTGGATGTCGCCGAGGGAGTCGTCGAAGGTCTTGCCGTGCTCCAAACTGAGCAGCTGGGCCAGCTCTTCTTTGTTCTGGTTGACCAGGTCGATGAACTTCATCAGCACCCGGGCCCGGCGCTGCGGGTTCCAGGCGGCCCATTCCCGTTGTGCGGCAACGGCACCGGCCACAGCGGTATCGACGTCGGCGACCGAGGCCATGGCGACCTGGGCCTGCGCCTGGCCGGTGCTGGGGTTGAGCACGTCGGCCGTGCGGGTGGACTTGCCGGCGGTGCGCCGGCCGTTGATGAAGTGCGGAATCTGGGTGGTCATCAGGTGTCCCTTGGCGAGAGCGTGAGTCCCTGGGCGACTTCCCAGGAATTACTAGGACATCCTAGTAACTTCTGGCCGCAGTCCGCAAGACCCGGCCGCCGATTGCGCCCAAACGGACAAACGGGCCGCAAAGTGCGAGTGGAAGTGGGCTTTTCGTCGATCTCGGTGCCGGTGATTGGTCACAGCCATGCGACGGCGCGGCGGGTGTACCACCGCTTGACCAGCTCTGCGGTCACCGCATAGCCGGCGGTCACCGCCACCAGCAGCAGCCAGAAACCCGCGGGCGGCCGGCCGAAGCCCAACTTCGCCCCGATCGGGCTGAACGGAATCAGCATCGCCAGCGTGCCGGCAATCGCGGTGGCGCGTAGCGGCACCGTCCCAGGCCTCGGCTGGCGCCAAGGGGCCTGCGGAGTCCGCAGCACCAACACGATCAGCAGCTGGCTGACCGTGCCCTCGATGAACCAGCCGGCCTGAAATGTGCTGGGCGCGTGGCCAAGTCCGAACACGTACCAGAGTACGGCGAAGGTGGCCAGATCGAAGATCGAGCTCACCGCGCCGAAGGTCAGCATGAACCGGACGAGGCCCTCAGGGCGCCAGCGCCTCGGTGCGCGCACATAGCTGTCGTCCACGCGGTCCCATGGCAGCGCCAGCGGGGCGGCGTCATACAGCAGGTTCTGCACCAAAAGCTGGGTCGGCAGCATCGGCAGGAAGGCGCCCGCCGCGACCACTGTCAGCACGTTGCCCAGGTTGGAACTCGCGGTGACCGTGACGTACTTGAGAGTGTTGGCCAGGGTGCGGCGGCCCTCGACCACACCGTCGGCGATGACCGCGAGGTCCTTGTCCAGGAGCACCAGGTCGGCGACGTCCTTTGGTCACATCGGACGCGGTGTCGGCGGCGATACCCACGTCGGCAGTCCGAAGTGCCGGAATATCGTTCACGCCATCGCCGAGAAAGCCGACCACCCGGTCACCCGCGCGCAGTGCCGCGACCAGTCGAGCCTTGTGGGCTGGGGTCAGCTCGGCGAACAGCGTGCAGTCGGCGGCCCGGTCCCGTAGTTCGTCATCGTCCAACTCGTTCAGGTCGGTACCCGTCAGAACCGTGGTGGCATCGAGCCCGACTTCCCGGCCGACCTGCACTGCAACTGTTTTCGCATCGCGGGGCCGGGCCGATTCGGGGATCGGCCGGCAAGTCAATGGACAGTCAAATGGTTGTACAACTATGCTCCGAGTGACAGGCAGCTCACAGGAATTTCCAGGCCTCCGAGGCTGTTGCCGGCACCTGCGGCTGTCTTCGACGGGGAGGTTTGACTGTGCAGAACATCCACTCGGCGCCACCGCCGGCGCTCGTCTTGCAGGAGACGGCAGCGATGTTCGGGTTGTTGTCGGCGACCGTGCGGGTGCACATCCTGTGGCTGTTGTCTGAAGGGGACCGCGACGTCAGCACCCTGGCAGAGGAGACCGAACAGTCGGTGGCCACTGTCAGCCATCACCTCGGCAAGCTGAAACTGGCCGGGCTGGTGCGCGATCGTCGGCAGGGCAAGCGCCGCGTCTACGTCGTTACCGACAACCACGCGGTCGACATCGTGCGGGACGCCATCGCGAGTCAGTCGGCCGACGCTGTGCCGGTGCGGCTCGCCCGCTGAGTCGGAGTTGTAAGTTCGCCGCTACGCCATCTGGCGGATCGGCGCCGTTCCGGCGCCACGAACCGCGCCCTGGCAAGCGGGTCCTTGCCGACTATCGGTGGTCGGAAGTCTTTGAACCAGTTGATGATTGAGTTCTCGGACGACGATGCCGCGGCCGTGCGGGACCGGTTCCGTGCCACCCGGGCAACCGGCGGGCGAAATTGGTCGAAAAAAATTTTCAAAAAAGTGTCCTGAGTCACCAGGGGTCGCGCTCCTACCTATGACAGGGCCCGCACGGGCCGCTGCATCACCAGATGAGGAGCACAAGAAATGAGCATTGACCACACCACCCAGCAGGCCGCACCGGCGAAACGGCAGTCCCTCGGCAAGCGTGCCGCGGTGGCGGCGCTGTTGTCCGGCGGCATGGCACTGGCCGGATTGGGGCTGACGTCGGGTACCGCCCAAGCGCTGCCCGCCCCTGCACCGCAACACTTTTGGTACGACTACGACTACTGCTCGTGGGCGTGGTGGGACTGGGACCACTGCCACTTCTACTTCCCCGACTGGGATCACCACATGCACGAGCACGATAACCACTGACTGGCGGTGGCGACCAACCCGTCGACCCGCAGCCGGACCCGGGTATCGGCCCGGGTCCGGACCGGGCCCGGTCCGGACCTTTGCACCATCACTTCTGCCGACGCCGATGCACATTAATTCGGCGAGTTTGTTTGCCTGCGCCGGACTACCATCACGGGGTACCGGCGATCGATCGGTATGGGAGCCCGTCTCATGACCGCAGTACCTGATTGGGGCATCGTCAGTGACGCCGATTTGGTCGGCGCCACGCTCTCGGGTGACCGCGCAGCGTTCGCGGGTATCTACGACCGCTATGCCGACCGCCTACACGACTACTGCGTGGGCATGCTCCGGGATCGCGACGCCGCCGCGGACTGCGTCCAGGATGTGTTCTGCACCGTGGCAACGGCTTTGAACACCTTGCGCGAACCCGACAAGCTGCGCCCCTGGCTGTATTCGATCGCCCGAAACGAAGCGTTGCGCCGAATCCGGCAGCGTCGCCGCGAAGAACCATCCGACGAGCTGCCCGACGAGGCATCCGGCGACGCCGGGCCGGACACCCTGGCGGCCCGCAACGAACTGGCCAAATTGATCGCCGAAGCGGCCGGCGGGCTGTCGGACCGGGACCGTTCGGTGCTGGAGCTGGGCTACCGACACGGGCTCGAGGGCCCCGAACTCGCCGCCGCACTCGGGGTCACCACTGCCAACGCAAACAAATTGGTGCAACGGCTGCGCGACACCATGGAGCGCTCGCTGGGCGCGCTACTCGTCGCCCGGCGCCGTCAAGCGGACAGGAATGGATGCGCTGAGCTGGGCGCAATTCTCGACGGCTGGGACGGCACCTTCAGCATCTTGATGCGCAAGCGCATCGCCCGACATATCGAATCCTGCGCCGTCTGCGAGCAGGACCGGCGTCGGATGGTCAGTCCGGTCGCGCTACTCGGCGGTGCGCCGCTGTTCATTCCCGCACCCGCATGGCTGCGCAACGAGACTCTGGGTCAGATTCAGCTGACCTCGGCCGGCACGACTCTGCACGACGGCAACCCCGACGCACCAACGCAGGCGCAACCCCCGCTGCAGGGTGTGGTTACCGAGTCGTTCGGCATCGCCGGGGTCGACGGAGATGACGCGGCGTCTGGCGCCGACGGTGGCACTGAGGCCCAATCCGTCGGCCGGGTGGTGCTGATCATGTCGCTGCTGCTGGGTATTCCGCTGATCGCCTTGCTGCTGACCATCGCCTGGCAGCGCGAAACCAACGTGCCGGTCAGCCCGTTCGGGGTGACCAGTTCTGCGGTGCCGCAGTCCAGTAGCGCGCCGGCTCAGCCGACGACCGTAGTCAACCCGGCCCCGCAGCCACCTGGCCCGACCTCCATCGCGACGGCTCCGCCCGGGCCGACGACGGCGCGTCCGGCCCCGACGATTCCGCCACCGCAACAGTCGCTCCCGAACCAGCCTGCGCCCCCGCCACTCGAGCCCCTGCCGTTGCCACCGCCTCGGCACCATCGGCCGCCCATCCCCGGCGAACCCCTGCCGTCCGGCGAGCCGCCCCCACCGATTGTCATCACCGGCGTGCCCCCGACGTCGAACCCGGCACCGGCGCCGTCGCGGCGGCGACCTCCGATCATCGTGGGCCCGGTGACGCCGGGGCCGGTGGCTCCCGCACCGGTGACGACGACGCCGCCCCCGGTCATCAGCTAGCCCCGAATGCCGCGTGGTGGGGCGGCGCCTGCCGAACCGGGAAAGAAAGCTCGCGAAAAGTTGTCCCGATCCGGTTGCCTCGGCGCTCCTACCTGTAAGAGCGGCCCACCCAGGGCGGCGAGCACGACCCAGGAGGACGCCATGTCCACCAACATCACCGCCACCATGCCGGCTCTGGCGTTCGCGTCCGGCGAGACCGCCGGAAGGCTCCCCGCGGCGCCGACCTTGCCGGCCGGTGCGCTGGCCTGGTCAGCAGAGGAACCCGTGGACGAGCTCAACGTGCCGGCTCCTGTGGTCGCGACGCCGAAGCGGACGCGGACCGCCCGGACCACCCCGGGTCTGGTCGCCGCGATGCTTTTCGGCGCGGTCACGGTGGCTGCCGCGCTGGGGGCGATCATGCTCGCGGGCCACGGATCGCCATCGACTGCCCCGGCCATCGTCGACCGCACTGAATCGGCTCCGCACCTTCCGTCGGTTCCTGCTCCGGTGCCGGCCATCAGCCCCGCCAGCGTCGAGGCCGCGGTCCCGGCCGCGGCGGAGATCTCGATCCCCGCGGTCACTCCGTCGGAGGTCGTTGTGCCCACACCGCAGGTCGTGCAGCCGACTGGTGCCCCGGCGGCGCCCACGGGGCGTCACGAATGGGACCTCCACAAGTGGGAGCACCGCTTCTTCTGGGACCACCAGGACCAGAAGCACTGAGCACTGATCCACCACGGGCGGCGGTCCAACGGCCGCTAGGCGTTGGGTTTGCGCAACCGGGCGGTGAACTCCTCGGCTTCGGGCCAGGTCGGCAGCAGTCCGGCGGCCCGCACGTCGGTCAGACTGGGCGCGGCGGCATCGCGGTCGGACAGAATCGGGCCGGCATCCGGCCAGTCGATGCCGAGCGCGGGATCGGTGGCATTGATCGTGCGTTCGCGGGTCGGGTCGTAACCCGTCGAGCATAGGTAGGTCACCGTCGAATCATCTTGCAGCGCAAGGAATCCGTGCGCGAGGCCCTCGGAAACGTACATCGACCGCCGCGTGGTGTCGTCCAGGATCACCGCATCCCACCGGCCGAAAGTCGGTGAACCGACGCGGATGTCGACCACCACGTCGAATACCGCTCCGTGCAGGCAGGTCACATACTTGGCCTGGCTCGGGGGGAGTTGGGCGAAGTGCAGGCCACGCAGCACCCCGGCCGCGGACACCGATACGTTGGCCTGCCGCAGGTCCAGCTGGTGGCCGGTCATCTCGGTGAATTCGCGGTCGGTGAACCATTCGTAGAACAGGCCCCGGTTGTCTCCGTGCACGGTCGGGGTGATCTCCCAGGCACCGGGTACGGACAGTTCGCGCACGGTCACTGCCCACGTCCCTGGTAGGCGGATTCAGTCGCGTCTTTCATTGGGCGCCACCAGGATTCATTGTCCCGGTACCAGTCGATGGTGGTCCGCAGGCCGGCCTCGAAGTCGGTGTGCGCGGGCCGCCAGCCCAGCTCGTCGCGCAGCGCGCCGGGGTCGATGGCGTAGCGCAGGTCATGCCCGGCCCGGTCTGTCACGTGGTCGAAGTCGTCGGGGTCGCGGTCCATCAACTTCAGCAGCGTCCGCAGTACCGACAGGTTGTCGCGCTCACCGTCGGCGCCGATCAGATAGGTCCGGCCGATCGTCCCGTCGGCAAGAATCCGAAGCACGGCACGGTTGTGATCGTCCACGTGGATCCAGTCGCGCACGTTGGCTCCCGTGCCGTACAGCTTGGGGCGCCGGCCCGTCAGCACATTGGTGATCTGCCGCGGAATGAACTTCTCCACATGCTGATACGGCCCGTAGTTGTTGGAGCAGTTGGAAATTGTCGCGCGCACCCCATACGAGCGCACCCACGCCCGCACCAGCAGATCGGCTGCCGCCTTGGTCGCCGAGTACGGGCTCGACGGGTTGTACGGCGTGGTGTCGGTGAACCGGTACGGACTGTTCAGCTCCAGATCGCCGTACACCTCATCGGTCGACACGTGGTGCAGTCGTACCCCGTGCCGGCGCACCGCTTCCAGCACCGTGAAGGTGCCGACGACGTTGGATTGCACGAACGGTGCCGGATCGGCGAGGGCGTTGTCGACGTGGGTTTCCGCGGCGAAGTGCACCACCGCGCCCGCGCCGCGCACCAGCTCGTCGACGAGCGCTGCGTCGCGCACATCGCCAGCCACCAACCGGATGTCGTCGGCGACGGGATCGAGTGACTCGCGGCTGCCGGCGTAGGTGAGTGCGTCGAGCACCGTCACCTCGGTGCCGGGGTGTTCCCGCACGATGAGGTGGACGAAGTTCGCGCCGATGAACCCCGCGCCGCCGGTGACCAGCAACCGCATGGCTGCAACCCTAATGGTTGCGGTCGGTTACCCCTGCAGACCCAGCGGCCCGGCCAGCGCCGCCAAGGTAGGCACCAGCTTGTCCCAGCCGCCCAGTACCTGAATCGTCACGTGGTCGGCGCCGGCGTCGAGGTGTTCGGTCAGCCGGGCCGCGACGGCGTCAGGGGTGCCGTGTGCGACCACCGCGTCGATCAAGCGGTCACTGCCCGGCTTGGCGATGTCCTCCTCGGTGAACCCCAGCCGCCGCCAATTGTTCAGGTAATTGCTGAGATTCAGGTAGAAGTCGACGGTCTGCCGGCCTACCGCCCGTGCCTGTTCGGCGGCCTCAGCTGAACCGTCGGTCACCACGACCTTGTGTTCGGGCGCCAGAAACGCGTCCGGTCCGATCAGCTTGCGGGCCTCAGCGGTGTGCTCGGGCGTGGTCAGATACGGGTGGGCGCCGGCGCTGCGGTCGGCGGCCAGCCGCAACACTTTTGGTCCGAGGGCTGCCACGACGCGGCGGGCCACCGGCACGGCGGCGGCATCCAGCGCATCCAGGTATTCGACGAGCACATCGTACGGCTTGCGGTACTCCTGGGTGTGTTCGGGGTGGCCGATGCCGACGCCCAATATGAACCGGCCTGGATAGGCGGCCTCGATGCGGTGATACGACTCGGCGACCTGCGCCGCCGGCGCGGTCCACACGTTCACGATGCCGGTGGCCACCTGCAGCTTCTCGGTCGCCGCCAGCAGCGGTTCGACGAACGCCAGGTCGCCGGCGGGGGAGCCGCCCGGCCACACCGCGCCGTAGCCCAACTTCTCGATCTCAGCGGCCTGTTCGGGCTTCGGGGCTCCGAACGTCCATACCCCGAAGCGGCCCAGGTTCAGCTGGCTCATGCGCGATCCCTCCAGTTACCGCAGGCCCAGCGGGCCGGCGAGTTCGGTCAGTGCCGGTACCAACTTGTCCGGTGACGTCAGCACCTGGACGGGCACGTGGTCGGCACCGGCGTCCAGGTGTTGTTGCAACCGGGCGGCAATCGCGTCGACGGTGCCGTAGGCGACCACGGCGTCGACGAGGCGGTCACTGCCGGGCTTGGCGACGTCAGAGTCAGTGAACCCCAACCGCTTCCAGCTGTTCAGGTAATTGTTCAGATTGAGGTAAATCTCCAGCGCCTTGCGGCCCACCGCGCGGGCGCGGTCGGCGTCGGTGGTCAGCACCACCTTGTGTTCGGGCGCCAGGAACGCGTCGGGCCCGATCAGCTCCCGGGCCTGCGCGGTGTGCTCCGGCGTGGTCAGATACGGGTGTGCGCCGGCGGCGCGCCGGGCCGAAAGCTTGAGCACCTGGGGGCCGAGGGCGGCCACCACCCGGTGTTCCTTGGGCACGCCGTACTCGTCGAGCTTGTCGAGGTATTCGGTCAGGGCGTCGATCGGCTTGCGGTACTCGGTATGCGCCTCCGGATGGCCGACGCCGATGCCGAGCAGGAACCGGCCCGGATACGCGGTGTCGATGCGGTGGAACGACTCGGCCACAGGTCCAGCCGCCGCGGTCCAGATGTTGACGATGCCGGTGGCGACCTTGAGCCGCTCGGTCGCGGCCAGCAGCGGCTCGACCCAGTCCAGTTCCGCGGGCGGCGAACCGCCGACCCAGATGGCGCCGTAACCCAGCGCTTCGATCTCTGTTGCCTGTTGCGGCGTTGCGCCGCGGCCGAATACGCCGTACCGGCCAAGGTCTGGTTTGGTCACCCTTGCGGCAACGCCGGTGGCGGCGGTCACTATTCCGAGACGACTCAGACCGGCACTTCATCGGGCGCCGGCGCGTGCACCGGCAACGTCACGATGAACGTGGTGTTGCCCGGCTCCGACTCGACGTACAGATTGCCGTGGTGCTTTTCGCAGACGATCCGCCAGGCCAGGTCCAGCCCCAGCCCGGTGCCCTCGCCGAAGGGTTTGGTGGTGAAGAACGGCGTGAAGATGCGTTCGATCACGTCGGACGGGATGCCCGGGCCGTTGTCGTTGATCTCGACCCGGACGGTGTCCGCATCGACCCGCATGGTCCGGATCGTCAGGACGCCGCAGCCCTTCATCGCCTGTAGTGCGTTGTCGATGATGTTGGTCCACACCTGATTGAGATCGGCTGGATAGCACTGCAATTCGGGCAGTGCCGGGTCGTACTCCTTGACCACCTTGACGCAGGTGGTGCCGTCCTTGCCGATCCGGTCGCCGAACATCATCAAGGTGCTGCGCAGCAGCTCGTGCAGATTGGCGCTCTGATACGGCGCCCGGTCCATCTGTGAGTACTGCTTGGCGCCGGCCAGCAGCGTCGAAATCCGTTTACTGGCCTCGGCGATCTCCGACATCAGCAGCTCCGTGTCGATGGTGTACTTCAGCCAGCCGACCGCGCCCTGCAGCGTTTCGGGCGCATCGCTGTCGCCGATCAGGGCCGAAACGCGTTCCAGCCAGTCGATGTCCAGGCCGGCCTCGACGAAGGTCGGCGCATAGTCCCAGGCGCTGGCGACGCCATGGTCTTCCAGCCATTCGCCGATCAGGTCCTCGCGGTCGGAGGTCTCCATGGCGGTCAGCTCCTGGCCCCTGGCCTTGGCCACCTGCTCGGTGATGCCTTCCTGAATGCTGACCAGCACCCGCAGCGACTCGACCGAGAGTTTCCCGTCGGCCAGCATCGCCAGCTTGTGCCGCATCTTTCCGATCCGCTCGTGCAGATCGGCCACGGCGCGGGCCGTCGCTGCCGCCGGGTTGTTCAGCTGGTGGGTCAGCCCCGCCGAAAGTTGGCCCAGGGCAAGCAGTTTCTCCCGCTGGCCGACGATCTGTCGGCGCCGTAGCCCACCGACCTTGTGCCCCTCCAGCAGATGCACGGCCATCGGGAACTCGCTCCGCATGAAGTCCGCATAGGCCCCCGCGTCCAGGACGAAGAACCGCGACCTTCTGGTGACCCGCACCGACGCCTCGTACACCGGTTGCTCGTCGGGGATGTAGGCCGACCAGGCGCCGCAGTAGACCCCGCGCATCGAGGTCCGGTTGGTCTCGATGTCGATGCCGCCGGACTTCTGCGACATCACCAGTTCGCCGTCGAGCATCACGTAGAAACACGTCGCCGGTTCGCCCTCGGTGCACACCGGGCCGGGCTCGAAAGTGGCGATGTGGCCGTTGGCGCACAACGTATCCAGCTGTTCCTCGGTCAGCGACTCGAACAGGAACAGGGTCCGCAGTTCATTGCGTGTGCACGTTTCGCCCATCCGGGTCTCCTCCTACAGTGCCTATGTCTCGGCCAGATACCGATGCACCAGCATCACGGCCATCGAGCCCTCGCCGACGGCCGCGGCAACCCGCTTGGCCGATTCGGCTCGGACGTCACCTGCAACAAAAACTCCGGGCACACTTGTTTCCAGGTGGTGCGGCGGCCGGTCCAGGTTCCAGCCGCATACGTCCTTCAGGTCGGGGCCGGTGAGGATGAATCCGTGGTCGTCGCGGGCGATGCCGGCGTTTTCCAGCCACTTGGTGCGCGGCATTGCGCCGATGAAACAGCACAGCCGCGTCGACTCGACGTGCTCGCGCTCGCCCGTCCTGTTGTCGACCAGCCACAATCCGGTCAGATGCCCGTCCTCGCCGCACGTGTCGACCACTTCGGTACAGGTGCGGATCTTGATGTTCGGGGTGTTCTCGATCTGCTGGATCAGGTAGTAGGACATCGACGCCTCCAGCGACGGTCCGCGCACCAGCAGCGTCACCGACTTGGCCTGCTGTGACATGAACATCGCGGCCTGGCCGGCCGAGTTCGCGCCGCCGACGATGTAGACCTCCTCGCCGGCGCATTCAGAGGCCTGGGACACCGACGCGCCGTAGAACACGCCGTTGCCGACGTAATTGGGTGCGACGCTGTTTCCTTCGGTATCCCGGTTGTCCCAGCATCCGCTCACCTGCAGGTGCCGGTAGTCGACGCCGGTGGCCAGGATGACGGACCGGGCCGTAATGC
Organism: Mycobacterium sp.; assembly: GCA_031292695.1. GTDB lineage: Bacteria > Actinomycetota > Actinomycetes > Mycobacteriales > Mycobacteriaceae > Mycobacterium. The sequence continues at coordinate 392 of JARLGS010000178.1, read as the reverse complement.
TCCGGCCGTCGTCGAAGGTCAGCGTCTTACTGGCCAGAGCCTGGACATCCAGCCCGACCACCTCGCGGGTGGTGATCACCTCGGCGGCGAACCGCTCGGCCTGCCGCCGGGCCGACGTCGTCAGCTCGGCTCCCGAAACACCGGTCTCGAAGCCCAGGTAGTTCTCGATCCGTGAGCTGCGGCCGGCCTGACCGCCGGTGGTGGTCCGCTCGATCAGCACCGTCCGCAGCCCCTCGGACGCGCCGTACACCGCGGCGGCCAGTCCCGCCGGCCCGCCGCCGATGACGGCCAGGTCGTACATGTCCAGCGACGGGGTGGTGGACAGGCCCAGCATCGCGGCCTGCTGTGCGTCGGTCGGCTCGACCAGCGTCTCGCCCTGCTCGGAGATGACG
>JARLGS010000017.1 GCA_031292695.1 Mycobacterium sp. | reverse complement strand
TTCGACGGTCTGTGAAAGTCTCGGGGTGCGGATGGGCGTGATGCGAACGATCGGTGTACTGGGGCTTGCCGGGCTGCTGCTGGTGGGCGTGGCCGGCTGCGCGACGCCGCCGCCGGCGAGCGACCCGGACGCGGTGGCCGAGTTCAAGCAGACCAACGACCCGTTGGAGCCGACAAACCGTGTGATGTACACGGTGAACGAGGGCCTCGACACGATGCTGATCCGGCCGCTGGCGATCGGCTACACCTGGGTCGTGCCGGAATATGTGCGTGGCCGCATTCATAACATGTTGAGCAACCTGAACAGCCCGGTGTTGCTGGCCAACGACATGATGCAGGGCAAGCCGCGCCGCGCCGGCGATACGCTGATGCGCTTCGTCATCAACTCCACCGTCGGCCTCGCTGGCATCTTCGACGTCGCGACCGACTGGGGCTATCCCTACCATTCGGCGGATTTCGGCGAGACGCTGGCGCTGTGGGGCGTGCCCGACGGGCCATACCTGTTCCTGCCGATCCTCGGCCCAGGCAACCCGCGCGACAGCAGTGGCTACGGCGTGGACGTCGCGCTCGACCCGATGACCTGGGTGGGCATCAACAACAATACCGTCGCCGATATCGGATACGCCCGGTATGGCCTGACCTTGCTGGATGTCCGCTCCGGCCTGTTCGACACGCTCGACAAGGCAACGGCGCAGGCGCTCGACCCCTACGCGACGGTACGCAGCCTGTATCGGCAGCATCGCGCGGCGGAGATCGAGGCGGTGCGCCAGGATACGCGGGCGACGCCCTCCCCGTGGTATCCAACGCCCGCCAACCATTGACCGCCCACCCCACCAACCCGCACTGGCCGATGGACATGCTGACCCGACGCATTTTGCTGATGACGACGTTTGCCGGCACGCTCCTGGCGCTGGGCGGCTTGTGGCCGGCGACCGCCAGCGCGCAGACGCCGGAACAGGCCGCCGCCTTCGTCGAACAGACCGGCAAGGAACTGACCGGCGTTGTGAACGGCGGCGCCGCCACGGCGGACAAGCAGGCGAAGCTGAAGGAGATCGTCGATCGCGTGGTCGATGTGGACTCCGTCGCGCGCTTCTGCCTCGGCCGTTTCTGGCGCGGCGCAACGCCGGAACAGCAGACACAGTACCTGGCGCTGTTCCATCAGGTGCTGCTGAAGAACATCACCGGCAAGCTCGGCGACTATCAGGGTGTGACGTTCGTGGTGGGGCGCACCACGCCGCGCGATGGCGGGGTGTCGGTGGCCACCGTCGTCACCCGGCCGGGCACCGCGCCGGCGAATGTCGAGTGGGTCGTCAACGCGGCCACCGGCGGGCCGCGCATCGTCGATGTGGTCGCCGAGGGCACCAGCCTGCGGCTGACCCAACGCAGCGACTATGCCTCCTATCTCGCGCATAACGGCAACAGTGTCTCGGCGCTGCTGGACGCGATGAAGCAGCAACTGGCACAGCCGGGCTGATCCCATGTGATGCAGGAGAACCCGATGGCGGTCGTGCTCATTACGGTTCTTCTGGTCGCGGCGCTGATCCTGCTGCGCTCGATCCGCGTTGCCAAGGAATGGAACCGCGCGGTGGTGCTGCGGCTCGGCCGGTTCGACCGGCTGGGCGGGCCGGGCCTGTACTTGGTGCTGCCGCTGATCGAGCAGGTCACCACCGTCATCGACATCCGAATTCAAACCACCAGCATCACC
>JARLGS010000177.1 GCA_031292695.1 Mycobacterium sp. | reverse complement strand
GCGTCCTCGGTGTACTTGTCGAAGTCGGTGTCGAAGATGCCCTGGTACTGGAAGTGCAGACCGGATCCGACGTCGAAGAGCTGCCAACGCAGATAGTGCAGGCGCAACGGTGCCAGCACTTCGGGCTGCGCGGCCACCGCGGCCTCGATCTGCTTGCCGTAGGCCCGGATGGCCTCCTCGTGGCCTTCCTTCACCTTGGCGATGACGGAGAAGCCGTAGCATGCCGGCGTGCGGGGATAGACCGGGCCGTAGCGGCCGCGGGTGAGCTCGAAATAGCCCTCCTTCGGAATGGCCTGCGCGGCCGGTTTCGACCAGATCTGATCGTCAGCGGACATATCGAACCTCCCGGGACTTCGTTTGATTGACGCTTTCGAAGTTATGGCCGAGTAGGCCACATGTCGTCCCCCGATTTGGGGGAAATCGTCGTACTGGCCGCGGCTACGACAGGTCGAATACCATCGCTGTGGCGCCGAGGACGCGGCAGCCACATACCAGGAGGCCACCATGGACATCACCAACAACACGGCGCTGATCACCGGTGCCAGTGGTGGCATCGGCGAGGAGTTCGCCGTCCAGTTGGCGGCGCGCGGCGTCAACCTGGTGCTGGTGGCCCGGCGAGTGGAGAAGCTCGAGGAGTTGCGGGCGCGGTTGACCGCCGCCCATCCGGCGCTGCAGATCGACCTCGTCCCCGCGGACCTGTCAGTCCCCGGCTCGGGCGCCGAACTCGCCGCCAAGGTCGAGGCGCTCGGCCGCCGCATCGACATCCTGATCAACAATGCCGGCGTCGGCACGCACGGCAAGTTCGCGACCCAGCAGCCCGAACCCAACGCCGCCCAAATTCAGTTGAACTGCGGCACTTTGGTCGACCTGACGGCCCGCTATCTGCCGCCCATGATCAAGGCCCGGCACGGTCTGGTCATCAATGTCGCCTCTACCGCCGCCTTCCAGCCCACCCCGGCGATGGCCGTCTACGGGGCGACGAAAGCCTTTGTGCTGTCGTTCACCGAGGCGCTGTGGCAGGAGACCAAGGGCACCGGCGTGCGGGTGTTCGCGCTGTGCCCGGGCGCCACCGAGACCGAATTCTTCGCCCGCACCGGCGAAGAGTTCATGACGAGGGGACGGCAGACCTCGAAGCAGGTCGTCGACACCGCGCTCGCGGCCATCGACAAGACGTCGCCGACGGTGATCTCCGGACTGATGAACACCATCCTGGCCAACGGTTACCGGATCACGCCGCGACGGGTGCTGGTGCAGGTGGCTGAACAGATTATGAAGTCGAATTAGTCAGCACCACAAGCTGATTCAGCCCTGGCTGACGGTGTTCGACCCGCCCGGGTCGGGGACCACCGGCGTCCCGGAGTGGTAGGTCACGCGGTTCTCCATGCCGGATGCGACGATCTTGTCGGCGGAGTCGACGGTCACGGTGTTGTCGATGCCGGATACGTCGACCGTTGAGCAGTGCCCGGTGATGGTGACGTTGTTGGACACTCCGCTGATGCTGACCGGGCGGTCGTTGCACGCCAGCGTCCTGCTGCCGCGCACCCCGGCAATCTGGATGGGCTTGCTGGGATCGTCGGACTGGGGCGGCAATTCGACCAGACCCGGTCCGGACATCACCGTGGTGCCGTTGACGACCACCGACTGGCTCGACTGGTCGCCGAGGGGCGTCGAAGGCGGCGCCGACACCGAAACGCCGGGGCGTCCAGCGGCGCTGGGTGGAGTCGGCTTCGCGTGCTTCCTACCGGCGAAATTACCCACGAAAATGACCGCGGCAAACACCGGTGCGGCTAGTCCTGCGATGAGGAAGGCGGCG
>JARLGS010000016.1 GCA_031292695.1 Mycobacterium sp. | reverse complement strand
TACCGTGAGCTGCGCGCAGGGCTGTCGTACCCGTTTCGGACCAGCGGCGACACCGAGGTACTTCTCGCGCAGTACGAGAAGTATGGACCGGATGGGGTCAAGCGGTTGCGCGGTCAGTTCGCCTACGCCATACACGATTCGGCGACCGGCGAGACGCACCTCTTCCGCGACCGGCTCGGCATTTTGCCGCTCTACTACTACGTGACCAGCGACGTGTTCGCGTTCGCCTCGGAAATCAAGGCACTGCTTCCGGTCATCGGCGCGCCACGTGTCGACGAGGACAGCCTGCACGACTACCTGGCCCACCGGTCAGTGCCCGCTCCGTACACTCTCATCGAGGGGGTGCGCAAGGTTCCGCAAGGCCATCACCTGGTGGTCAAGTCCGACGGCACCGTGCACTCGACCGCTTACTGGACATTGTCCGCGCAGCCGAACGGGCGCAAAGTGTCTCCGCGGGAAGCCGTCAGACTCGTGGATGAAGCGCTCACTGCTTCAGTGCGCGAAGCCCTGGTTGCCGACGTGCCAGTCGGTGCCTATCTTTCCGGCGGCGTGGACAGCAGTTTGATAACTGCGCTCGTTGCACAGCAGCGGCAAGGCGCGGGTCTGCACACCTTCTCGGCCGGTTTTGGTGACGATCGCCTTGACGAGACGTCGTGGGCACGCCAGGTCGCCGGAATCGTGGGGAGTACTCATCACGAGGTGCTCGTCACCGCCGACGACTTCCAGCAGAACTGGTCCAAGTTGAGTTGGCACAGAGACGCTCCCCTGTCCGAGCCCGCCGACGTCGCGGTCTTTCGGCTCGCCGAACTCGCCCGCCAAGAGGTGAAGGTTGTGCTTTCCGGCGAGGGCAGCGACGAATTGTTCGGCGGCTACCCCAAGTACCTCTTCGCCAATGCAACACGCTGGGCAGGTGTGATCCCCGGGAGTGTGCTACGCCGCGTGGAGAAGTCGCTGCCTGCAAGCAAGTCCCGGTTGGGCATCGCGATGCGCGCCATTTCCGAACCCAGCCATGCGGAGCGCATGCGCGGCTGGTTTGCACCATTCACTGTGTCGGAACGTACCGATCTGATCGGCCGACCAGCAGCGCGCAGCGTCCTAGATCCCTATCTCCGCGGCGGCGGCGACGCCCTGCGCCGGATGCTCTATGCAGACGTACACACTTGGCTCGCCGACAACCTTCTCGAGCGTGGCGACCGGATGTCAATGGCCGCGTCGCTGGAATTACGTCCGCCCTTCCTCGATCACCGCCTGGTGGAACTCGCGTTCGCGTTGCCAAGCAATGTGAAGGTGCGCGGCTGGACGACGAAGTGGGTGGTCAAGGAGGTTGCCCGCCAGCATCTGCCTGCCGCTGTCGTCGATCGCCCGAAAATGGGTTTCAAGGTCCCCCTCGACCAGTGGTTTCGTGGTGGGTTGCGCGATATGGCGGTCGAACTGCTCACGAGCCCGTCCTCGTTTGTCGGCACGATGTTCGACCGGGCAGCGGTAAGCAAACTGCTCGATGACCATTCGTCCGGCGATCGCAACGAGCAGCCACGGATCTGGACATTGCTGTCGCTCGAGGTTTGGCATCGCGAACTCGTCAAAAAGATGACATGTGATGGAGACCCCTTAGCTCGGACGCACGTTGAGTCGGCGTCGGAGAGTTTTTGAGAGCGTGAGCAGGTGACGACCTGGGTGAGGATCATGCCGATCGCGGCCCTGGCCGCTGAGATCACCGTCGAGGCCGACAACTTCAACTGACAAACCGGTGTTCCGCCTTGGAGCACCCGAACAAACGATTCGGAGAAAGATTATGGAAGCAATCGAAACGCTCTCGACGGGTTCAGGCAGTGAGCGGGAGGCCGTCCATGATTCGACCGTTGGGATACACCTCGCCGTCCTCTCGACGCTGGGCGTCGACCTTCCCGAGACGGCCAAGATACTCGATTTCGGCTGTGGTGCCGGCGGCAATGTGAGAGCTCTGCGGGCTCGCGGGTACCTCAATGCTTGTGGTTATGACGTCGGGGACGGCCGGACCCTCGTCCGCGACGATCGACATCAGATCAAAGTTGGGACTCTGCTGGACTTGAGGCTGCCCTATGAGGACAACACGTTTGATCTCGTGATCTCGGACCAGGTTTTCGAGCATGTTCAAGATCAAGTGCGGGCCTTTGAAGAGCTGCTGCGAATCACCAAGCCCGGTGGTCATGGGCTGCACATCATTCCCGCGCGGTACGCCCCGATCGAGCCGCATATCTTAGTTCCGTTCGGCGGGGTGTTCCAGCATCGCTGGTGGTACAAACTGTGGGCTTCGTTCGGAATTCGCAATAGGTTCCAAGCCGGGCTGTCAGCCGATGAAACCGCGGACCACAACGCGTTCTTCATGAGCGAGGCAACGCGGTACATAACGACGTCCTGTTATCGGGTGATCTTCAGGGAGGTCGGGTTCCAGTATCGGTTCGCCGAGCAGGAGTTCTTCGACAGCCACGACCGTCCATCCATGCGTGCGATCGGAAAACTTGGCAGTCCAGCGATGCGGCTCTACCGCACCTTTCGCTCCCGAATCGTCTACCTGCGCAAACCGGACTCGCCGAAGTGGGCCCAGCGTCCGTGAGCGCGGCGACCCGAAAGTGGATGCGGTCGGTGACCTGGTCGCCGAAGTGGTCCGCATCCGCGCGGTCGAGGGCCACATCGTCAAATCATGGCCACCAGACTGTCCCGGCGCGGTATTCGGGAACTGTGTCATGGCTGGCCACTGGATCTCGGGACCACAGACGCTTCAACGAGGACCAATGGCCCGTGGCGAACGCCTTAAGCGTCGGTAACGTCGCCGCATCGCATCGGCTCCACTATTGTGCGGATCGGGAAATGCATCTACCCGAGGTTCTGGGGTGGACGGCGATGGAGAGGATGTGCCCGTGCTGCTGATGACCGACAAAGTGTTCGGTGGAGCGGTGTTGATACGGCGATCGCCGAGCCGCCGATGAAGGCGGAACCCCGGCTTGGGCTGACCCTGTCGTGGCCGCGGATCACCTCGGCGTTCCTCATCGACGTCGCGGTGCTGTCAGTGGCCAGGCACTTCCCCGGCGTACCGCAGACCGTCGCGTGGTGGGTGGGTGTCGCGGTCGCGGCGGTGGTAACGATCGCCGTGTTACTCGCCTACCGTAGGATCACCCTCGGCTCAGCTTTGGCCAGGTGGGTGTGGGATTGGTCCAGCGACTCGGCGGCGACACTGAGCCGGGGATGCACGCCCGCGATCGATCACCGGCGCCGCTTCGGCCGCGACGTGATCGGAGTGCGCGAGTACCAGGGCCAGCTGGTCGCGGTGATCGCCGTGGACGAAAAGGCCGACGGGCCGTCCGGGCGCCATCAGCGCGAGATGGTGGCGCCGGCCACCTTGCCGGTAGCGGTGGTCGCTGCGGCGCTGCACCAGTTCGATGTGCAGCTTGACGCCATCGATATCGTCTCGGTGCGAAAGCGACACATCCCCGAGGCCGCCGATCCGTCCGCCCCGCCAACCGCCGACGATCGCCCCGCGGGTATCGAGCACGGTACATGGCTGGTGTTACGGATGGATCCGCAACACAATGTCGCGGCGGTGGCGGCCCGCGATTCGGTGGCCTCGACCTTGGCGGCGGCCGTCGAGCGGCTCGCCGGCGATCTGGACGGACGGCACTGCGCGGCCCGGCCTTTGACCGCCGATGAGCTTGCCGAGGTGGACACCGCCGTAGTGGCGGGTCTGCAACAGGCTTCGACTCGGCCGGGATTGCGTCGTCTCAAGCATATCGATGGGTACGCGACCAGCTTCTGGGTGTCACCGTGGGACATCACTTCGGAGACGCTGGACTGGTTGTGGCTGGAAGATGCCGATGCCACCGTGGTGACGATCCGACTCACCGCCGCCGCCGGCTGGGCCTATGTGTCGGCTTGGGTGCGATATCACAGCCGGGAGCGGCTGGGCAAAGATGTGTGGGCCGGGCTGAATCCGCTCACCGGCCGCCAGCTGGCCGCAGTGCGGGCAAGTCTGCCGGCCCCGGCGACGCGCCCACCGCTGGTGGTGCCGGAGCGGATATTGCGCGACGACGAACAGCTCGAAGTCCGGGTGGATCCAACAGAGGTGGCCGCGGCACCGCAACACTCGAGCCACCCGGCTGAAGAGAGCGGTGACGCGCAGCCAGCGGCGGCGCCCGCGCTGTGACCGTACCCGGCCGGGCGGGCGATCGGTAACGACCGCTTCGCGGAGATCCGGCCACCAGATTTGTCGACTCTGGCGGCCGCCAGCTCGGCGACCACGTCGAAATTACGTGGCCGCCGCACGCGCGCGGTGTTGAGCCGCCGGCTTCGGCCCTTTCCACTACACGCTTGACGGTCTTATGGGTAGTGCCGCACAGTTCAGCGGCCCCGCGGTAACTCCCGACCTGGCGTACGCCGAAATAATGTTCATACGCTCCCTTGCCAGACTTCGATAGAGCTGCCAGGGCGGTGAAGCTGGTGACAGTTGGCGCTATCACCGTCACCGCCCAGGCCCACGACTCCCGGAAAAGACGCGATCAGCCTGCAAAGGAGTGCGGACTTTTAATTGGCCACCACCGGGGACTTTCTCAGCCACGGACACAATCGCTCCCGCTACGCCGTGCGCCGGGCCGGCTACGACCTGGCAAGCTGCGGGGCAAACGGCTCGTCGACAAACCC
>JARLGS010000176.1 GCA_031292695.1 Mycobacterium sp. | reverse complement strand
TTCAACTACATCGGCGACACCACCTGGTTGCGTGGCGATGTGACCGGTAAACGAATCGTTCAGGGACACCACGTCGTGGAGGTCAGCTTGAGGTGCGAAAATCAAACCGGCGCTGTCACGTCCCCGGCGACAGCCTCTGTTCTCCTGCCGACCCGCGACCGTGCTGTCCTGCTCCCCACACCTCCGGCACCCACCCAAGATGAGTTGCTTGCCGCCGAGATCGAGCGGCTGGCAGTCGACGGGCTATAGCTGTCAAAGACTCTGAGGTTTAAAGGGTTAGTCGGCCTGTCGGGTCTGTGATGCGCACTGGCGACTCGGAGTCGTCACGACGGTGCAGGATTGTCCACTGGTCGCGGCTTCCCCCGAGCCGGATCGAACAGTGACTCCTGTGCCAAAGTTGCCAGCAGCGTTCCATCGGCGGCGAAGAGGTGTCCGGTGTATACGCCGCGGCCCCCCGCGGTCGACACCGGTTCCAAGTCCAGCAGCATCCATTCGTTGGGCTGAGCGGGCCGATGAAGCCATACGGAATGATCGATGCTGGGCATCAGACCGACGTCTTGCACGTCGGGTGCCCGGGACAAACCGGTACACATGTCGGACAGGAAGGCCAGCGCGCAGGCTGCGTCGTTAGGGTCGGCCTGCAGTTGCTCGCGGATGCGCACCCATAGGCGTGCCGGCCAGCGGTGCCAGGGTCGAGAGTCTTCCGGTTGCCGCGCCTCCAGGTCGAAAAGGCGCTGGGGGTCCAGTGGATAGGCGGGCGAGTCTGCCGGAGACTGAACCGTGGGCATGCTGAGGGCCTGGTACTCGGGGCCCTCCTTCGGGCGCACGAATGAGCAAGACAGACTGAGGATGTCGGCCGACTGGGTGGCGGTCACCCGCCGTGTCGAATATCGTCCGCCGTCCGTATCGCGCACCACGCGGAACACGATCGGTTCGTGGGGCAGCCCGGGGCGAATGAAGTAGGCGTGCATCGAATGCAGCACTCGGCCTTCGGGAACTGTGTGGGCTGCCGCGCGCATGGCCTGGGCGACCAGCTGCCCGCCGAACAGAGGCCGCCGGCCGGTTCGTACGGGGTCGGCCAGGTAGGTGGTGGGCGACAGCGCGGTTAGATCGAGCAGCTCGGCCAGATGGGTCGGGCTATCGAT
>JARLGS010000175.1 GCA_031292695.1 Mycobacterium sp. | reverse complement strand
TCGACGGAGTTGCCGCCCGCGCGCAGCACTTCTGCGCCGGCCATGGCGCCGTAGAGATCCGGCGAGGCGATCGCGCCGGCGCTGAGCGGCGTCCGGGCATCGGCGGCGCCGACGAGCAGCAATGTCGTCGCCAGCGACGCGGCGACGAGCCGTCTGAAGGATTGGGTCACGCGCAGATTCCTCTCCTTGCCGGCGCGTTGGCCGCGCCTGACTCCGGTTGTTCTTAGATCGGCGGCCTCAGTAGCGGTAGGAGGCCGCGATGCCAAACGTGCGCGGACGGAAAGTCTGGGCCTCGAACAACGCGGTGGTGTTGTCCTGGTGCTGCAGGTTCAGCTGCGGATGGGCGTCGAGCAGGTTCTCGATGTAGAAATCGAAGTCCCATTTCTTGAAGCTGACGCCCGCGCGCGTCGAGACCTGATGGGTCTCGGGATCAGGCACGAGACCGCCGTCGAAATAGGTGGTGCCGGGGTCCTCGACCGGGATCTTGGTGGTCCGCTTGCTGTTGAACTCATAGTCGAAGCGAACGAAGCTCGGCAGGTCGAGGATGCGGAAGTTGTACTGGCCGCCGACGGTGACGGTCCAGGGCACGACGTCCAGCGCGTCGCCCTTCAGGGCCAGGATGGCGCCGGAGTTCGGGTCGACCGCGTCGCCCGTATAGTGGGCGTCGGTGTAGCCGGCGGTCATGTCGAACTCCAGGTCGTGGGTCACCTGCCACTGGGCCTGCAGGTCGAAGCCCTCGCTGATCGCATGGCCGACATTGGTGGTGTACTGGATGCCGCAGGCCGGCACGTAGATCGCCTGCTGGATATTGTTCCACTGGATGTAGTAGCCGCTGACCGACACCTGCAGGGTGCGGTCGAAGAAGCGGTCCTTGGTGCCCGCCTCGTAGTTCTTGACCGTGTCGGAATTGTACGAGGTGGGGAAGGTCCCGCCGCAAGCCGCGGCCGGCAGGGGCGGGGTGGCGCCGCCGATCCGATAGCCTTCGGAATAGGTGGCGTAGACCAGGTCGTCGCGATTGATCTGGTACGACAGGCTGACCTTGGGCGTGAACGGCGTCTCATCCTTGTGGCCGGTCACCGTGGCGGGAATCCCCCCGTCGTCCAGCAGATCCTGGGGCCCGTCGTTCAGGTTGTGGAAGTCGAAGTGGGTCCAGGCGTAGCGCAGGCCGACGTTCAGCTTCAGCTGTTCGGTGATGTTGTACGTGCCGTCGAAGAACAGCGCCACCTGGCGGTCGTGGCTCTGAGTGTCGTTGATGTAGTCATCGCCGTTGGGCAGCAGGTTCTCGCCCCAGGCGGTGATCATGTCCTCGCCCCAGAGCAGCTGGGTCAGGGCGGGCAGCTGCGGGTCGTTGATCTCCTCGGTGCTGCGCTGGTTGTTGAGCGCCAGGAACATGCCCGCCACCCAGTTCAGCTTGGCGGCCGGATCTGTCGACTGCACCCGGAACTCCTGGGTGAAGTTCTGCTGGCTATTGGTGATGATGTTGTGGGCGATGTATTTCGGCATGCCCGGCAGGTTGAGGCCGGTGGCCGTCAAGAGCTGACCGGGGATCGGCGCGGCGGCTGTCGTCGGGACGATCGCGTTGTAGCAATAGCCGATGGTGTTGCAGTCTGTGCCCTGCGGGTCGGTGCCGGCCTCGGTATAGTGCTGGAAATACGACAGGTTGTAGAGCGTGCCGCTGTAGCCGTTCACCCGCTCGATGCGATTGTAGTAAGCGGTGTTCGAGATGAATTTCAGTCCGAAATGATCGTATTCGACCTTCAGGGTCGGCAGGTAGAACGCGTCCGGATCCGCCATCCGATCGGGTGTGCCGTTCAGGAACTTGCCTGAACCTGGGTTGGAGATGCCCACCCAGTAGTTGTCGTAGTTGTGCTGGTCGCGCTGTTGGTAGTCGATCCCCGGGGTGATCAAGAGGTCCGGCAGGGGCTGCCAGGCGAGGGCTGCGCGCAGCACATAGGTGTCGACCCGGTTGGCGTTCTTGTCGGTCGAACCCAGGGTCTGGTAGTCGACCCGGTCGATGTAACCGCCGTCGCGCCGGCCCCAGGCGCTGATGCGGAAGCCCAACTGGTCCTGGATGATCGGCCCGCCAGTGGCCACGCCCAACTCGTAGCTGGGATCGCCGTGCTCGGTGAAGGCCAGTTCGCTGTGAGCATAGCCGCTGAAGTTGGTCAGGCTGGGCTGGGTGGTGATGTAGCGGATCGTGCCGCCTTCGGACCCGGCGCCGAACAAGGTGCCCTGAGGTCCGCGCAGCACTTCGACCCGGTCCAGGTCGAACACCGCCGGCAAGGTGTTGTTGGCGTTCAAGCCCAGGGCGCGCACCTGGATCGGCGTGTCGTCGATATAGATGCCGGTGGTGCCCGAGCCGGCCTTGGAGGTGATGCCGCGGATGGCCACGTCGTGGCGGTCCTCATCGAAGGTCACGCCGGGGGTGAACTTGGCCAGGTCCGCGAACGACTTGATGTTCAGGACGTCCATCTTGGCTGCGGTGAAGGCGCTGACGCTCTCGGGCACCTTGCTCAGGGACTCGCTGCGGCGGGTGGCGGTGACCACGACCTCGCCGACCGCGGCGCCAGTGTCCGCGTTGGCCGCCTTGGCGGTCTGGGCGCAGGCCGGGCCAGCGATCAGCCAGCCGGCGGCGGCCAGCGGAAGCAGCGCGGCCGACGCAAACCATCGCTCGCCGCGGCGAAATGGGCCAAGCATGGAATTTCCCCTCGTAGTTTGGACGGACGATCCACGTCCATCGATCGTCCGTCAAGAGACTGTGATCACATACCCAAACGGCCGGCTCGGACCGCGGGTGGCGCCGCACGGCTGAACAGGCTATGGTGAAGCCGTTCGCAGGCAACACAGGAACGCCTCGGCGGCCACCCCAACGGCCGCCTTCGCATGCGCATCGTCGACGCCAGGAGCTATCCCCAACGCCGCTCGCCGCACCGCGGCGTTCCGGACGATTAGCGCGACTGCGCCGGACCGTTACCAAGCCGGAGCCGCCAAAGGCTCTCCGATCGTCCTCAATCTGCGAACCCATTCATGACCAAGAAGAAGAAATCCATTGTCCGCGAGGCCGAGGCCGCGCCGATAGCCACCGTGGCCGAGGCCAGGGCGTGGGCCGCCGCGCGTCGCGTCACCGAAATCGAGTGCCTGGTCCCCGACTTGGCCGGCGTTGCGCGCGGCAAGATCATGCCGTCGGTCAAGTTCTTCGAGGACACGGCCATGGCCTTGCCCTCATCGATCTTCATGCAGACCATCTCCGGCGAATACCCCGAGGAACAAGGCGATTTCCGCTATGATCCCTCCGACGGCGACCTGGTGCTGCAGCCGGACTTCTCCACCTTGTGCGAGGTGCCCTGGGCCAGCGATCCCACCGCCCAGGTGATCCACGACGCGCATTTCCACGACGGCCGTCCGGTCGAGATCGCGCCGCGCCAGGTGCTCAAGCGCGTCATCGACCTCTATCGCAAACGCGGCTGGATCCCGGTGGTGGCGCCGGAACTGGAGTTCTACCTGACGGCGCTGAATCCGGATCCGGATCTGCCGCTGACCCCGCCGTCCGGCCGCTCGGGCCGGGCGGAGACCTCGCCGCAGCCCTACGGGCTGGAGGCGATCACCGAGTACGAAGACCTGATCGAGATGATCTACGAGTACGCCGAGACCGCCGAGGTCAACGTGGACACGATGATCCACGAGTCCGGCACGGCCCAGCTGGAGATCAACTTCCTGCACGGCGATCCGGTGCGGCTGGCCGACCAAGTGCTGGTGTTCAAGCGCATCGTGCGCCAAGTCGCACTGCAGCACGGCGTCTATGCGACCTTCAT
>JARLGS010000174.1 GCA_031292695.1 Mycobacterium sp. | reverse complement strand
GCCGTCGGGCAGCAGCGCTACGAGCGCGCGCTGATGGTCGCGGGGTTGCAGCGCGACGCCATCGCGCTGCTGGCCGACGTCAATCCAACCGAAACGCCGCAGGGATCCGAGCCGCTGACGGCTGGCCGCAGCCTCCGCTGGACCTCCGCCGCCCGCTCGCAGCCAGTGCTGAACATCGGCGCGATCCAAGTTGGTCGGCGCTTCGAGATGCGGCTGTATCGTGTGAACGTGACGATCCTCGACCGCGATGGTTCGGCCCTGGGGCAGCTCGCCTTCGATCGGGTCGGCTGGCGCCGGCTCGCTGCGCCCGCGCCGTACATCCCGCCGCCGACGCTCCCGCCTCCGCGCCCGCCGCCAACGACGGCCGGCCCTACCGGAGATGGGTTGTAGGCAGCGGGTCCAGGGTCGGCGGACCGCCGAATGGCGTCAGGGTATAGGACCAGCCGTGGCCGATCTTGAAGGCGGCGTTCATCTCGCCGCTGTAGCGGTCGGCCCAATGCCGCATGTCGTCGCCCTCCTGCAGGATGTAGGGCGTGACCAGCATGACGATCTCGGTCTTGTTCCCATTGACGGTGTCGGTGCGGGTGGCCGAGCCGATGATCGGGATGTCCTTGATCCCGGGTATGCCCGAATTGCCCTTGGTGTACTCGTCGTCCATCAGCCCGCCCAGCACCGCGGTCGCGCCATCGGCGAGCGACAGCTGGGTGGTGATGTTGCGCTCCAGGATCAGCGGGCTGCCCACCGTGGCGTTGCTGTTGGCCTCCTCGCTGGAGATCTCCTGGGTGATCACCAGGTCGACGCGGTTGTCGCCGTAGATCAGCGGCTTGATGTGCAGGATGGTGCCGGTCTGGCGGTACTCGATGGTCTGCAGGATCTGGGTGTTGCCCTGCTGCTGGGTGGGGCTGTTGGCCTGCGAGGTGATGATCGGCACGTCGGTGCCGACCTGGATGTTGGCCTCGCTGCCGCTGCGCGCCACCAGCCGGGGCCGCGAGAGGATGTTGACCTTGTTGTTGGAAGCGAAAGCGTCGAACGCCGCCTGGATCGAAAGACCATTCCAGGCTGCGGTGTAGTTGAGGTTCAGGCCCGACGTGCCGATGCCGAGGCCGTTGAGCGTGCCGCCGCTCAGGACGCCGTTCGACATCGAGTGGTTGAAGAACCATTCGACGCCAAGGTTGGTCTGGTCGGTCAGCGTCACCTCGGCGATGGTCACCTCGACCAGCACCTGTTTCTGCGGCGTATCCAGCGCCACCAGCAGCTTGC
>JARLGS010000015.1 GCA_031292695.1 Mycobacterium sp. | reverse complement strand
CGCCGACCCCCACGCCGACTGCGGCGCCGTCGGCCAACGATACGGTCGTGCTGACGGGGTCCACGGCAGCGATCGTGGACGCCAGCGGCAACCAGTGGACGATCACCAGTGGCGGCCAGGTGGCGGTCAACGGTGCGGCCGACACCACGACTGCCAACGTGCAGGAGCTGGCCTACGTCAACGGCGAGGTCTGGCAGGAGAACGCCAGCAATCTGTGGTGGGGCAAAACCAGCACGACGGCGGCCTGGGGGCCGGCTGCCGGCACCAGCACCAGCCCGCTGCCGACCCCGACTCCGACGCCCACACCGAAGCCGACACCGACACCGACTCCCACGCCTACCCCAACACCCACACCGAAGCCGACCCCGACACCCACGCCTACCCCGACGCCCACACCCACTCCGAAGCCGACGCCTGCACCAACTCCCACCCCCACGCCGACGGCCACGCCGAAGCCGACACCGACCCCGACACTCGCCCCATCGGCGTCAGCGAACGACACGGTCGTCCTGAAGGGTTCGACCGCGGCGATCGTGGACGCCAGCGGCAACAAGTGGACAATCACCAGCGCCGGCCTGGTGGCGGTCAACGGTGCGACCGACACCACCACCGCCAACGTGCAGGAACTGGCCTACGTCAACGGTGAGGTCTGGCAGGAGAACGCCAGCAATCTGTGGTGGGGCAAGACCAGCCCGACCGCAGCCTGGGGACCCGCCGCCGGCACCGCGACTGACCCGCTGCCGGTCTCGGCCAACGATACCGTCGTGCTGGCAGGTGCCACCACGCCGATCGTCGATGCCAGCGGCAACCAGTGGACCATCACCAGCACCGGCCAGGTGGCGCTCAACGGCGTCGCCAACTCGACCATGACCGGCGTCAAGGAACTGGCCTACGTCAATGGCGGTATCTGGCTGGAGAACGCCAGCAATCTGTGGTGGGGCAAGAGCAGCGCCGCCGCAGCCTGGGGGCCGGCCGCGGGCACCAGCATCAGCCCGCTACCCTCCGCCAACGACACCGTCGTGCTGGCGAACGCCACCACGCCGATCGTCGATGCCAGCGGCAACCAGTGGACCATCACCAGCACCGGCCAGGTGGCGGTCAACGGCGCCGCCGACACGACAACGGCGAGCGTCAAGGAAATCGCCTACGTCAACGGCCAGGTCTGGCAGGAGAACGCCAGCAACCTGTGGTGGGACAAGACCAACCCGACCGATGCCTGGGGCCCCGCTTTGGGCACCAGCACCAGCCCGCTGCCGACGTCGATCACCATCGCGCCGACCCAGGCCAGCGCGACGGTCAGCCTCAGCCAGATCTCGGTTGCGGCCACGTCCGGCAACCACATGCTGTTCATCTCCGGCAGCAACGACACGGTGAGCCTGACCGGCGGCACCAACACGATCACCGACACGGGCAAGAGCAACACCTATGTCATCCCGAAGGCCGGCAAGGGCTACGACACCTTCACCAGCAACGTGCTGACCTCGGGCGACACGATGGACCTGCGGACCGCGCTGGCCGCAACCAACTGGAACGGATCGGCTGCCACGCTGTCGAAATACCTCAGCGTCGCAAGCAATTCGACGGGGGCGGTGCTGTCGATCTCGCCAACCAGCGGCGGGTCGAGCTTTGCCGTGGCAACCATACAGGGAGCGACGGGCACCAACTACGCGACGCTGCTCGCCCACGCGATCACCTGATCGTTTGGGCTCCCGATCGGTCGGCTGCTGACCGTTGGGGCAGAGG
>JARLGS010000014.1 GCA_031292695.1 Mycobacterium sp. | reverse complement strand
ATCACCATGGTCGTCGCCTTTGTCTGCAAAAGGTTCTGCCATCAACTCCCGCCGCGCCTGCTTATTCGCGCATCACTTGCTGTCCTGGTTGGTGCGCTGTGGCCACTGCTGATTCTCGGCATCGTCGCATTCGGCGGTGTTGTATTGCTTGCCAACGTGCAAAGGGCCACCAACCCCTACCTGTCGGGCGCGGCTCAGATGCAGGAGAACAAAGCCGGTCGCAATCAACCCGATGACGCCGACCGGCGACCCACCGTTGCTGCGCCCCGTTAACCCCCACAGGGGTAAGTGTTGAGGTCGACGTATGCCCGATAGACGCCGCCGCGGAGATGATCGAGGCCATCGTGGTCCGCTCAAGCACGGTGAGCATCCTGGCCACCAGCCGCCAGGGCCTGCAGCTGGCCGACGAGCAACTGTGGCCACTGCCCGCTCTGGACACCACCGGAGTCGACTCCGCCGCCGTCACCCTGTTCTGCGAGCGGGCTGAAGCGGTGGCACCCGGCATCTCGTGGGCCGAGGATGCGGGTGCGGTGGTGGAGATCTGTCGGCGTCTCGACGGCATCCCGCTGGCGATCGAGTTGGCCGCCTCACGCATGCAGTCGATGACAGTGGTCGAGGTCCGCGATCGCCTCGATGACCGGTTCAGGCTGCTGGTCGGATCACGACGCGGACTGGAACGCCACCACACGCTGCGTCACGCGGTGGCGTGGTCCTACGACCTGCTCGACGAGCCGGAAAAGGCTCTGCTGGAGCGGTGTTCGGTGTTCGCCGGTGGATTCGACCTGCACAGCGCCTGCGCCGTAGCGGGATCCCCAGACGCTCCAGACGACTTCGCCGCCCTGGATCTGCTCGATGCGCTGGTGCGCAAGTCGCTGCTGGTCGCCGACCGGGCAGCGGGGCGGACCCGGTATTCGATGCTGGAGACGATCAGCCAGTTCGCCGAGGAACAACTCGTCGCCCGCGGCGAAGCATCCGAAATTCGAGCCGCCCACTCGCGGTACTTCGCCGGACGCGAAGCCGACATCCTGGCCCTGTGGGACAGCCCCCGCCAGCGGGAGGCCTTCGACTGGTTCACTCTCGAGCTGGCCAATCTGCGCACCGCGTTTCGGTGGGCCGCCGACCACGGCGATCTTGATGTCGCCGCCACCATCGCCACCTATGGGGGGTTGCTCGGCTATATGGTCCAAACCTTTGAGCCGATGGCCTGGGCTGAAGAGCTGATCGAGCCCGCTGGTGCGGTCGACCACCCCCGTCTGGCGTTCCTGTACGTGATTGCGTCGCTGTGCTTCACGACTGGACGGATCGAGGCGGCTGTCGGCTACAGCGATGCCGGCCAGATCGTTCTCGGCAGGAGCCGCGAGGCGCTGCCGGGCGGCACCGAAGCCGGGCTTGGAGCTGTATACCTAGCCATCGGGCAGCCCGAGCGGTTGGCCGAGTTGTGCCGCGCCCAGCTCGCACGCCGCCGCGACACCCACGTCCACATCCGGACATGGCTGGTTTTGGCCCTTTCATT
>JARLGS010000173.1 GCA_031292695.1 Mycobacterium sp. | reverse complement strand
TTCCTGGGCGGCGGCGGCCCGATTACGCTGCGGCTCAACGGCACCGACCGAACCGGGCACGCCGTCGCGACCCGCGACGATCGGGGCCGGGTGACTGTCACCGTCAAGCTGGACGATCGGTAGGCGCGATTTACGAGGTCCATTGCCTTCATCCAGGTCGACAACGGCCCAGCCCGGGCTGTCGCCAGTCCCGGTCGCCACGAGTCCTTCAATTTCCCTTGCGGGAGTGGGAATCGGGGCCGACTCGCGATGGTATCTGCCAGTCCGGTGATGTGAGGTCACCGGGCCGGGTAGTGGCGGACCCATAGCCAGCTTTCTCCGCGAGCTCGCGGCGCTGAGCGTCGTCAGCCACGCTTGCGTCCGGCCGCGTACCGGTCGGCTATCCGCAGGGGCGGGACATTCGTCGGAGACGGCTTGCTGGGAATCAGGTGATCGGGGTTCGTAGAGTGGAGAGCCCGGCATTCTCTCCGTTCGTCCGGCGCCGCCAAGTTGAACACGCTTCGCGCACTCCCTGGGATGCTCGGCGAGGAGACGATCACGACACGAGCCAGATAGGCAGTTACCGGTAACCCTGCATATTCGATTGCCTCGTATTGGTCGGCGTGGGAGCCGGGGAGGCTACGTGCAACCAGTCGGACCGCAACGCTTAAGCGTCGTGCAGGTCGGACACCCGTCGGTAGACTCAGCTGCCGGCAGAAGGCGAAACATCATGACTATCGCTTGCGGTCTGACCGCAACTACCATCTTCGCTGCCACCGCGGTGGGTCTACCGATCCCAGCGTGCGCGGACGAGTTCAACGGCATGTATTCGCTGGACAATAGCGGTGAGCCCGGAACCCTAACCACGTGGATCGCTAATTCGACATGTGGTCCCGCAGGTTGTATCGCGAACATCGCCAGTTCAAGAGGATGGGGCGGCGATGCACAGCTGGTGGACGGTCGTTGGACTATGACGGTTGACAGGCCAGACGGCACATTCTGCTTGGACGGCCAGCTCTCTGGTGCGATACAGACGTGGTGGTGGGATCCCGTAACGCTTACCGGCGAAGTAAGCGGGGTCCCAAACGGTCAAGGAGCCGGGTGCGAAGCGCCGGCCGATTCTTTTACTTTGACGAAGGTCGGCTAAAGCCGCATCTCGCCCCAATGCGGCAGGCGGCGTGACACACGAAACGCTGTACCTGGGTCTCCTCGGAAGGCAACATAGTGCTCACAGTTAGGGGAGCTATGACTGCACCGCTGCAACCAACAGGTTGGTATCCCGATCCGGGCCGCGAGCCGGGCATGGCCGTGCCGCAGCCGAAGGATGATCCGTTTTACAAGTACACCGACAGCCTGGAGACCATCCTTCCGGGAACAGTGCTGAAGACTCGCCCCATTCTTTACCGCGCATTCGGTGTCCCGACATGGCTGAAGGCCACGCAGCTGCTCTACCGGTCGACCAGCCAGACCGGCAACCCCACCGTCAACGTCACCTCGGTCATTCAGCCACCTGACCAGGACGACAAGACGAAGGTGATCTCGTACCAGTCCGCCTATGACTCGCTGAACCAAAACGATGAGCCGTCGTATGCGATCTCGGGCGGAGTCACGCTGGGCGGACTCGTCCCCAACGTGGAGGGGGCGGTCTTTGGTCCGTTCCTCGCCGACGGGTACACCGTCATCGTCCCCGACACCGAGGGCCAGCGGGCCGACTTCGCCGCAGGCCCCGAGTACGGCATGAACACGCTCGACTCGATCCGCGCCGTGTTTTCACCGTCGTCGACCGTCGGGCTCCCCGACGATGCAAAGGTTGCGATGCTCGGCTACTCCGGCGGTGCGATCGCCACCGAGTGGGCCGCCGAGCTTGCCCCAACGTATGCGCCCGACGTCAACGCGCGCATGATCGGCGCGGCGATGGGCGGCCTGCTCGTCGATCCGGCACACAACCTGGATTACGTCGAGGGCACTTGGTTCTGGGGCGGCGTCATGCCGATGGCGCTCGTGGGCATCGCGCGCGCGTTCGAGGAGGTTTTCACGCCGTATCTCACCCCCACCGGCGTGACGGTCTCTTCAACGAGATGCAGACCGCGTCGATCGTCGACGTCCTGGGCCGCTACAAGGGTCTGACTTGGCAGAAGCTGGTCATCCCCGCCTACCCGACTCCTGAGAGCCTGCCGCTCTTCGTCACGCTGGCCAACAAGCTGATCATGGGCACAGGCGGTACGCCGACGATCCCGTTGTTCATCGGTCAAGGCGCCAATGGTGAGCTCGAGGGCACGCCGGGCGACAAGAAGGACATCGGCGCCGGTGACGGCGTGATGATCGCCGGCGACGTGCGCACACTCGCCCGCGACTACTGCGCTAACGGCACGAAGGTCCACTACGAGCAGTACGACTTGCTCGGCCACATCTCGAGCGTGGCCCCCTGGCTGCTGCACTCGATCGCCTGGATCCAGCAGCGCTTCGCGGACCTGCCGGCGCCGCAGAATTGTTCGTCGATCCACCAAGGCAACCCGCTCGAGCCGATTCCGATGCCGTCGCCACAGATCTTGTAGGACCGGCACCAGCGGCCCAGCCCAGTGGCAGCACAGTGTCCGATTCGCCCGACATGATGACTTCGAGAGATCCGGGCCTCGGCAAGGTCAATCGCGCCGCAGCGCCCCGGGCCTCCCAGCCACGTACCGGTCGGCTATCCGCAGGGGCGGGACATTCCTCGGAGACGGCGCGCTGGGAACCAGGTGGTCGGGGTTGGTAGAGCGGTGAACGAAGCATTCTCTCCTCTGATCTGAGGCGGCGACGCTGAATACGTTGCGCACCCCGTCGACGAGATCTCCGGTCGGCACGACGAGGACGT
>JARLGS010000172.1 GCA_031292695.1 Mycobacterium sp. | reverse complement strand
TGGACGACGCCCTGGCCGGGGTGCAGACCATCTCGCTCGGTGCGGCGCGTCCGTATGTCCCGTCGACACACGTGAATTCGACGAATCTGCGGGCATCACTGGCATCGCTGACCCGGTCGCTGACGGGATCGGGGCGGCCGCACGGACTTCGGGTCCTGGACCCGTTGCCGCACAGCGAACTTCAGCCACCGCCGCACGACGGCCCCGGCATCCGGTACCGCGATGCCGTCACGTTGCTCGACGAGGTGCTGCCCGACGGTGCCGACATCGTGGTCGACGCCGGCAACACCGGTGCCTCGGCGGTGCACGGGCTGCCGGTGCGCCGGGCCGGGCGATTCGTGGTGGCACTCGGGATGGGCGGCATGGGCTACAGCTTCGGCGCCGCGATCGGCATGTGCTTCGCGCGTGCGAAAACCGCTGGGCCGCAATACCGGACCGTGGTGGTGGCCGGCGACGGCTCGTTCTTCATGCACGGCATGGAATTGCACACCGCGGTGCAGTACCGGCTGCCGATCACCTTCGTGCTGTTCAACAACAACGCCCACGCCATGTGCGTCACCCGCGAGCAGCTGTTCTACGGCGACCGCTACAGCTACAACCGCTTCACCCCGGCCCGGCTGGGCGCCGGACTGGCCGCGATGTTCCCCGGCCTCCTCGCGACGGACGTCAGCGAGCTGCCACAGCTGGCCGGTGCACTGTCCGACGCTCTCAGCCGGCACGGGCCGTCGGTGGTCAGCATCGAATGCTCGGCCGACGAAATCCCTACGTTCGCACCATTTCTCGAATCCGTTCAGAGCACACCGAAGGAGAGTTCCGAGCATGTCGCTGCCCGCGCTTGAAGACATCACCCTACCGATCGACGGGATCATCCGTATCGAGAACGCGCCCCGGGAGAAGGCCACCCCGATCATCATGGAGATGATGCGGTCGGTGTACCCGCACGACGTGGTCTTCGGCGAGTACTGCACCGTCAACGACTATATCGACTGCCCGCCGGACGAACTGTTCGAGTACCTGTCGGACACCCGCAGCCTTGAGGAGTGGACCTACAGCCTGCGCGGGTTCACCAAGACCGAAGAACCGGGTCTCTGGCTGGCCTACGACCGGCTGGGCTCGGAAACCGAAATCTACACGCGCACAGTGGCGAATCGTGACGCGATGACCGTCGACTACCACTGCGCGTGGGACCAGGGCCGGCACCTCTGGATGATCTACCTGATGCGCGTCGTCGACGCGCAGGCCGTGCTGAACAAGCCCGGCTCGGTGGTGCTGTGGACCAACTGCCACCACCCGTTCTACGACGACAACCCCTACCCGGAGACCGCGCCCGCGCAGCGCCCGGTGTGGGTCGGGGACTTCTGGGACATGTTCGGGGCGGGCCACCGTCTGGAACTGGACAACCTCAAGGCGATTGCCGAGTACCGGCACCGCAACGGCCTGCCGATCACCCCGGCCTGGATGAAGTGAGCTTCGCATGAGCCAACCAACTGTGAGCCTGCTTGACGTTTCGACCTATCTCCCCGGCGAACCGATCGGCGCCGACTACTACGCCCAGTTCGCCGGTACCGACGGCCTGCGGGAGAACGTGATGTTCCGGGCGCCGAAGTTCCGGCACCACGTCGCCCCCGACGAGACCGCCATCGACATGGTGGAGCAGGCCGCCAAGGGAATCGTCGACCGGCACGGACCGGATGCCCTGGCCGACGTCGACATCCTCATCACCCACACCCAGCTGCCCGACATGCCGTTCTACGGTGGCGGTGGCGGCATGGCGAATCGGCTTGGTATGAAACCGAATTGGGTGATCGACCTGCACAACGGCGGATGCGCGGCATTCATCCTCGGCCTGAAGTTGGCCCGGCAGCTGCTTGCCTCGGGGGAGGGCCGCACCGCGCTGGTGGCGGTGGCACAGAATGCGGCAGGTCAGGTTTTTGACCAGTCCACCATCCGGCCCAAGGCTCAGGCGGCGGTACCCGGCGATGGCGCCGCTGTCGGACTCGTTGCGGTGTCGGATGTTTCACCGATCCTGGACGTCGAGTGCCGAACCTACGGCCAGTACGCCGGTGACATGACCATGTCCGTCGACCCGCCGCGCAAATGGTGGCAGGCCGGGCCGGGGGAGGGCTGCATCGGTTTCACCGAGAGCAAGATCACCAAGGTGCTGGCCCGCGGTAACCGTCAGGTGCCCGAGGTGGCCTACGCGGTGTGCGACCGGATCGGATTGGCGCCCAAGGACATCGACCTGCTGGTGACCAACCAGCCGAACCGGGTGTTCCTGCGGAACTGGCGCGAGGCGTTGGAATTGCCCGCCGAGCGGCACCGCGACACTTTTGATGAATGCGGAAATCTGTTCGCCGCAGGTGTTCCCGTGAATCTGGACCGGGCGATCACCGACGGTCAGGTGACCAGGGGGGACGTGGTGATGATGGCGGCGTTCGCGCATGCCGGTGACTTCGCCGGCGCCGCGGCGGTGCGGTGGGGCGGCCGGTGATGGCACCCACCTGCGCGCTCGATGACGCGGTCGGGTCCCTACCCGCCGCGGTCGATCCATTGGCGTTGTCGCTCAACGAGAATCCGTTCCCGCCGCTGCCTGCGGTGCGGGCCGCGCTGGTGGCGTCGATCGGTGTGGTGAACCGGTACCCGGAATTCCTGCCGAAACGGCTGCGGTCGCTGATCGCCGCCCGCGTCGGCGTCGCCGACGAACAGGTGGTGGTCGGCGCCGGCGCGACGGGGGTGATATTGCAGGTGCTGCAGGCCGTCACGAACCCCGGGGACGTGCTGGTGACGGCGTCGCCAACGTTCGACGGCTACCCGATCTTCGCGCAGATGGCGCGGTTGCGGTCGGCGACCGTGGCGCTGGACCGGCACGGGTATCACGATCTCGATGCGATGGCGCGGGCGGCAGCGCGGGCCCGGGTGGTCGTGCTGTGCCGGCCGCACAATCCGACGGGAACCGTCGAGTCGGTCGGCGACCTGTACCGGTTCCTGGAACGGGTACCGTCCGACACGGTGATCCTGCTGGACGAGGCATATGTGGAGTTCCTGGCACCCGAGTTGTGCCTCGACGTGCCGGAGTTGGTGGCGCGGTACCCCAATCTTGTGGTGGTACGGACTTTTTCGAAGGCCTACGGCTTGGCCGGGCTGCGCATCGGCTACGGCGTGTGCGCTCCGTCGTTGGCCCGTGAGCTGTGGGAGATGCAATTGCCGTTCGGTATCGGCATCACCGGCCTGGTCGCCGTCGCCGCCTCGTATGACGCGGAAGATCAACTGCGCCAACGTATCCGGATGATCTCCGCGGAGGGTGCGTTCTTGCGGGCCAGGCTGCGGTCCATGGGCGTGTACTGCACCGACAGCCACGCCAACTTCGTCTATCTGCCGGGCGGGGCGCAGTCCTGGTCGTTCGGCGAGGACGGGCCGCGGGTGCGCAGCTACGCCAGCGGTGGGGTCCGGATCACGGTGGGGGACCGCCACTCGTCGCGGGCCGTATTGGCGGCTGTGGCCAGATCAACTCGGGGGTGAGTGCATCGGTTCTGCGGCGTCGGTGCGGTATGAATGAGGCGTGAGCAGCGACCCCGGCACCGCAGCGTCCGGCCGTGACCCCATCGCCCGGGCCCGGGCCAACAGGGAGCGGGCCGGCTGGGGCGATGTCGCCGAGGGCATGGTCGCGGTGACGTCGGTGATGCGAGCCCACCAGATTCTGCTGGCTCGCGTGGAGACGGCGCTGCGGCCCTACGACCTGAGCTTCTCCCGCTACGAACTGTTGCGGCTGCTGGCGTTCAGCGGCAGTGGCGCGTTGCCGATCACCAAGGCGTCGGACCGACTTCAGGTGCACGTCACCAGCGTCACGCACGCGATCCGGCGGCTCGAGGCCGACGGTCTGGTGGAGCGCGTGCCGCACCCGACGGACGGCCGGACCACGCTGGTGCAGCTGACCGAGCTGGGCCGGTCGACCGTCGAGGACGCCACGGTGACGCTGAACAAGGAAGTGTTCGCCGACGTCGGGATGTCCGAGAAACAGTCCGCGGCCCTGGTGACGGCGATCGAGACGCTGCGCCGCAACGCGGGCGACTTCTAGCCCAGGCGCACGTTCCTTGCTGAATTGATCGGGTTCACAGCGACGGCAGGCTGAGCGACGGCAGGCTGAGATTGAGGCTGGGCAGTGACAGGCCGGGCAGGCCGAGAGACAGCGGGACCGACAGGTCCACGTTCGGCGCCGGCAACCTGGACAGGTTGATCGGCGGGAAGCCACCCAGGCTCCAGTCGTCACCCCAGTCCAGGCCGTTGCTGTTGTTGCGTGCGGTCTTGCCGGAGCCGGCTTCGCCGCCGGCGTGGTTGTCAATGTTCCCTGAGCCAGGGGAAGCGTAGGCGACGTCGGCGCCGAATACCGAAACGGCGACCAACGCGGCAGATATGGCGGCGCCTCGTGCGACGAGTTGGAAAATCATGCGGCGTGAATCCTCCCAAGATTGGCTGCGGTAAAGGCACGGTAACCGGCGACTATGGGAAAACCGTATTGACGGTGTGGGAGTCGCTTATCGGTTGCGACAGGTCCGGTATTGACCGGAACTGGACGTGAAAATTCAATGTTAACAAGATGATTCGATTTCATCCTGAACGGAGAGAGGCGGTCGTCGATGTGGACATCGACAGCCGCCTCTGGTCGGTTGGCCTGCTCGGCCACTCGCCGCCTAGATCAGAACCGAGGCGGAGGCGGTGGTGGCGGCGACAATTCGTTTCCAGCTGAATTGCGATGAAGGCATGGTCAGTCACCTTTCGCTCGACGATGTCTTTCGACCAATTGCCTACGTAGAGTGCGACTCTGGGGAGATCGTATCGACCGGATGGGCGTCGAGTACGGGATTGCCGCGGGCTGTCGTCGAGCTGATTCGCACGTCAAAATCCAATGGGAACAACATAGTTCGTGCGGTGCACCGCCGGATAGGGCGGCCGATGCCGGCTAGGCCTGCTCGCGCACGGTGGTGAGCGGGATGGTGGCGGTGACGATGGTGCCCGACCCGGGCCGGGACCGGATGTTCAGCCGGCCGCCGACGATCTCGGCGCGCTCGGCCATCGACAGCAACCCGTAGCCGCCCATCTCGTCGGCGCCCAGCGGCCGCTCGAAGGTGTCGAAACCGATTCCATTGTCGATGATTTCGAGCCGGGCCCGTTCGCTGTCCGCGGTGAACTTCAGCAGTGCGTTACTGGCGTGCGCGTGCTTCACCACGTTCTGCAGGCACTCCTGGGCGATGCGGTACAGCGCGAGCTCGATGTGGTCGGGCAGCCGGACATCGGCCAGCTCCACGTCGACGTGGATTTGGCCGATCGAGCGGGCCAGGCTGGCCAGGCCGCCGGCCAGCCCCAGGTCATCGAGCACCGGGGGACGCAGACCACCGATCGCGGCCCGGGCCTCGCCCAGCGTCAGATCCACCAGCTCGCGGGCCAGGGTCAACTGCTCGGCCACGACGGCCGGATCCGAACCGACGGCCCGGCTGGCGGCGTCCAGTCGGTACGACAGTGTCACCAGTCGCTGCGAAATCCCATCGTGGATGTCTCCGGCCAGCCGCCGACGCTCGATCTCCTGAGCCTCGATGACCTGCTCGACGAAGTTCTCGTGCGCGCGCTCGCGGGCCACCAGCTGGCGGTGCAGTCGGGCCTGGTGCATGGCCCCGGCGATCAACCGGCCGATCACCAGCAGCAGTTCCACGTCGCGGGCACTGAACTCGCGGCGGTCGATGGTGTGCACGTTGAGCACGCCGACCAGGCCGCCCGGGTCGGTCTCCATCGGCACCGACACCATCGACGTGAAGTCACTGCCGCGCAACGACTCGAACGGCCGGTAGCGCGCGTCGGACTCCTTGTCGTGGCTGATCACCACCGGTTCCCGGTTGCTGGCCACCCACCCCGAGACGCCTTCGCCCAGCGGCAGCCGGATCTTGCCCACCTCCTGGTCGAATGGTGGGGTGGCGCCGGTCAGGGTCAGCGAGCGCTCGGTGTCGTCCAGCACGTGCACGAAGCAGACGTCGGTGCCGGTGGCCGCGGTGATCATCCGCGCCGCTGCGGCGGCCAGTGGCTCAACGCCGGGGCCGCTGGAGGCGGCCTGGATCAGCTCGCGCAACAACGCCAGTTCGCGGTCGGCGGTCAGCACCTTGCCGGTCGGTTCCTCGCGCAAGCGCTCGTCAGCGTTGCGCGGGGTCATCGGTAGATGCCTTCCCGCAGCGGCGGGGCCCCGGCCCCGGCGCGCTCACAGAACACCACCTTTCGGTAGAAATCCCCCCCCTGGCGCTTTTAACTCTCCTCG
>JARLGS010000171.1 GCA_031292695.1 Mycobacterium sp. | reverse complement strand
GTCCGCCCACGCCGCCGCCGACCGTCACCAACACCATCACTGAGACCACAAAAACACCGGGTGCCATGGCCAACGCCGTCCCGTCGGCGCCGGGTCCGGATCTGTCAGGACTGGCCCCGTCATGAGCACGCCCCAGCACCTCTCCGATCGCTATGAGCTGGGAGACATCCTCGGCTTCGGCGGTATGTCCGAGGTTCACCTCGGCCGGGATCTGCGCCTGCACCGCGATGTCGCGGTCAAGGTGCTGCGCGCCGACCTGGCCCGCGACCCCAGCTTCTACCTCCGGTTCCGGCGGGAGGCGCAGAACGCCGCGGCGCTGAACCACCCGGCGATCGTCGCCGTCTACGACACCGGGGAGGCCGAAACCCCCAACGGCCCGCTGCCGTACATCGTCATGGAGTACGTCGACGGCGTGACGCTGCGCGACATCGTGCACACCGAAGGGCCGCTGCCTCAGCAGCGGGCGATCGAGATCATCGCCGATGCCTGTCAGGCCCTGAACTTCAGCCACCAACACGGCATCGTGCACCGCGACATCAAGCCGGCGAACATCATGATCAGCAAGAGCAATGCGGTCAAGGTCATGGACTTCGGCATTGCCCGGGCGATCGCCGACAGCAGCAATCGGATGACCCAGACCGCAGCCGTCATCGGCACCGCCCAGTACCTCTCGCCCGAGCAGGCCAGCGGCCAGAACGTCGACGCCCGCTCGGACGTGTACTCGCTGGGCTGTGTGCTCTACGAACTGATCACGGGCGAGCCACCTTTCGTCGGTGACTCCCCGGTGGCGGTGGCCTACCAGCATGTCCGCGAAGACCCGGTGCCGCCGTCGCAGCGCCACCCCGGTATTTCGCCAGAGCTGGACGCCGTCGTGCTGAAGGCGCTGGCCAAGAATCCGGACAACCGCTATCAGAGCGCGGCGGACATGCGGAACGACCTGATCCGCGTGCACGCCGGCGAAGCGCCGGACGCGCCCAAGGTGCTCACCGACGCCGAGCGCACCGCCATGCTGGGCACCGGCGGCTTCGGCGGCCCTCGCAGCATGATGCCCGAGCAGATCAGCGTCAATCCGCAGCCGTACGGCTCGCGGGAGCGCAATGCCACGCCGATCGGCCGGTGGCTCATCGCCGCGGCGGTGCTGGCCGTGCTGACCGTGGTGGTGACCATCGCGATCAACATGATGAACGACCGGCCCCACGACCAGCAGATTCCGGACGTGCGCGGACTGGCGCAGGCCGACGCCGTCGCCAACCTGCAGAACCGGGGCTTCAAGACCCGCACCCAGCAGCGACCCGACTCCACGGTCGCGCCGGATCACGTGATCGGCACCGAACCGTCGGCCAACACCTCGGTCGCCGCAGGTGACGAGATCACCATCAACATCTCGACCGGCCCGGAGCAGCGCGAGGTGCCGGACGTCTCGAAGCTGTCACCCACCGAGGCGATGGCCAAACTGCAGGCCGCGGGCTTCCGGAACATCCAGCAGACCGTGTCGCAATCGCTGGCCGACCAGAAGGACAAGGTGATCGCGACCAACCCGCCGGCTCACCAGACGTCGGCGATCACCAACGTGATCACCATCATCGTGGGCTCCGGACCGGGCCTGGTCCCGATTCCCGACACCAACGGGCAGACCGTCGAAGTCGCGACGAAGAACCTGAACACCGTCGGCTTCACCACGATCCTGACCGCCCCGATCGACAGCCCGAAGCCGGCCGGCGAGATCATCGCCACCGATCCGCCGGCGGGCACGCCGACGGCCAAGGACGCACCGATCACGCTGAAGGTGTCGCAGGGCAACCAGTTCGTCATGCCGAACCTGGCCGGTCAGTTCTGGACCGACGCCGAGCCGAATCTGCGGGCGCTGGGCTGGACCGGCGTGCTGATCAAGGGCGCGGATGTGCAGAACAGCGGTCAGCGCAGCAACGCGGTCGTCTCCCAGACGCCACCGGCCGGCAGCGGCGTGAACTTCAACGCCTCGATTACGCTGAGTTTCGCTTCGTAGCCGCGGCCACCGTGTCGGCGACCTCCTGTTCCAGCCGACGCACCAACCCCTCGTCAGGAGCCTGGCCGCAGTAGGCCAGCCAATTGGCCAGCATCCGGTGACCGCCCTCGGTCAGGATGCTCTCCGGGTGGAACTGCACGCCGTGGATGGGCAGCTCGCGGTGCCGGACAGCCATGATGACGCCGCTGTCGGTGTGGCCGATGGCCTCCAGCTCAGCCGGCAGGGTCTCCGGCAGGATGGTCAGCGAGTGGTACCGGGTGGCCGTGAACGGGTCCGGAAGTCCTTGCAGCACACCGGCATCCGCGTGATGCACCAGGCTGGTCTTACCGTGCAGCAGTTCGGGCGCCCGGTCCACCGTGCCGCCGAAAGCCACCCCGATGGCCTGGTGCCCCAGGCACACCCCGAGCAGCGGCGTGCCGACCTCGGCGCAGGCTCGTACCAGCGGGATCGATGCACCGCCCCGCTCCGGCGTGCCCGGGCCGGGGCTCAGCAGGATGCCGTCGAACTGCTTCGCCACCTGGGCGACGCCATCGGCGGTAGCGACGCGCTCGTCGTCGTTGCGCCAGACCTCTGCGTGCACCCCGAGCTGGCCCAGGTACTGGACCAGGTTGAACACGAAGCTGTCGTAGTTGTCGAGGACGAGAACCTGCATGGCGTCAGGTTACTGGGTCGCCCGCTGTGCAGGCCCGGGCCGGATCAATATGTGACGGGACCGGCCGGCGTCGCATACTGCAGTTTCACCGGCGCGCGATGTCCCACCACGTCCACCGACGTCCGCGGTTCCTCGGTATAGCCCAGGCCGAACCGGACCACGTACTGCTTGTAAAGGGTGACCAAGGGCGCGGCGGCGAGCGCCGCACGCATCGCCGGGACATCGCCGATCACCGTGATGACGTACGGCGGGCTGTAGGTGCGGCCGTTGAGCAGCAGGGTGTTGCCGACGCAGCGCGGCGCCGACGTCGCCAGGATCCGCTGGTCCTGCATCTGTACGGCCTCGGCCCCGCCGGCCCAGAGCGCGTTGAGCACTGCCTGCACATCCTGCTGGTGCACCACCAGGTCGTCGGGCGAGGCGTCCCGGGGGAACTGGCCCTGCGCGTCGCGCTGAGCGTCGTTGAGGGTGATCACCAGGCCCGGCCCGCGCATCGGGTCCAGGCCCAGCTCCTGGGCCAGAGCGTTGCCCCGGGTGGTGATCGCGCCGAGCGCGGCATCAGCGCCCGGGCTGCCACCATGGTGGTTGTCCAGCTGGTGTTGCAGGGCGTCGCGCTCCGCGGTACGGCTCGCGACGGTGCGCTGGGCCTCGCGCACCATGTCGACCAGGCGAGGTGCATCGCTGCGGCGGATCTCGCTGCCCCCTGAGACGCCATGGGTCGTGGCCAGCAGCAGGCCGGCGAGCAGACACACCACCGGCACCCCGAACCGCCACCGCGAGTGGTGGCTGTGCCCCTGTGACTCGGTCACCGGCCACCCGCCAGGTGCCTGCGTAGCAGGATCCGGCGTCCGCGCGCTGCGAGCAGGACCGTGTCCTGCGTTAGGCTCTGAGTGCATACCGCTCCATCGTCGCACCGAACTGCCGGTTTTTGTCCACCGGTGCTTGAGTGCGGCACCGACTGTCCGCGAAGGTACCAATGCCCAAGTCCAAGGTTCGCAAGAAGAACGACTTCACCATCAACCCGGTGAGCCGGACCCCGGTGAAGGTCAAGGCCGGGCCGTCGAGTGCCTGGTTCGTGGTGTTCTTCTGCGCTCTCATGCTGATCGGTCTGCTCTGGCTGGCGGTGTTCCAGCTTGCGGCGACCAATCCCGTCGGCACCCCGCACATTCTGCAGTGGATGGCCGACCTCGCCCAGTGGAACTACGCGATCGCCTTCGCCTTCATGATCACCGGTCTACTGCTCACCATGCGGTGGCGCTGACCGTTCGTCACGTTCCGGTCTCGTTGTGTAACTCCACTGGCAACCTAACGGTCACGCAATCACATCGATGTGATTCATCCCCATTGGGGATGGTGCCTGTGGATAACTTGATTCCACACACGTAGAGGGTGTGCATGCCGCAATCCCAATGGGGCCCATCCACGGTGGGCATCGCAGGCTGCGCGGGCTTCGGTCTGCTGCTGGCCGGCGTCGCGCTGACCTCGGTCACCGACGCCCCGGGGCGCGTCCTCGCCGGGATTGCTGCCGCTGGGCTGTTGATCTTTGCCGCGATGTCGTGGCGCGCGCAGCCCAAGCTGGCACTCACCCCCGCTGGGCTGACTGTGCGCGGCTGGTGGCGCACCGACACCTACCAGCGGGCCGATCTCAAGACCGTGCGCATCACCGAGTTCCGTCGCATCGCCCGCAAGGTCCGGCTGCTGGAACTGGAAACCACCGACGACCGGCTCCTGGTCTTCACCCGATGGGACGTGGGCACCGACCCCATCGACGTTCTCGATGCGCTGACCGACGCCGGGTACACGCGCTAGTTGTCGCCCCCTCGGCCGAAACGGCATTCCCGCAGGAATAGTGCGAGTACTCGCCTGCTGGAATGCCGTTTCGGCGCAATACACGCGCTAACGCAAACGGCGCGACAGTCCCGGGTAGGGGACTGCCGCGCCGCGCGTCAGGCTGGGATCAGGAAACGGTGATCGAATCGACGACCACCGCGTCGGTCGGCCGGTCGCTGCGGTCGACGGACGTAGTGGCGATCGCGTCGACGACCTTCTGCGACTCCGGGTCGACGACCTCACCGAAGATGGTGTGGCGCCGGTTCAGGTGCG
The DNA here is from genome assembly GCA_031292695.1 of Mycobacterium sp. Taxonomy (GTDB): domain Bacteria; phylum Actinomycetota; class Actinomycetes; order Mycobacteriales; family Mycobacteriaceae; genus Mycobacterium. The sequence continues at coordinate 3,493 of JARLGS010000171.1, read as the reverse complement.
GGGTCTGGCCGACGGTGATGAAGAACTGCGAGCCGTTGGTGCCCGGCCCGGCGTTGGCCATCGCCAGCAGGTACGGCTTGTCGAACTGGAGCTCCGGGTGGAACTCGTCAGCGAACTGGTAGCCCGGGCCGCCACGGCCGGTGCCGGTCGGGTCGCCGCCCTGGATCATGAAGCCGTCGATGACCCGGTGGAACACGACACCGTCGTAGAACGGGCCGGTAGTGCCGCCAGAGGCGTTCTCGGTGGAGTAGTCCTTGGTGCCCTGGGCCAGACCAACGAAGTTGGCGACGGTCTTGGGCGCGTGGTTACCGAACAAAGCGATCTTGATGTCACCGCGGTTGGTGTGCAGCGTCGCGGTCGCTGTCTGTATGGGGCTGGTCACGGAAAGTCAGTCTGCCACTCACGTATCAGGCCCCGAAGTCGCCCCCACCGAATAACGTGAAGGGCTACAGCCCCCGCACGGGAGGTCTGGGAAAACGTGGCCGGCAGAGAGGTTGGTTGATGAGCACCGAGACCGAGAACATCCCCTAGGTCAGCCGCCCCGGTTCCGGCGCACGACTGGGACGTGGACTGAAATACTCCGTCGTCGGTCCGCTGCTGATTCTCCGCGGGCTGCTCGGGCTCGGCCTGGGTTCGACGGTCGGGACCGCACGGTGGGTTGGGCGGCGGTGTCGCCGCAGCGAGGATTCCACAGGCGATCTGGCAGTCGTCGTGCAGGCCGGATCCAAGCGTCGGCGGCCCTTGCTGATCGCCGGAGCGACGGTGGCAGTGCTGGCCCTCGGCGGCATCACGTTCTCGATCGTGCGGCGCTCCATGCAGCCGGAGCCCTCAGCGTTGCCGCCGAGTGTGGATGTGACGCCTGCGCCCTGATTTTCTCGTACCGAAGCCAACTCTGGCCAGACGGCAAAAGCGGCTCCGGCGATTGCTACCGGAACCGCTCGTGAGTTGCTGTTTTGATTTGTGGAGCCTAGGAGATTCGAACTCCTGACATCTGCCTTGCAAAGGCAGCGCTCTACCAACTGAGCTAAGGCCCCTCGGTGGCATCCGATTGGATGGAGTGCCAGACCTCTGCACCATGCTGGGTTCGCCATACGATCGCGGCTGCCGCGGCGGCTGCGACACCGAGGACCAGCAGAACCAACCTCAAGGTGCACCCTTCCGGTGGGGGAGTCGGTGCTACCGACTTCCGTGGGCCTAGGAGGACTCGAACCTCCGACCTCTTCGTTATCAGCGAAGCGCTCTAACCGCCTGAGCTATAGGCCCGAAAGTGGCCTTCCGGCCGAGCGATGAGATTACCGTACTGGGTCCTCTCCGCCCAAAACGCGACGTCAGTCCTGTCGGCGGACCGATAATCAGTCGCGGTCTGCCAGCGTCACCTCGATGCCACCGACCAGGTCCGTCGTCAGGTTGTAGACGAACGCCGCGGTGGTTGCCATGGCCGTCAGCAGCACGATGTTGACCAATCCGATCAAGGTTGCGCCACCGAAGATGGTGCCCGCGGAAACCAGCTCGCCGCCACTGCCGCCGCCACTGGTGAGCAGATCACCGACGTTGCTGTTGAGCTTGCTCCAGACGCCCATGCCGCCAAGGACCAAGTACAGGAAGGCCACCGCGATCATCCAGACGAAGAACAGCGCCACGGACAGCACCAGGGACACCTTCAGCACACTCCACGGATCCACGCGGCGGACCTGCATGCTGGCGCGCACCGGTCCCTCCTGCCGCGCAGCGGCCCGCGACCGCGGAACCGTCGTGCGTGCCGGAGCGGCCGCGGCGGGGGAGACGGTGGCCCGGGGCTCCCTGGGTTCGACCGAGCGACGCGGGGCCTGGCGCGACAGGTCCGGGATCTCGCTGGCATAAGCGTCCGAACGCGGGTCTGGCCGGGTCTCGGTCCGGATCGTCTCGGTGCGGTCGACCCGTGGTTGCTGTGGCCCAGCCGTGCCGGTGATGACCGGCGGGGTCGGCGGGGTCGGCGGGACTGCCGGGGTGATGGTCGTCTCGGCGTCCAAGGCCGATCCGCCGGCCGATCCGCCGCCGCTGACGAACCGATTGAGTCGGTCATTCAGGCTCTGCCCGGCTGCTGCTGCCTCCCCGGTGGCAGCGGCACGATCCCGCTGCCAGGGCGGGGTCTCACCGGTCGGGGCCGCATGGGCGCCGCCACCCCCACCGGTCGCGGGCCCGCTATTGCTTGTGGGCCCGTCACCGGTACGGGGGTATCCCGGCTCGTTCGGGGAACTCACCTGGCGGCTCCTTCGATCAGGCCGGCTGCGGTGCTGCAGCCGGTAGTCGCACTATGTTGCGTCGGTCTCGGTTTCGGTTTCGGCACCGGCGTCGTCAGCATCAGTTTCTTCGGCGTTGCGTGCGACGGCAATCAGTGTGTCGCCCTCACCCAAGTTCATCAACCGGACGCCCTTGGTCTGCCGCCCGGCCTTGCGAACCTGACGTGCGGCGGTCCGGATGACACCACCGCCGGAGGTGATGGCGTACAGCTCGGTGTCGTCGTCGACGATCAACGCTCCAACCAGACTGCCACGACGACGGTCGTACTGGATCGTGAGGATGCCCTTGCCGCCACGTCCCTGCGCCGAGTATTCCTCGATGTCGGTCCGCTTGGCGTAACCGCCGGACGTCGCGACCAGAAGGTAAGTGCCCTCCTGAACCACGTTCAGCGACAGCAGCCTGTCGTCCTCGTTGAACCGCATGCCCTGCACACCCGAGGTGGCCCGGCCCATCGGCCGCAGCGCCTCGTCGGTCGCCGAGAACCGGATGGACTGGCCGTTGGCGCTGACCAGCAGCAGGTCCTCCTCCGCCGAGCAGAGCACCGCACCCACCAGTTCGTCGCCGTCGCGCAAGTTGATCGCGACGATGCCGCCAGAGCGGTTCGAGTCGAAGTCGACGAGCTTGGACTTCTTCACCAAGCCGTTGCGAGTGGCGAGCACCAGGTACGGCGCATCCTCGTAGCTCTTGATCTGGATGACCTGAGCGATGCGCTCTTCCGGCTGGAAAGCCAGCAGGTTGGCCACGTGCTGACCGCGCGCGGTCCGCGAGGCCTCGGGCAGGTCGTAGGCCTTGGCCCGGTACACCCGCCCCTGCGTGGTGAAGAACAGGATCCAATCGTGCGTCGAGCACACGAAGAAGTGGTTGACGATGTCGTCCTGTTTGAGGCCGGCACCCTGCACACCCTTGCCGCCGCGCTTCTGGCTGCGGTACAGGTCGGTCTTGGTGCGCTTGGCGTAGCCGGTCTCGGTGATGGTGACGACGACCTCTTCGCGGGCGATCAGATCCTCGTCTGCGACATCGCCGTCGGCGGGGATGATGCGCGTGCGCCGGTCGTCGCCGTACTTCTCGACGAGCTCGGCGAGTTCGTCGTGCACGATGGCGCGCTGCCGCTCCGGCTTGGCCAGGATGTCCTCGAGGTCGGCGATCTCGGCCTCGATCTTGGCCAGATCGTCGACGATGCGTTGGCGTTCCAGGGCGGCCAGCCGGCGCAGCT
>JARLGS010000170.1 GCA_031292695.1 Mycobacterium sp. | reverse complement strand
GGGCAGACACATTCGATAATCCGCCACGGTATCGATCAACTGTTGCCCGACGAGATCGAGATGATCCACGGTCCGGGTTGCCCGGTGTGCGTGACACCGTTGGAGATGATCGACAAGGCTCTCGAGATCGCCTGCCGACCGGAAGTGATCTTCTGCTCTTTCGGCGACATGCTGCGGGTGCCGGGCAGTTCGAAGGACCTGTTCCGGGTGAAGAGTGAAGGCGGCGACGTCCGGGTGGTGTACTCGCCGTTGGATGCCCTGACGATCGCACGCGAGAACCCGGACCGGCAGGTGGTGTTCTTCGGTATCGGCTTCGAGACCACCGCGCCCGCCAACGCGATGACGGTCTACCAAGCCAAACGTCTTGGTATCAAGAATTTTTCATTGCTCGTGTCACACGTTCTGGTGCCACCGGCGATCGCCGCCATCATGGAGTCGCCGAACTGCCGGGTGCAGGCGTTCCTGGCCGCCGGGCACGTGTGCTGCGTGATGGGAACCGATGAGTATCCGGCGCTGACCGAAAAGTACCGGATCCCCATCGTGGTCACGGGATTCGAACCGCTGGACATCCTGGAAGGCATCCGGCGCACCGTGATTCAGCTGGAAGCCGGCCGGCACGAGTTGGAGAACGCTTACCCGAGAGCCGTTCAGGCACAGGGCAACACGGCGGCCAAGGCGATGCTGGAAGACGTCTTCGAGGTCACCGACCGCTCCTGGCGCGGTATCGGCATGATCCCGCGGAGCGGGTGGCACCTGTCCCCCGCCTACCGCGAGTTCGACGCGGAGTATCGGTTCTCGGTCACCGGAATTCACACGGCCGAGTCGGCGATGTGTCGTTCGGGCGAAGTGCTGCAAGGCTTCATCAAGCCACATGAATGCGCTGCGTTCGGCAAGGAATGTACGCCACGTAATCCGCTGGGCGCGACGATGGTTTCCTCGGAGGGCGCCTGCGCTGCTTACTACCTGTACCGGCGACTCGAGGTCACGCATGCCTGAGGCAGCGGCCGAGAACGGCGCCACCATCGATATCGAATCGTGGGTCTGCCCCGCGCCGCTGCGCGACGCACCGAACATCGTGATGGGACACGGTGGCGGCGGGGCGATGTCGGCCGAATTGATCGAGCATCTGTTCCTGCCGGCATTCGGCCCGGCAGCCGAAGCCGGTATGGGCGACTCCGCTGTGGTCGATGTCGGTGGCGTTCGGTTGGCGTTCTCCACGGACTCATTCGTGGTCAAGCCGTTGAGGTTCCCCGGTGGCACCATCGGTGACCTGGCGGTCAATGGAACCATCAACGACCTCGCGATGGCGGGTGCGCGGCCGTTGGCGCTGTCGACGGCGTTCATCCTCGAGGAGGGCACCGCGCTGCAGGAGATCGCGCATGTGGCGCGTGCCGTCGGCACGGCTGCGCTGGCGGCGGGGGTCAAGCTGGTCACCGGCGATACCAAGGTGGTCGATTCGGGCCACGGCGACGGGGTGTTCATCAACACCGCGGGCATCGGCATCGTGGCTCCGGGCGTCGATATTCGTCCGCAGCGGGCCACGCCAGGTGACGCCGTGATCGTCAGCGGCGACATCGGGGTGCACGGCGTGGCGGTGATGAGCTGCCGCGAGGGATTGGCGTTCACGACCACGGTGGCCAGCGATACCGCACCGCTGCACGGACTGGTGGCAGCCATGATCGATACCGGTGCGGACTTGCACGTCTTGCGGGATCCCACGCGCGGCGGGGTGGCCGCGACGCTCAACGAGATCGCGAAGGCCGCGCAGGTGGGGGTGGCACTGGACGAGCGCACCTTCCCGATCCCGGCTGCAGTCCGCGACGCATGCGGGCTGCTGGGCCTCGACCCGCTTCAGGTCGCCAACGAGGGCAAGCTGCTGGCATTTGTGCCCGCCGATGAGGCCGATCGCGTGCTGGCCGCCATGCGAAGCCACCCACTCGGCACGCGGGCGACACTGATCGGCCACTGTGTCGCCGAGCATCCCGGGATGGTGGTAGCTCGGACTGCGCTCGGCGGCACCCGGGTGGTGGATATGCCCATCGGCGAGCAGCTACCTCGGATCTGCTGAACCTCGGATCTGCTGAACGACGGCAATCGCGGAAGACGGCTAGTCCGGCTCACCGTATTCGTCGAACCAGTACGCCAGCTTGCCGCGCCGGCTGACCGCGCGTAGTCGGCGCTCGGTGGCTTCCCGGGTCTTCGAGGTACTGACGATCAATAGTTCGTCGCCGGCTTCGATGCGCGTGTCGGGTTGCGGCACAAAGGTATTGCCCTTGCGGATGATCAGGGTGATCACGCTGGGATCGGGCAGCCGAAGCTCCAGAACCGTGACGTTGTGCAGCCGCGACTGCGGTAGGACGGTGAGGGTCAACAGCTCCGCATCGAGCACGTCCAGCGGCGCGGATTCCACTTGAATCTCGCGAGTGATGTCGCGGCGGATCAGGCCGAGCCGGTGCGCGATCGGCTTCAGGCTGGGCCCCTGGATCAGGGTGAACACCACCACGAGCACGAACACGATGTTCAGCAGCCGCTGGCTGTCGGGAACACCGTTGACGATCGGGTAGGTGGCCAGCACGATCGGCACCGCACCACGCAGCCCCGCCCAGGACAGGAACACCTGCTCCCGCCAGGGCACCCGGAACCCGACCAATGACAGCACCACCGACAGTGGACGGGCCAACAGCAGCAGGATCAGGCCGACGACGACGGCCGGCACCAGGTCGTCACCGAGCTGACTCGGCGTGACCAGCAACCCGAGCAGAACGAAGAGTCCGATCTGTGCCAACCAGCCCAGCCCTTCGGCGAACGACCGGGTGGCCGCGCGGTGCGGCAGTCCAGAGTTCGCCAGCACCAGACCGGTCAGATAGGCGGCGAGGAAACCGCTGGCGTGCACCACCCCACACGCAGCAAAGGCCACCATGCCCAGACCGAAGGTGGCCAGCGGATACAGCCCCGACGCCGGCAGCGCGATCCGGCGCAGGGTGAGGGCGCCGAGATAGCCGCAGAGCAGTCCGATCGCCGCCCCGACCGCCAATTCGTAAACGAGATTGACCAGCGCCTCCCCAGCCTCGAAGTGCAGCGGAACCGCGCTGAATATCAACACCAAGATGACGGCGGGCGCATCGTTCAACCCGGACTCGGCCTCCAACAGGCCGGCTAGATGCCGGGGCAGCGGCAGCACCCGCAGTACCGAGAACACCGCCGCAGCGTCCGTGGACGACACGATGGCGCCGAGCAGCAAAGCAAGTTGCCAATTGATGCCGAGTAGCAAGTTCGCCCCGGCAGCAGTGACCACGGTGCTGATCGCCACCCCGAACGTGGCCATCACCCCGGCCGGAGCCAGGCTCTTCCGGATGTCGCTGAACTGGGTGGTGAGACCACCCTCGATGAGGATGATCGTCAGGGCGGCGGTGCCCAGGTCTTGCACCAGTGCGACATCGTCGAATCTCAGTCCCAGACCGTTTTCGCCGAGCGCGACACCGACGCCTAGGAACAGCAGCAGACTGGGGAGGCCGATCCGGGTCGCCAGTCGGGCGGCCACAATGCTGGCCAACAGCACCAGCGCGCCGACGAGCAGCACCCGGTACAGCTGCTCCAGAGTCATCGACAGTCCCCGTTCGGATCGGCGGCAGTAGCCAAATGTATCGGGCAGCCGACGATGCCGCGGCCGCCAGCCTGGGGATCGACTACCGGCAGTGGTGGGTGACAATGGCTGCGAGAGCACCCCCCGGGAAGGATGCCTGCATGCGCGTAGCGATCGCCGGTGCCGGCGCAGTCGGCCGGTCGGTGGCACAGGAGCTCGTCGCCAACGGCCACAAGCTCCTGCTGATCGAGCGCGACGTCCGCAAGTACGAGCCGCACACCGTCCCAGAGGCGGACTGGCTACTCGCCGACGCGTGCGAGTTGTCCTCACTCGAGGAATGCGGCATCGAAATGTGCGACGTGGTCATCGCAGCGACCGGCGACGACAAGACCAACCTCGCCATGGCGCTGCTGGCCAAAAGTGAGTTCGGGGTGCCGCGGGTGGTCGCGCGCGTCAACAATGTCCGCAACGAATGGTTGTTCACCGAGGATTGGGGTGTCGACATTGCCGTGTCCACCCCGCACGCCATGGCCGCCGGCGTCGAGGGTGCCATGGACGTCGGCCATCTGGTGCGGCTGATGGGGCTCCGGCAAGGTCACGCCAATCTGACCAAGTTCACGCTGCCGCCCAACAGCCCGCTGATCGGTCGGACGCTCGGAGAGATGACACTGCCGTCGAACACTCAGCTGGTCACGGTGCAGCGGGGCACCCGGATCATCGTGCCCACACTCGATGAGCAGTTCGAGGACGGTGACGAATTGCTCTTCGTCGCAGACGAATCCGTGGATGGCGACATCCACAACCTGATCCACGGCGACCGGGCGCCCTGATCACCGATTGCGAAGGCTAGGCCCGGAAGCAACCGGCGAAATGACCGTTCTCGATCCCCACGGTCTGCATAAAGGAGTGCGCCACGACCGGTCCGACCATCCGAAACTCCGCATCCCGCAACGCCGCCGAGAGCCGGCGTGACTCCGGGCTCACCATCCGGCCGTCAGCCCAGCTCTGCAGTCGATGGCGCTGACGCGGTCGGTGCAGCCATGACAATTCCGAGAGCGAGTATCTCGACAGCAGCCGCGCATTGTGTACCGTCGCTTCGATCTTGCGTCGGTTACGAATGATGCTGGCATCGGCCATCAAACATTCGACATCGTCGGACGACATCGCAGCCACGGCGGCCGGGTCAAAACCCCGAAAAACTCTGCGGAGGTCGTGCCGCTTGTCGAACACGGTCGCCCATGACAGCCCGTTCTCGAAGTACGTCAGTGCGAGTGCCTCGAACAACTCGGCTTCATCATGGGTCGGCACGCCCCACTCCTGATCGTGATAGGCGGTCAGATCCCGCCCAGTCTCGGTGGCCCACCGACACCGACTGACGCCGTCAATTCCGGTGACCACGATAGGCAGCGCTGGCGAAATCCCAACACCCGCCATCGCTTTCATCGCGCTGGCCTGCTCTCAGACGCGGCCGTGAGCGGCCGCGAGTTGGGTCGCATCCCCGATCGCCTTTGCGAGATCGCCGGATGGATCCGCGGTCAGCATCGACGGCTGGAATCGCAACTCGTCGATCTGCTGTATTCCGGCCTGATTGAGCCACAGACGCAGGTAGGAGGCGTGATGGTCCACCCCGAACGCGGGTGCAGCGACACCATCGGCGTAAACACCAGACGTCTGCGCCAGGGTGGCGTGCTTGTTCTTGAGCAGTCCCGTGTAGCCGGACTGAGAATCCAGACTCCAGAGCATCCCTGGCTGATGAACCAGATCGATGTACTGCTTCAGTCGATATGGGACTCCCGAGTTCCACATCGGTGACGCGATGAGATACCGATCGGCGGAGATGAAGCGCGTGGCAATCGCCACGATCTCGTCCCAGGCGGTCTGTCCGGTACCGTCCTGCGCTGCGCCGGTGATGACGTTCATTTTCGCGGCCGCCTTGTCGCCGTCGAACGCCGGAAGGGCCACGTCCCACAGGTCGAGGGTGTCGATCTCGAGATCCGGATTTTCCGCCGACAACGCGTCCAGATATGCCGTGGCAATCTGAATGGACTTCGAGTCGCCCTTGCGTGGAGAGCCTTGGATGTAGAGCAGTTTCGTCATGGTTGCGAGCTCCTTCTTCACGGCTCAACGGCCATTGGGGACTTCGGCGAATCCCGGCTCTCCCCCGTCGACAACGGAATTGAACCGGTAGCGCGTGTCCAGCCGTTCGTTGATTTCCTGGACGGCGCTGTCGGGCAACGCCGTGACGTCGAAGTTCTCGGTGATCCGCGCGGGTGTGACGGATGCGGTCAGGACGGCACTGCCGCGCTGAATACCCCACGCCAGTAGCACCTGAGCCGGAGTCTTTCCGAACTGCCGCGCCATCGAGACAATCAGCGGGTCATCGAGCAGTCTCGGCTCCAGCGCGTGGCCGAGCGATGCGAAAGCCAACAGCACGATGCCGTGTGTATTGCACAGTTCGTGCAGCTCCCATTGCGGGTGATACGGGTGCGACTCCACTTCCACGACCGCGGGCTTGATACGCGCGATATCGATGACTTCCCGGGTCTTTTCCGCGCTGATGTCCGAAAGGCCTATCGCGCCAACGAGTCCCGCGTCGACCAGATTTTCCATCGCTCCCCAGGTCTCCGCCAACGTAACTCCGTCGTCATAGCTGACTGCTCCGTGCGCGTCGCGCGGGTCTTGGTCGTCGCCGGGCCGGAAGGCGAACGGGGTGTGCACCAGGTACAGGTCGACCGTGTCCAAACCGAGCCTGTCCAGGCTGGCCTGCAGCGCCGGCTTGACGCGTTCCGGGCGATGATTGTTGTTCCACAGTTTGGTGGTCACGAACAGGTCCTCGCGGCGCACGGTGCCGTTCGCGAACAACTCCTTCAGCGCCACCCCGACCTGCGCTTCATTGCGGTACCTTTCAGCCGCGTCAAGGTGGCGGAATCCCACTTCGACCGCGGCCTCGGTCTTGGTGTTGTCGGACAGCGATGTGCCGAACCCGAGGGCCGGGATCGCACCGGTGCCGTTGTTCAGCAGGAACTTGCGTTGTCTCAGGTCGTCGTTCCGTGTCATGGCTCGAGCCTCCTTGTTGGTGAATGTCAACTGGGGTTGGTAGTTGGATCTCTGAATACATTCGTAAGCAACGGTTTTCGCGGTGGCGGCAGCTGTCATCGGTCGCTCCCCGCCAAGGCGGCGACGGCCTGGGCCGTGGTCCAGACGGCGCTGGCGAGATACCGAAAGTTCACCAGCGCCGCGAGGTAGCCGTCACCTTCGGGCAACCGTGGACCCGCTGTGGCGTCCTTGACGACCACCACTTCGAACCCCTGCTCGACCAGCTCGCGCAGATGTCCTTCCACGCACAGGTTGGCAGCCATGCCCGCCAGGATCACCTGACTCACGCCGCGCTTCCTCAGTTGCAGCACAAGGTCATTCGATTCTGGGCCGACGATCTTGTGCGGCGAGGTGATCACGGTGTGGCCGTCATGGATGTGCTGCCGGTACTCAGGCAGGAAGTCCGCACCGGAACCAGCGAAGCCGTCGAGCGTATAAGCGCCGCTGCGGCCGAACATGCCGACGCTGCCCATGAATTGTTCGAGCGGATCACCGAACCGCCACTGCCTGTCGGTCGGATAAAAGTGGTGCGGCGATACCGCGACCGTAACCCCCGCCCGCTTGCCGGCATCGAACAATTCGCCGATGTGCGCGACGGTGTTGTTTTCGTCGATGCTGGCACCGAACACCGGCCATGACACGCCATCGGGACTCAGGAAGTCAATCTGCGGATCGGTGACGACGAGCGCGACATGCGCGGGATCGAGCACGAAGCCGGAGCTCGGGAGGCCCCGATGCCGCGGCTCAGAGTAGCTGGTCGGGTTTGCCATGAGTGGTCCTCGCGATCGGAGCGTGGTTGACTCCGTAATGATAACTGACCGGTCGTCTATTTATCAAGGCCTGTTGAGGCCTCGGTCGAATGATTCAGGTCACCCCAGCAGGGCCGGCAGCGTCACCGCCTCGAACCGGTCGTAGGGCGCCCGACTGCGGGTCACCTTGCCCCGCAGGGCGGCACCCTCCCAGGCCTCGATCAACACCGATGCCAACTCGCCCGAACCAAGGTCGACGTTGATATCACCGGATCGCTCCTGCCCCAATCGCACGCAGTCGGCGAGAGCCTCGCCCCACTGATCCAGGATGCGGGTGAGTTCGGCGCGGACCAGTTCACTGGAGCCACCAAGCTCCAGTGACATGTTCCCGACCAGACAACCGAGCAGAAAATCGGCGGACTCGTGTTCGTCGGCGAGCGCATGGAAGAACCGCGTGAGGCGCTCCCGCGCCAGTCCGTCAGCGTCTAGCAGCGGCAGTATCCGCGCTTCGATATCGGACCAGTAGTGTTCCAGGATGGCCGCCGCGAAGGCTTCCTTGCTGGGAAAATAGGCGTAGAACGATCCCTTCGGCACGCCCGCGGCATCGGTGATGTCCTTGACTCCACTGGCGGCGAATCCATGAGCGTGCACAAGTTCGAGACCCGCGGCCAGGAGGCGGCGGCGTACGTCGGGATTCGACGGGCGTGGCATCTGGCCATTTTAGCCGACCGGTCACCTATTTTTGCGCAGTCAGCCCAATCCGGGCACAGCCCTCACAGTCGGTCACGGCAATTACGTAGTCGCCGATAGCCTGATCCCGACGCAGCGGCCTTCCGCACCCGGCCCCGGCTCCACACCGTCAAGGAGAGTTGCATGAGCACCCAGGCTGACCACGCATCACCCGAGAGCGCCGTCATCGTCGCGGAGACCGGTTCAGGCACGTACACGCAACAGATCACCGCCGGGCACCACCAGTTGGTCGCCGACGAGCCACGTCCGGTCGGCGACGACGCCGGGCCGTCACCATATGACCTGCTGCTGTCCGCCCTCGGCGCCTGCACCTCGATGACACTGCGGATGTACGCCGATCGGAAGAACTGGCCGCTCGACCAAGTGCGAGTGACGTTGCGACACTCACGGATTCATGCGAAAGACTGCGCCGACTGCGAAACCAAGCAGGGCATGCTCGACCAGATCGATCGCGAGATCGAATTGATCGGCGACCTCGACGACGCCCAGCGGCAACAGTTACTCGCCATCGCCGAACGCTGTCCGGTCCACCGCACCCTCACCTCGGAGGTTCACGTCTCAACGTCCTTGCGGCCGTAGGTCGGAGCAGGGCGGCCCTCAGCTCGCACCCTCGGCGATCATCTGGTCCACTTCCATTGCGCGGACAGACATCTCAGCGTGTGCCTTGTCCAGCGCCTCGGCCTGGTCTTCGTCAGCCTTCATCAGCGCATCGATGTCGAAACCGGCCATGTCGTGAACGCCCATGTCGCGGAACGCCTTCTGCACCTTGTCGCCCCACAGCCCGATGTCCTTGACGATCGGCACGATGCGGCTGAACAGGTGTGAACGGAACTGGATCATGAGCGGCGAGTTGTCCACCCACTCCGCGCACTCCTTGACGTTGAGGCCCAGGGTCTCGAAAACCTCTTCGCCGCGGAACCGGTCACGCATCAGGTAGCAGGCATCCACGACGAATTCTTCCCGCTCGCCGCGTTCGGCGTCGGTCAGCGCGGAGTAGTAGTCCTTCAACGAGATTCGGCCGAACGCGACGTGCCGGGCTTCGTCCTGCATGACATAGGCCAGCAGCTGCTTGGCCAGCGAGTCCGGCGCCGCCAAGTCGCGCAGTGTCCCGAAGGCGGCCAGGGCCAGTCCCTCGATGAGCACCTGCATGCCCAGATAGGGCATGTCCCAGCGCGAGTCGCGCAGGGTGTCGGCCAGCAGCGTGCTCAAGTTCGGATTCATCGGGTAGACCAGGCCGACCTTCTCCTGGAGGAACCGCGAGAACGCCTCGACGTGCCGGGCCTCGTCCATGGTCTGGGTGGCCGCGTAGAACTTCGCGTCCATGTCGGGGACCACCTCGACGATCTTGGCCGCGCACACCATGGCCCCCTGCTCGCCGTGCAGGAACTGCGAGAAGTTCCAGGCTTGGTTGTGCTGGCGTAGCACGGCGCGGCGCTTTTCGTCTGCGGCCTGCCACACCGGGCTGCCGAACAGCGGATGGAACTGGTCGGGCAGCCCCACCGGGTTCATCGGGTCGACGTCCTGGGCCCAGTCGATGCGCGACTGGGCGTCCCACTGCTTGTCCTTTCCCTTCTGGTACAGGGATAGGAGCCGGTCGCGCCCCTCGTCGTACTCCCACGTGAAGCGCGCGTCCCCGCTGCTGGGTACCGCCCACAAGTACGGCACGGGCACATCCGTGTACTTGTCCTTCGTGGTCATGAGCGGCCGCCTCTCTACCCGCGAACGTGTGACTGGTCTCACAGTGCGCCGCATTCGACGGTGCCGTCAAGAAAACGTCGCCTCAGCCTTCGGGCCAGTACGGTCAGCGCGGGGGCCCGAGGATGATCTGGCCGAACTTGTCCGCTCCCTCGGCCATCCGTTCGGGGGAGATTTCGAAGCCGTCGGGGCGCGGCGTGGCTTTATCCCGTCCGGCGTAGCGGAACATCCCCTCGATTCCCGCGGGCGTGTTGATCATCAGCAGATCCGCTTTCTTGGAGGTGATCCGGTACGCGTGCGGAATGTTCTTGGGTAAGAAGACGATCCCGCCTTCCGCCAGCTCCATCTCCTGGTCGTCCAACCAGAGCAGCGCGGTCCCCTTGATCAGCATGAAGACCTCGTCCTCACGCGTGTGTTTGTGATACGGGGGTGCTTCGCCCTCACTGACATCGAAGCGTCCAACCATCAACTGGCCATTGGTCGCCTTACCGTCGAGCAGGATCGCCAGTGTGCCGCCATCGAGCCATTCCAATTGCTGCTGCTGGTTCGGTTGTGCCAGGTACGCCATGCTCATGCGTCGTCCCTTTTCGTGATCGGCGGGATCGTTGGCGACTTCCATGTCCGGTAGTCGAGAGTATGCCCACCGGGGGTGCACTCGCAGAACTACCTAGTGGGCGTGACCGTGGTGGCCGTGCCCGTGATCCTCGGCCGGCTTCTCGACGACCGCGGTCTCGGTGGTGCGGAATTACAGCTGTCCAGAGGGCTACATCCCGAACCGCGTGTCGCGAACAGCTGCGACAGCTTGTGTTGTTCCAGCGATTTCAATCTGCGCTGCCGCTTCCCGCGCGCTAACCTTGTCTTTAGTTCTTCTTGATACGGCTGCACACACTTCCACCGGAACTATTGCGCTAGCGTATACAATATCGTTGCTACCCAAAAGTCGCTTGACTACCATAATCCCGGAGCTGTAATATTTGTCCGAGGGAATCAGAGATGCAACCAAAACAGAAGAATCCAATACGTAAGATTCTAACATTAGATCATTTCTACTTCTATTGCTTTTCGCGATCGTCTCGAATAGCTTCGACAGAAGAGACCTTCTTCGGCCATTTCCTGCCCACTTTGTC
>JARLGS010000169.1 GCA_031292695.1 Mycobacterium sp. | reverse complement strand
GGCGCCGCGCCGACGGTGGCTGTCGCGGGAACCTCGAAGAGGTCGGAGTTCCCGTTGCCGGCCTTCGCGTCCTGGTTCTGGTCCATCTTGTTGCCGGCGCTGGTCAACCGCGTCTTGACCAGGTCGAAGATGTTTGGGCCGATCGTGTAACTGAGCGTTCCCGGCGTTGAGTCGGGTGAGATGGTGATCGTGAATCTGTCGGCCTCGCCATTGCTTTCGTCGTTCGCCGTAATCAACTGCACAACCGGCTGCACGGCCAGCGCACCGCCGCTGGCGTTCCGCGCCATGAGCTGCACCTGCGACGCGAGGAACGACGCGACGGAAACGGGTCGGTCAAAAGTGACGACGATCGCCGTCACCTCCGGCGAGCCGTCCGGGGCGGGGTTGATGTTGAGTGTGTCGGCTGTCCCTGCCCCAATGGGGCCTGACGTCCCATCGATGACCCGCGGCCCCGCGGCGATGGTCACCTTGCCCATGTGGATCTGGAGCAGCTCTTGAGCTTTGGGCCCGCCGTTGTCGTTGCCCGACCAGACCGGGTACACCTTGCCGTCATAGACGGCCAATCCCTGGTGGGAGCCAAACGCGAACGTCGTGTCACGGTTCGGGTTGCCCGACGAGTCGTTGTCGAGAACGGGCTGGAGAGCGACCTGGCTGTTGGTCGCCTCGTCCGTGGCGGTCAGCGAGGCATTCGCGTACGTCGTCCCGCCGAACGTCTGCCCGCCATCGATGCTGGTGGTGATGCTCGTCGCCACGCGAGCCAGCGAGGGGTCGTATTCGGCGTCAAGGTAGGACACGACCACCGTGCCGGTCGCCGGGTCGACGGCCACCTCCGGCTGGTACTGGGCGCGCCCGCTCACGAAACCGTTGGAGTTGCCCGAACCGAGCGTGGCGGCCGAGGAGAATCCGTCCGTGGCCGCGTTGTCCTGGTTTACCATTCCCGTGGTGCTGCCGGAGCCCGCCAAGTGCGTGTTGTTCCAGGTGTTGCCGCCATCGGTCGAGGTGATGAGGTAGACGTCGGTG
>JARLGS010000168.1 GCA_031292695.1 Mycobacterium sp. | reverse complement strand
ATCATCGGCTGGTACGACAACGAATGGGGCTATTCCCACCGCCTGGTGGACCTGACCGACCTTGTGGCATCGACACTCTGAGGGGCTTGTGGCGGGTCAGCGGTCGGCGGCACTGGCCGCTAGGTCGACCGGTTCGGGAGCGATATCGAAGAGCCGCTCCACGTCGGCGCGGGTGCAGCTGGCCGTTCCTGGGGTCATCAGCATGGCGGCGCCCGCGGCGATACTCAGCCGGATCGACTTGGTGAGTGGCCACCCGCGGCTCAATCCGACGGTGAGCCCGGCGACCATGGCATCGCCGGCACCGACACCACTACCCGCCCGTACTGCGACCGGGGGAAAGCGCTGGGCGCCTTCGGCGGTGACGAACAATGCACCTTGGGCGCCTAGCGATACCAGAACATTGCGTGCACACCCACGCTCAATGAGCTCTCGGGCCGCCGCCAGCTGTTGAGTCTCGCCGGGCAGCTCGCGGCGGACACATTCGCGGAGCTCCCGGACACTGGGCTTGAGCAGGAACACCTTGCCGCCCGTGAGGTGCTGCAGACCGCTGCCAGAGGTGTCGAGGATGAGCCGGGTGTCTAGCTGCTCGCACACATCGGCGATCCGGTTGTAGAAATCTGGCGAGACGTTGGGCGGCAGACTTCCGCTGGCGACCACATAGTCGGCCCAAGCCGCCACCGAACGCAGCTCTTGGAGGCATTCCTCCTGCTCGGCTGCACTGAGAGCTGGTCCGGGCAGGACGAACCGATATTGCTGTTCCGTACGGCGTTCGTTCACCGTGAAGCTCTCCCGAGTCGGCTCGGCGATCGGAATCCGGCGCACGGGCAAGCCCGCGGCATCAAGCATCGTGGTGACAAGCTCGCCACTGGCGCCGCCCGCGGGAAATATGGCCACTGCCGAGGCGCCGAGAGCCTGCACCACCCGCGCGACGTTGATACCGCCCCCGCCGGGGTCGTAACGCGCAGAGCCGCAACGCATCTTGTCGGTCGGCATCACTACGTCGGTGCTCGTGGCGATGTCGAGCGCCGGATTCATCGTCACGGTGACAATCCGGGCGCCAGTCGACAGTGAAGTCGCGTTGCTGGCATCCGCCATCATTGGCGCCACGATGATCACCTGCTTTCCACTCCGCTTCGACCCTAGGGAGGGCATCAGGTGGTGCTAATGGCCGTTAGTCCCCGAGGAGCTGCCGTTGGACCCAAGCGGGGTCTGCCGCATGCTGCAATCGGCCGGCTCGCAGCTATGGTCGCAGGGCGCCGCGTTGATGACCTTCGTCCCTATTGACTAACAGTTCGGGCCAACGACGATGAACGCATGACCTCGAGATCGAAGGGGCCGCGATGATCTCCGTCGCCGCCCGGGCTTCGCTCGATCGCGGCGCACTGTCCGCGCACACTACAACTGACGCGGGTGATTGACGTGACCGAGACGATGGTCAAAGACAAGACGCTGAAGAACGCGGTGATGTTGGCCGGCCGCGCGCCTTCGTTGCATAACAGCCAGCCGTGGCGGTGGGTTTCCGATGGGGCAGTGCTACACCTGTTCGCTGATCACACGCGTCTGGTGCTGGTCGCCGACAGTTCTGGCCGGGAACTTCTCTTGAGCTGTGGCGCCGTGTTGGATCACCTTCGGGTCGCGATGGCTGCCGCCGGCTGGGAGACCGCCGTTGACCGTTTCCCGGACCCGCGCCAGCCAGACCATTTGGCGGCCCTGACCTTTACCCCGACCGACATCGTGACCGACACGCAACGTCGGCGGGCGGATGCGATCCTGCTGCGCCGCACTGATCGGTTGCCCTTCGACGCGCCCAACAACTGGGCGGAGATCGAGCCGCGGCTGCGCCTGGAGGTCCTCCCGCACCATGTGATGGCCGACGTGGTGCTCGAACGTGACCGTCCCGTATTGGCGGAGGCTTCTCGCCTGACCGAGACGCTGAGGACGTGCGACCCGACCTATCAAGGCGAATTGGAATGGTGGACATCCTCGTTCGCAGCCAGCGATGGTGTGCCCACGAGTGCGCTGGCATCCGTGTCCGAGGCTGGTCGCACAGATGTCGCCCGGGCCTTTCCGTCGGCTGCACGCAGCGACCGCCGCCTCGATACCGCCAAAGACTGCTCCAAGATCTTCGTGTTGTCCACGGCTCACGAAGATGCCCGCCTCGATGTGTTGCGTTGCGGGGAGGCGCTGTCCGCCGTGCTGCTGGAAGCCACCGTGGCGGGGCTGGCAACATGCACCTTGACGCACATGACCGAGGTGATGCCGAGCCGCGACATCGTCAGGCAACTGATCGGGCAGATCGGCTCACCGCAGCTGCTGATCCGGATCGGCGTGGCCCCAACGAGTCCGCAGCCGTTGCCGGTCACACCACGCCGGCCGTTGGCCGACATCCTGGCGGTGCACCGCTAGTCCGAACAACGTTGTGCCCGCGAATCGAAGACTTGCGGCCCTGTCGCACGTGTGCCCCGCGGTTCATAGTCACCGTATGGAGCACCTGACCGCACTTGACGCCACTTTCCTGCAGGCTGAGGATTCCGATCCCCATATCAGTCTTGCGGTCGGTGGTGTGTCGATCGTTGAAGGGCCGCCCGCTGACTATGGTGATCTCGTGTCGGCGTTCGCCGAACGGGTGCAGGACATTCCACGCTGCACACAGATGCTGCACACGCACGCATTCGATCTGGGCTCACCGGAATGGGTGGACGACCACCACTTTGACATTGCGCATCATCTGCATCGGGTCGCACTGCCGCATCCTGGTGATGACGCCGAGCTGTTCCGGATGATCGCCAGCATCATGGAGCGACGGCTCGACCGTGAACGCCCGCTTTGGGAGTGCTGGATCATCGAAGGGCTCACCGACGGTCGGTGGGCGGTGCTGATGAAGATCCACCACTGTCTGGCCGACGGCATCGCGACGGCGCAGATGCTGGCCAAGCTCAGCGATGACGGTGCCGGCGAGACCTTCGCCACCAGTACCCGCGCGGCCAAGGAGTCCGGGAGCTCCATCCTGCGCCTGCTGCGGCCGAGCCTGAACCCGCTGAACTGGATAGGTGACACCTGGCGGGCGACGCTGGCCGCAGCCGGCGCCGCCGAGCACGCCTTGGTTGGCGCCGCCGAGCTGACGGCCAGTGTGCTCACCGCCGCGGGGGAGTCATCCCTGAACGGACCGATCACCAAGATGCGTCGATACAGCGCGGCCAGGGTGGACCTCGCCGCCATGAAAGAGGTGAGCCGGGCTTTCAACGTGACGCTCAACGACGTTGCGCTGGCAGCGATCACCAACAGCTACCGGACGATGTTGATCGGCCGCGGGGAAACGCCGGGACACCAAGCACTGCGAACGCTCGTGCCGGTGTCGATGCGCTCGGCGAACGACTTTGATGTCACCGACAATCGGGTGTCGGCGATGCTGCCGCTCTTGCCGGTCGACGAGCCCGATCCGGTCAAGCAGCTGGAGATCGTGCACCGCCGACTCACGAAAGCCAAGGGGAGTGGCCAGCGGGAAGGCGGCAGCGCATTGTTCTCGATGGCGCAGGCCATTCCATTTGCCTTCTCGGCATGGGTGATTCGGTTCCTGACCCGGTTGCCGCAGAACTCAGTGACCGCGCTGGCGACAAACGTACCCGGGCCCCAACGGCGGCAGCACGTGATGGGCAGGGAGGTGCTGGAAATCCTCCCGATACCGCCGATCGCTCTTCATCTACGCACCGGCATAGCGATGATCAGCTATGCCGATAGCTTCATCTTCGGCATCACCGCCGACTACGACAGCGCCCCCGACGTCGACGAGTTGGCTCGCGGCATCGAGAACGGCGTGCGGGTACTGGCTGCGCTCGCCGGCTCGCGGCATCGTAACCAACGCGACGCGGCGTCAATCGACCCCGCCAGCTGAGGTCCCAGCAGGCGCCAGTCGGTAGACAGCCGCACCGGCGGTGACGCCGGCGCCGGCGGCGATGACCAGAACGCGGGCACCGGACGGGAGCCGTTCGGCCGCACAATCGAGTGCGGCCGCCAGCGAAGCGGTGTGCATTCTCTCGTCGTCTGCGACGACGATCCGGTCTACCGGCACCCCGAGGTGGGTGGCCAGTGCGGCGCGGTACCCGTGGCGGGCTGGAGCCGCGACGATCATGTCGACGTCGGCAAGTCCGAGCGAGGCCTCCCGGAGGCAGCTTCGGGCCACCTGACTTCCGGCACTGGCGAACCGCTCGTCCATTGTGGCGGACTGCTTGAATCGAAGCACATTTCGTTTGTCTTCGAATCCTACTGTGGCACTGAAGGTCTCATCGTCATCGGGGAAGTTCGCCCAGTGGACGCGGCCGAGTCCGTAGTCGTCGTCCGTCCAGCCGCACAGCAGTGCCGCCCCGACAGGAGAGAACGGAAAGCCTTCGCTCATGCCGTGACCCGGGTCGGCGTCACTCGCGACGACCAAGGCGCAGTCGATGGTGCGTGACCGCAAGAAGCCGTCGACGATCTGCAGTGCCGTGAGGACGCCACAGGTCCCGTTGGCTATGTCGAACGAGAATGTGCCGTGAGCGTCGGCATGCGGGTCCTCGGTGTTGGCCCCAACATCCTCCTGAATCAGCGCCGCGAGCGCAGGCTCGGCCAGGTTCCGGTCGCGGTAGATGCCGGCATTGACCAGAAGGTCCACATCGTCGGGGCCCCGTCCGGCCTGTCCCAGACAGGTTTTGGCCGCGGCGACAGCGAGTCGTAATGCGCTGTGCCGATTGCGCCACCCACTGCGGGTGACGGCGACGCGATCAATGACTGTGCCCAAAACGGCTCACCAGCTCCTCGTCCACGGTAAGGAGAACGACGCCGATCTCCAGACCTGATGCCAGCGCGATCAGGGCGATCGTCTCGCCGGGCCGGATCCGCCCGGCTTCGAGTTCTTCGACCAGAGCCACCGTGTGAGTCGTCGACGCCGTGTTTCCGTAGCGATCGACCGTGATGACGGCGTCGTGCCGTGGACTGTCACCGAACGACGCGGTGACTGCGGCCATTCCCTTGCGTATCGCGCGGGCGGAGGTCTGATGCGTGATCACGTGATCGATGTCGTGCATCGAGATGCCGGCCGCGTCGAGGGCTTCGCGCAACAACAGCGGCGTGTCGGCGATGGCTGCCCGTTGGATCCCACGAGAGTTGGTGAACATCCGGGCACCGGGATCTCGTCCCTTCGGATAGCCCAGACAAAGGCGGCTGTAGTCAGCAACCGTGGTAAAGCCGGCAAGGCTGATCCCAGGGGACCCGGCGGGGGCCTGTTCGAGGAGTAGTGCAGCGCCGGCGTCACCCAATGTCAGACAGGCGAGTTCGTTGCTCATGATGTTGCGAATATGGCGCGCCGCGTTCTGGCCGAGTTGGGAGATGTACTCGCCACTAACGACCAACCCGCATTCAACCGTTCCCTGTCGGATCCAATTGTTGAGAACCGTTACACCCGTCAACATTCCGGCGCATGCATTGGACAGATCGAAAGTCAAGGCGCGCTCAGCCCCGATGGCATGTGCGACTGCACTGCTCATCGTCGGCTCCACCCACTGCGTCAAGCCGCCACGAAACTTCGTGATGCTGCAGCTGATTACCACATCGAGCTCCGCAGCACTGTGGTGTGGCGCCTTGCTCAGGCAGTCGAGCGCGGCTGCGGTCGCGAGACTCAGGGAGTCTTCATCTCCTATCGAGACACGACGTTCGCGAATGCCGGTCAGTCGTTCCAGATCGATATGCGTGTTATGCCGCGTGGTCGCCATCAATTCGTCTGTCGTGAGATGAGTGGCAGGCAGGTGGCGCCCAGCACCGGCCAAACGGGTGCCGAATTGCGCGGGAACTCCGTCGCCCTCCATCACCAACCAATGCTTGGCCATTCATCTCATCCATTCGTTTCACCCAGAACGGGTTGCCGGCAGTTCGACGGGCAGCCGAGCGGCTCAGGCGAACGTCGGTTCGCTGTCGGGCTCAGGGCCGAAAACAAATCGGCGCCCCGTGATCCTGAGCGGGCGGATCCGTACAAAATGCGGCTTTGGCGTTGCTGTCCAAGGGAATAGCCATGCCCGCCTGGCCTCCTCAAGGTCCTCATCGGTGTGAGGTGTGCGTGCCGTGCCCTTGAGGATTACGCTCCAGCCTTCGTCGGCGGTGTTTCCATCGGCCTCGAACAGCACCTGATTGTTGATCGCTGAGCTGGTCAATTTGGTGCCTTCGGCGGTGCGGAACAGCACGGTTCGGTGCTGCACGACGAAGTTCACGGGAAAGATGTCCGGTTGGCCATCAACGCTGGTGACTAGCCGTCCCAGCTCGACGCATTCCAGCAGATCCCAGCATTCGGGCTCGGAGAGAATCGAGATAGCTCGCGTATCTATCGGCATGGCCGGGACGCTACCGACGGGAAACGGCCACTGCCAGGGCCATAGGTCCTAAGTGCTGGTCTCGAACGACCCGAGGCGGCGGTCGCCGTGTGTCCTTGCCAGAACTCCGGTCGATCACAGACCGTTGATCGTACGCGGAAACTGTTGGGGCATATTGTTTCTTGTTAGTCAATCGGAAGTATCGGGATCAAACCCGATGGTTCCTCAGCGCGGCTGCGTCGAGGTGCTTGGCCTTTGCTCCCCTTGGTCGCCACACCAGGACGCTGGGGCGCCCTCACAAGGGTCCAAGTGCCCTGTCGGTCGACCGGGGGCCAGTGCAATGTGGAGGGGCACACGGCTAGTCATCTCCCTGCGTATTAAACACCGTCGGCGAGTTCGGTCCGCGGATCGCAGTGCACACAAAGGAGCAATTCATGATCGAATACGACCTCGACAAAGAGCATTCCATCCTGCACGTGCAACCAAAGTCATCGCTTGAGCAAGACGACTTTGTCAAACTCGCGCAGGCGGTGGACCCGTACATCGAGGCAACCGGAGGTCTTGCCGGCCTCGTCATCGAAGCCTCGGCGTTCCCCGGATGGGACAGCTTTGGGGCGATGGTCACCCACTTTCGCTTTGTGCGCGAGCATCACAAGCGGGTAAAGAGAATCGCAGTTGTGACGGATTCCTCCATGGGTGATATCGCAGAGCATTTGGCGTCACATTTTGTGTCAGCCGAGATCAGGCATTTCCCGGCTGGGCAGATCGATGCAGCAAGACAATGGATCAGCTCGCAAGAGGCCGAAACCAACGCGACCTGAATCACGTGATTCGGTTGCCGCCTATTGAGGATTTTGAGGAGGCCGCATGCCACAGTGGCGCGACTTTCTTGAGCGTTTCCGTCCTGCGGGCACACCGGGTGCGGCGGCTCAAGGTGGCGTTCCAGCAGACCGTACCGCCGACACAGCAACTGAGCTGGAGCCGGTGTTCTTGATGCTCGATGACGTCCAAGCCGAGGCGGCGCGCAATCTGCGGCGCGCCACCGAGCGCGCCGCAGACATTCGAAAAGATGCGGGTAGGTATGCCGCCGAGAAGGTCACCGAGGCCCAGGCGCACGCGGAAACGGCGCGCGCGGAGGCAGCTGCGCAATCGCGTGCACTGACGGTGGCCGCCAGGACCCGCGAAGGAGCCGATCGGGATCACGAGCTCGAAGAACTGACAGCGCGGGTGGAAACGCGAATGCCGGACTACATCGACCGGGTCGTAGCAGTTGCTGCAGCGTTGCTGGAGGAGTTCTGCGAACCATTGGGCAAGCCGCGCGATGCGCCGTCCTGCCGATGAGCACAGCTTGGGTGGCCGGAAACGTCCGGGCGAAGGCGATGCTCGACCGCCGCATCGGATCGGCCCGCGCTCGGGAGCTGGCGGGGACCGGGTCGCTGGCTCAGGCTGAGCAAATCCTGGCGGACAGCCCGTATCGCCACTACGTGCGGGGCGGGCAAACGCTCCGGGAAGCCGAGCATGGTCTTGCCGCCACCGTGCTGTGGCATCTGCGGGTGCTCGCCGGGTGGCAGCCTCGTTCAGGGGCCGGGACGTTGCGGTTGCTGGCGGGCTGGTTCGAGATCGCCAACATCCGCGCGCACGCCCGCGCGGTCTCCGGCGGCGAGAATGAAGCCCTGTTTGCTATGGGTGCGCTGGGGACGGCCTGGTCGAGGCTGCGCACTACGTCGTCAGTCACCCAACTCCGGCAAGTGCTGACCGAAACGCCATGGGGTGATCCCGGCGGGGAATCACCGGCCGACATCGTGGTCGGCGTTGAGTTCGCCTGGGCACGCCGTGTCGCCCTAGCCGTACCCGAGGCGAACGACTGGGCGTGCGGCGGCGCCGCTTTGCTGGTAGCGCGACGTCAGTTCCTCGAAGGGCGCGTGCTTGAGCTGCCGGCTCAGACCAACGCGGAGCGAATACTTGGCCGGCGCGCGATGGCCGCCGGGAACCTCCAGGAATTCAACAGCCGACTGCCCCCGCCCGCCCGCTGGGCATTGTCCGGGACCGCCGATGTCGGCGAGCTCTGGCAGGCTGAGTTCCGGTGGTGGTCGCGGGTCGAGCGGGACGGACTCGAGCTGCTGCGTCGTCCTCGCTTCGGTTTCGGCCCGACCATCGGCGCAGCTGCGGTGCTCGCCGCGGATGCATGGCGCTGCCGAGCAGCACTTCAAATCGCCGCCGGCGGCGGTGGATCGATGGAGGTCTACGATGCCGTGGCCTGAGGCCATGGCGCCGGTGAGGATGGAGCGGATAGCGTTGCTCGCGCCGTCGGACGCACTGCGTGACGCGCTTGTACTCGTGGCAGCGGCCGGGGTGGTGCAACTTGATAGCCCTGGGCCGCACGGTGATTCGGCTCCCGGTGAGGCCGCGCAGCGGCTGCAGCGGCTTGGGAGCAGCGGCCCGACGCCGATGTTGTCCGCGGTAGCGCCCGACTTGGCGGAACTCGAAGACGCGGGTCGCGCTGACCTCCTCGCGGGGGAGGCGCAGTTAGCGGAGCGCGCTGCAGCCGCGGTCCACCGCGATGAGGTGGCCGCGGTCACTGGGTGGTGCCCCGGGTCCGAGCTGGCTGCGCTCGCCGTCGCGCTGGGATCGGTGGCCACCGCCGTCGTGCCGTTGCCCCGTCCGCCCGGAGTCGATCCGCCCACCCTGCTCGGGGGTCAGCGCCTGGGGCGCTCTTTCGCGCCTTTGGTGCGCACGTTCGGCACTGTGCCCTACCGGGACATTGATCCGACGATCCCTGCTGGGGTTGCCTACGTGGTCATGTTCGGCATGATGTTCGGCGACGCTGGGCACGGCGCGCTGCTGATCGCGATCGCGCTGTTGTTGCGTTCCGGCCGGATTCGCCGGTTCGCCGGACTGCGCCAGTTGTGGCTGTTCGTTGCCGGTGCGGGAATCGCCGCAACCGCGTTTGGCGCGCTCTACGGCGAGTTCTTCGGCCCTACCGGTGTGTTGCCCGTCCTGTGGCTGGCACCGATGGCCGAACCGGTGCGGCTGCTTGGGTTCGCCGTCGGCGTGGGCGCGGTGTTCCTGGCGGTCTCGTATGCGATCGGGATCATGAACCGGTGGCGGGAAGGTGGCGCCCGGCTGGCGCTGTACGCACCGACCGGGATCGCCGGCGCCACACTGTTTCTGGGAGTAGCCGTGGCCGTCGCCGGCTTCGTGCTGGCGACGTCGTGGCTGGCGATAGTCGGGGCGGCGACCGCGGTGACCGGGCTGGTGCTCTCGACCGTCGGATTGTTCAGCGAATCCGGTGGCGGGGCAACAGGAGTCGCGCAGACCGGCGTGGGAGCGTTCGACCTGGTGGTGCGACTGGGCTCGAATCTGGTGTCGTTCGCCCGCCTCGCCGCATTCGGGATGACGCACGCGGCGCTGGGCTGGGTGGTGTGGCAGGCCACCGTCGCGTTGACGGGATTGGGCATGCTGGGCGTCGTCGCCGCGGTGATCGTGTTTGTCGTCGGCAATGTGCTCACATTCGCGCTTGAGGCGCTCGTCGCCGGGGTTCAGGCCTTACGTCTGGAGTTCTACGAATTATTTTCGAGGGTCTTCGTCGGCGAGGGAAATCCCTTTGAGCCATGGCGGATTCCCACCTTCACACCGGAGGTTGCATCGTGCTGACGTGGATAATCGCTCTACCCTTTCTGCTCGGCGGATTCGCCGCGACGTTGGCGCTGCTGCGCCGTCGAGGTCAGTTGGCGCTGCGACTGTTCCTCGCCTTCGACGCGGTGCTTTTGCTTGCCGCGCTTGCGGTGGTCATCGTGGTCGCCACCGCCGGCCCCGCCACCGCCGAGCCACTCGCAGCCGGACAGGTGGCGGGCGGCTCGAACTGGGCGGCGCTGCTCGGTGCCGCGATCGCAGTGGCGGGATCTTCGATCGGCGCAGCTATCGCCGTTGCCTATACCGGAGCGGCCGCGCTCGCCGCGCTCAGTGAACGGCCAGAGCTCTTCGGTCGCGCGATGGTCATCGTCGGACTCGCCGAGGGCATCGCGATCTACGGCCTGATCGTCGCCATCATCCTGATCGGGCGGTCATGACCGCCGGAACCGTCGCGGTGATCGGAGAGCACGCTCAGGTGCGGGGTTACGCCCTCACTGGCGCGGTCCTGATCGCCGCAGAGGGGGAGGACGCCGTCCACCGGGCGTGGGCATCACTGGGTGACCAGACAACCCTGGTCATCGTCACCAAGGAGGCGGCCGCGCACCTGACCCATGAGCTCACCACCGATTGGCCGCTCACGGTGGTCATGTCGCAATGATTGCGCTGGACACGGCGCGCGTGCGAAACGCGCTGGCACCGCTGTCGGCGGAGCTGCTGCACCGGGCCGACGCTGCGGCGGACCGAATCCTGGCTGACGCCAACGCCGAAGCTCACGATGTGCTTGTCCGCGCCGAAAGAGACGCGCGGGACATCATCGCCAATGCCCGCGCCGCGGGCGCGGCAGAGGCGTCGCTCGCCCGGGCCGTCGAACAGGCCCGCACCCGCCGTGCGCAGCGCAGCGACGTCCTCGCCGCGCAGCGGAGCGCCTACGAACAACTGCGGGTCCGCGCCACCGACGCAGTGCACCGACTTCGCGACGAGCCGGATTACCCGGTGCTGCGCGAGCGGCTGGCGGCACGGGCAGGCCAGATTCTCGGCACCGACGCCGTCGTCACCGAGGACGCGGGCGGCGGCATCATCGCGCAGGCCGCCGGCCGCCGTCTCGATCTGACCCTGGCCGCATTCGCGGCGCGGGCGTTCGAACGGATCGAAGCCGACATCGATGGACTGTGGTCATGACGGTACCCAGCGCTTCGCCGGCGACCACCCGAATACGCCGGGTAGTCGGGTCGCTGGTGGAAGTGGACGGTGCTGACGGCACGGCGATGAACAATCTGGTCACACTCGGTGCGGACGCGATCCCCGCCGAGGCCGTCGCGATCCGGGACGGCTTGGTCACCGTGCAGGCCTACGAGTACACCGGCGGCCTGCGCCCGGGTGATCCGGCGACGCTGCTAGGACACCCCTTGTCCGCTCAGCTCGGCCCGGGGTTGCTCGGCGGCGTCTTCGACGGGCTACTGCGACCACTGTCGTCGGCGCCGACCTGGCTGACCCCTGGCGGTTACGCACAGCACGACGAGCGCACCTGGAGTTTCACGCCTACGGCGGCCGTCGGTGAGGTGGCGTCGGCGGGGTCTGTCCTGGGTGTGGTCCGCGACCATAATCCTCTGGAGTACCGCGTGCTCGTGCCGCCCGGAACGGCCGGCCGGGTCGAGTCGATCGCGCCGTCGGGCAGTTATCCTGCCGACGCAGTACTGGCCACCGTCGCCGGTGTGCCCGTGTCCATGTCGGTGAGCTGGCCGGTCAGAGTGCCACGGCCATATCGGGACCGGCAGTCGCGGGTCGAGGTGCTGCGTACCGGACAACGGGCGTTGGATCTGCTGTTTCCGGTGGCGCGCGGCGGCAGCGCGTGTGTGCCCGGCGGGTTCGGAACGGGCAAAACTGTTCTCCTGCAACAATTGGCGAAATGGTGTGATGCCGACGTCATCGTGTACGTCGGTTGCGGCGAACGCGGCAACGAGATGGCCGAGATCGTCGAGCAGATGTTTGCGCTGACCGACCCCCGCACCGGAGGCCGGCTGGCGGACCGGACGGTGATCATCGCCAACACCTCGAATATGCCGATGATGGCCAGGGAAGCCAGCATCTACACCGGGATGACGGTGGCGGAGTTCTTTCGGGACATGGGCTACGACGCGGTGGTCATTGCGGACTCCACGTCGCGATGGGCGGAGGCGCTACGGGAGTTCGCCTCTCGCAGTGGCGAATTACCCGCAGAGGAGGGCTATCCGGCGAACCTGGCCTCGGCGCTGGCTGCTTTCTACGAGCGAGCGGGATCGGTGATCACCCTCGGCGGACACACCGGCTCGGTCACTGTGATCGGCGCGGTGTCGCCTCCGGGTGGGGACCTGTCCGAGCCGGTGACCGCGCAGACTGAGCGGTTCGTGCGGTGCCGGTGGACGCTGGACCGCGAACTCGCCTATTCCCGCCACTATCCGGCGGTTTCGTGGTCGGGATCGTTCTCCCGCGACGTCGAGGTACTGGCTGCGGGGTCCGAGTCGGCCGGCGGCTCGGGATGGTCGGCGCAGCGCGCTCGGGTGGTTGGGTTGCTCGCTGAATCCGACCGGCTGTCCGCGCTGACCGAACTGGTCGGCGTCGAGACTCTGCCGGGACGCGAACGAATGGTGATCCTCGGTGGTCGGCTGCTGCGGGAGGCGGTTCTGCAGCAGAGTTCGCTCTCGGCTACCGACGCCTACTGCACCGAGGAGAAGACGGCTGCGTTGGTGGACGCAGTGTTGGCTGTGGTGGACCGCGCCCAGACAACCGTCGACTCAGGTGTCCCGGCCCTACTGGTCGAGGAGCTGGACTTCGGGCCGTTGATCCGCGCTCGGGAGGAGTCCGGACCGCACGACACCGGGGTGGCCCGCGACCGTCGTGACGGGATCATCGCCCTGCTGAGCGAACTCAAGTGAGTGGCGGCGGCTGGATCGACTACATGTCCGTGCGCGAGCTGCGCGGGCCTCTCGTGGTGGTTTCCGGCGTCAATGGAGTCGGCTGGGATGAATTCGTGACAATCACCCTCGCGAACGGCGCGGTGCGCCACGGCCAGGTGTTGGAGGTCGATCGCGACGTGGCGGTGATCCAGGTGCTGGAGGGGACCGCGGCCATGAGCGCTTCAGGCACCCTGGTGCAATTCAGTGGCGAACCGCTCCGGATACCGGTCGGCGAGGGGTGGTTGGGCCGGGTGTGTAACGGCCGCGGAGAGGCGATCGACGGCGGCCCGCCAGTGTCCGGAGTCCACCGTGCGACGGTTTCCGGGGATCCGCTCAACCCGGTCTGGCGGGATCCACCTGCGGACCCGGTTCACACCGGGGTATCGGTCATCGACGCCCTCACCACTCTGGTCCGTGGGCAGAAGCTGCCGGTCTTTTCGCTGCCGGGAATGCCGCACCTGCGCCTGGCGTGTCAGATCGCGGCACAGGCGACAGTGGGGGGTGAGCCGTTCTGCGTGGTCTTCGCGGGCATCGGTCTGACTCACGCTGACGCTGCCTACGCCCGTGACGTTCTCGACGAGCGCAGCGCGGCAGGCGAATTGGTGCTCTTGGTGAACACTGCCGACGATCCCGTGATCGAGCGCATGCTGACGCCGCGGCTGGCGTTGACCATCGCCGAACATCTCGCGTTCGACTGCGGACGCCACGTCCTCGTTGTGATGACCGACATGACCAGCTACGCCGACGCGATGCGTGAAGTGTCGGCCGCGCGCGGCGAAATCCCGGCGCGCCGTGCCTATCCGGGCTACCTCTACAGCGATCTGGCTTCGTTGTACGAGCGCTGCGGCCGGGTCAAGGGCCGGCCCGGTTCGGTCACCATCGTTCCGGTGCTGACCATGCCCGGGGGCGACATCACCCACCCGGTGCCCGACCTCACCGGATACATCACCGAAGGCCAGATCATCTTCTCCGCGGAGATGTACGCCCGGGGCGTGTATCCGCCGGTCGACGCTTTGTCGTCGTTGTCGCGGCTGATGCGAAATGGAGCCGGTGCCGGACGCACCCGCGACGACCACCTTCCGCTGGCCGAGCAGTTGCTGGCCGCGCTGGCCAGGGCGCGGCAGGTACGAGAACTCGCCGAACTCATCGGATCCGAGGCATTGAGCCCCACCGACCGCTGCTACCTCGACTTCGACGACGCGTTCGCCCGTGAGCTGGTCAACCAGCGTCCTGATGAAGCACGTGATCTGAACTCGACCCTTGATAAGGCATGGCGGGTAATCCGGCGGCTACCGGAGCGCGAGCTCGTGATGCTGCCCACCACACTGCTGGCGGCTCATCCGGACCAGCGCACTGTTGCCGACTCGGACGCGGGGTGAATGGGATGCCGACACTGCGGGTACCCCCTGGTCGTGCTGGCCGCCTGTGGCTGCGCACCCGGCTCGGCGTCGCGGAACGCGGTGTCACACTGCTGGAGCAGAAGGTCGCCATTCTGGGTGGCGAGCGCCGACGCCTACGCGCGCTCGCCGCGGACACCGGCCGCGACTGGGAGCGCGCCTGCCTCGACGCGCGTACCTGGACACTGCGGGCCACCCTGCTCGGCGGGCAGCGCTCGATTCAGCAGGCAACCCCAGAACTGCCCGCGATGGTCACCGTCGCCTGGACGACGACCATGGGTATTCGCTACCCCGGCGGCGCTGAGTGCACACCGCCCCGCCAAGACGAGGGGGTGTTGGTGGACAGTTCAGCCCTGGTATATGCCCAGAGAGCCCATGTCGCGGCAGTCGCGGCTGCTGCGCGCCACGGCGCCGTAATCGCAGCCGTGCGGGTTATCGATCGCGAATTCCACGCCACCCGGCTGCGGGCCATGGCACTGCGCCGGCACTGGGTGCCCAACCTGCGCGCAGCCCTGGCGAAGGTTGAACTTGATCTGGAGGAACAGGAGCGCGCCGAGGGGATCCGGCTGAAATCGGCGATGACACTGGCCCGGACATCCGAGCGGCCGACATCTAGCAGGTGGTCAGGTCGCTAGTGTGCCGCTGTGCGTCGCTGAAACGCACAGATCGTTTATCGCGTCGGCCACCACACGGCCGGCTTGCGCCTGGGTGATGCCGCCGGTAACACGTGCCCCGTCATACACCTTCGCGGCTGCCGCGGTAGGAGTCATGCCCGAGGACAGTGCATGACAGATCGTCCAGCCCTCATCTACAAGACCCTGAGCGCTCACCGCGGGTCCCATACCATCGGCGGCCAGATCGCTCAGGTAGGCGATCTCGTCGGCGGTAAAGCTATCGCCAGTGCTGGCTTGAGCCGTCGCGGCGGCGGTGAGGGTTGCCGCACACAACAACAGGGCTGGGACCAGCCTCTTCGCCAGATTCATCGTTGTCTCCTCAGAGTCGTAACGCTCGGCAGCTATAGGGCCGAGCCTTCCTGCGTTGGCACTGATCGTGGCGCGGGTCCGTACCGGTTACTAGGGCCAACTGGCCAGGGCGCAGGGACTAAGGGCCCGTGCTGACCGACCATCCCGCGGCTGCCGAAGCCGCGGTTATCGGCAAGCCCGATCCGATCGTCGGCGTCGACGTGCGGCGCCGTCTGGCCGGCAGCTACTCGGCCACTGAGAATTTGACATAGCTGTCGACGTTCGACGTGTGGAAGGTCCAGCGCCTCCACGCCGAGAGTTGCGGTTCGGCTGTAGCTGCGTCGATAACCTTCGGCTCGACGACGTGATAGGTGCGCCCGTTGCTCGTGATTGTCGCGCCTCCGGCGGCTAGCACGTTGCGCAACCAGTCGACACCGGTGCCGTATGGCAGTGGCACGACGATGCCCTCGGAGACCTTGACTGCAACTACCGGGGTGGAATAGTGCTTTCCTGATTTGCGTCCGGTATGCCGGATTTGCGCCGCATACCAGTGTCGCCGGCCAGCCAGGGGCGCCATGGCCGGGTTGATGACATGTTTGTTGAAGCTGCGGACCGAGTCTCGAACACGGGCGTTCTTATAGGTTGGCATGTATACCGACCCTGCTCAGATGAGGCGGACCCGGCTAGGAGCCTAGGTCCCCGCGGCGCAGGGCTTCAGCCAACGAAACTAACAATCGTCTTGGTGTTGTGTTTCCGGCGCTTGCGCCCGGCCACAAATGCCCCCACGGTGGCCACTCATCGGTTACACAGGCTGGCCAGCTAGCCGGGCTCGATGCGGTCCTCAACGTGTACGAGGACGCGGCGCACGAAATTTATTGCCATCCGACTCGTCGCCCCTTGAACAGCTCCGCTGCGCCGCATCGCACTACAGCTGAACGACTTTCGCCGATCGTGGAGTAGTTCAGGGGGTCCGGTCACGACCGCCACGCCGCCGCGGCCCGGCGGGGCATAGCAGCGACGGCTCGGGCGCAGACGTTGTCACAGCGTTGTCACTAGGTGCAAATCCGACGATGCGCTTCCGTCGCGAACTCCGGGGTCTGGCTGATATTCACAGCCAACAGGTAGGTGATTCGCTGGCGCAAACCATTGATCAGAGATCAAGTATTGAGCAAATTGCCAGCGCACGCGCAGGTGCGTTGCGGCAACAGAATGCACTTGTCCAGAGTTCGTAGTGAGGCTGGGACATGGCCGTTTCGCCAGGGCTGCCACACGATGTCGTCTGGCTTGCGGATCTGCCGAGTACCGCCGTCCGTTCGGGCCCATGGGCGCTGCGGTGTGATCCGCCGGAGCGGAGTGCGAATCATCAATGGCGATGACAAAAGTCA
Organism: Mycobacterium sp.; assembly: GCA_031292695.1. Lineage (GTDB taxonomy): Bacteria > Actinomycetota > Actinomycetes > Mycobacteriales > Mycobacteriaceae > Mycobacterium. The sequence continues at coordinate 3,258 of JARLGS010000168.1, read as the reverse complement.
GCAGACGGTCGGTTGAAGAGTCGCTGTCCGATTTTCTTGACCGCACGCCGAATGAGCCTTCTGCCGTGGTGATCGAGGGAGAGCCGGGTATCGGCAAGACGACACTGTGGCTGGACGCAGTGCGCCGCGCCGCCGAGCGTGGCTTTTGTGTGCTCGCCGCCCGCACCGCCGCTGCAGAATCCGTACTCGCATACACAGCGCTGGGAGACTTGCTCGGCGCGGTCGATGACTCGATATGGGCCGATTTCCCCCCGCCTCAACGACATGGCCTGGATGCAGCTCTTCTGCGCCAACACGATTCCGCGTATGGCGCGGATGGGCGAGCCATCGCGGCAGCGTTCCTAGCGGTGATCAACAAACTCGCAGCCCGAGGCCCCGTCATGGTGGCGATTGACGATCTCCAATGGCTGGATGCCTCCAGTGCCAACGCTGTGTCATTCGCCGCGCGCCGTCTTCCAGACGGAGTGGCGCTATTGTGCACCGCGCGCACGGGGAGCGCGGCGTTGCGGCTGCAGCTCCCCAGCCCTGACGCAGTACATCGGATCGAACTGCAACCGTTGGCAATTGGTGAACTTCATCAAGTCTTGACGAGCCGATTAGGCGTGCCCCTAAGTCGCTCCATGCTGCTTCGCATCCACAATATTGCCGGTGGAAACCCTTTTTACGCATTAGAGCTGGCGCGTGAGATAAGTACCCGGCCCGGTGGCGTTCATCTCGGCTTGCCGGACAGTCTTGCCGACCTCGTCCGAACGCGGATCGGCAGGGCGGGGCCGGACGCTGACGACGTGTTGCTCGCAGTCGCGAGCCTCGCCGATCCGACAGTGGAACTCGTTGCACAGGCTGCCGACATGGCTTCCGATCGTCTTGCGGGGCTCCTCGACAACGTCGAAGCGCACGAGATCGTGGCCGTCGACGGTAACCGCGTACGGTTCACCCACCCCATTCTGGCCCACGGGGTTTACGGAGCGGCCACGCCGCAACGCCGTCGCGCCATGCATCGACGCCTGGCCGGACTCGTCACCGAGCCCGAACTACGGGCGCGTCATCTCGCGCTGTCCGACATCACCGGTGATCCGCAGACTTTGGCAGCCCTCGACGCGGCTGCTGAAATCGCACAGAGAAGGGGAGCGCCTGCTGCCGCGGCCGAACTGCTTGAACTGGCGATCGGCCGGGGTGGCGATACGCCTCAGCGTAGGATTCATTGTGCGGCATATCATTTCAATGCCGGAAATGCTGTACAGGCACGCGACCTTCTCGAACGCACCATCGACCGGCGAGCACCTGCGAAGCTCCGAGCAACAGCCCTCGGCCTGCTGGGTTTGTGGAGCCAGCTCGATGGGAGTTCGCACAATGCGGCCAGTCTCCTCGAGCACGCCCTCACCGAGGCCGGGGACGATATCGCGCTCCGCGCGCAGATCCTCGTTCCTTTGTCCTTCGCGCAGCTCAACGTCCCCCATTTCGACAGTGCCGAACGCTACGTCGAAGACGCTGTGGATGCCGCGACGGGGGCCGGGCAACCTCAGTTGCTCAGCCAAGCCCTGAGCATGCGGGTGCTGGTGCGCTTCTTGCTTGGCCATGGAGTCGATTGGGACAGCCTGCAAACCGCGCTTGAATTGGAGGATCGCCAAGCACCCATCTCGGCTTTGCTTTGTTCGTCGGTGCATAAGGCCGAGCTCCTCGCGGCCACGGGCCAGCTCGAACAGGCCGGAGAGGAACTGCAAGTCATCAGGCGCCGCTACATCGAACACGGCGGCGAGAGCGAGCTGATGATTGTGGCGTTCCACAGTGGACTAAATGCAATCTGGCGTGGCGATTTCCCCCAAGCTGCCTTGATAGCAGAGGATGCAATGGATCGGGCGTTGCTCCTAGACGAGGACATTCCGCTGTCAGTGGCGCTAATGCTGCGCGGCACCGTCGCCGCATACACCGGCGATGAAGATGATGCCCGCCGGGACGCCGGCGAGGCACTAGCCATCTGTCGGCGATGCGACTTCCCGAACCTCGTAGCAGTCTGGCCGATCACCACCTTGGGATTTCTCGAAGTGTCCCTTGGTAATTATCACGCGGCGGCGGCGCACTACCAGCCTTTGCTCGACGAGGTCATCGCGACGCCGAGGGCGACTGAAATTTTCGTCGCCGGGTTCGTGCCGGATGCCGCTGAGGCGTTGATCGGACTTGGTCGTATAGATGACGCTGAGCCGTTGATCGACGTGTTTGAACGAAACGGCCGTCGACTCGATCGCGCGTGGATGTTGGCGCTGGGAGCGCGGTCTCGCGCCATGCTGCTCGCCGCACGCGGTGACCTGACCGCGGCTACCGCAGCGGCGACGTCGGCGATGAGCGAACATGAGCGCCTGCCGATGCTGTTTGAACGAGCCCGGACGCAACTGCTACTCGGTCAACTTCATCGCCGACAACGGCACCGCGATACCGCGGCACCGATTCTGCTCGACGCGCTCCAGACGTTCGAGCGACTCGGGACGAAGTTGTGGATTGAACGCGCTCGGAGCGAGCTGGCGCGGGGGATGCCGGGCCGACGCCGGACGGAGGGATTGACTGCTTCTGAACGACGGGTAGCAGAATTGGCCGCCGCGGGAATGAGCAATCGCGACATCGCCGCGACGCTCTTCGTCAGTCCGAAGACCGTTGAAGTCAATCTCAGCCGTGTCTACCGGACGCTCGGCATCCAGTCGCGGATAGAACTGTATCGGCGGTTTGACGGCTCGAACGAATTCCGCAAGCTCAAAGAGTAGGAATATCCCTGATGTCAGTAACGGTGCAGATCCGTAGCGTCAGCACGATGAACATCGGTGAGCCGGGTCTGGGTCGGTTACTGGTCGGATGGTACGGCCCGCGGGACCGTGCCAAATTCGTAGTCCCGCTACCGATCTGCTTGAGTTTGCGCAAAGCGGAACTCCGAACGGGGTCGAACGTTTGGACCCGCGCGCTCGGCGTCGTCGCGGCCGCCGTGAGCGTGGCGGCGACATTGACCGCGACTTCAACAGCGGTCTCACCGCCCCGGCCGTTTCAGCTGATTTCGACTTCGATACCACCAACACCACCGATGCCGCTGAGCGCCAACGACCAAGGATATGTACGGGTAACCACGGCATCGCAGGGGATCGGGTGTTCGATCACCGCCGAGCTAGTCGCGTGCGAAACATCCTCTGACAACTGGCTTCTTCGCAACAACGGTCAGCCGGCCCATACTGTCAGCGTCGGTAGCGACGGCCAATTCCACGTCGTTGACGGCGATCT
>JARLGS010000167.1 GCA_031292695.1 Mycobacterium sp. | reverse complement strand
GCAGAGGACCGCGGCCTGACGCAACGCCGCCGCGGTGTGATCATCAATCCGATCCTGGAAACCTCCGAGATCCCCGAGACCATGCCCGACCCCGGCGACGACGACGAGGGGTGCCTGTCGGTTCCCGGCGAGTCGTTCCCCACCGGGCGCGCCACCTGGGCCAAGGTCACCGGCCTGGACGCTGACGGCAACCCGGTCACGCTCGAGGGCACCGGACTGTTCGCGCGAATGCTGCAGCACGAGACCGGCCACCTCGACGGTTTGCTGTACCTGGACTGCTTGATCGGCCGCAACGCGCGCGCCGCCAAGCGGATGATCAAGTCGAACAAGTGGGGCGTGCCCGGGCTCAGCTGGATGCCCGGCGACGTACCCGACCCGTTCGGTCACTGATTCGTGTACTCGGTCGGCACTCGCGTCTCGCTGCGCTATCGGCTTCCGGAGTCTCCGGCCGAGGCCTTCACCGACGTCGTCGGTCACCTGGAGGCGCTCGCGCCAGCAGTGGTGGTGCGCACCAAATCGGGTGAGCGCGTCGAAATCAGCTCCGCCGATGTGATGTCGGTACGTGAACTGTCCCACGCACCGGTGCGCAACTCGCAGATTCGCGCTCTCGAACACGCCGCCGCACTGGCCTGGCCCGGAACCGAACAGCGCTGGCTGGAGGGCTGGCTGCTGCGGGCCGGCGGCGGAGCCACGATGCGGGCCAACTCGGCTGTGCCACTGCTATTTTCGTCGGATCTGACAGCACTGCCGGCGATCGTGGACTGGTACGCCGAGCGCGGCCTGCCGCCGTGGCTGGCCCTGCCCGAGCGGTTGCTGCCGGTGCGCGATGCCGGCACTCAGCCCATCCGAGTACTCACCACGGAACTGACGGCCACGTCCGGCCCCGAACTGCCGTCGTCCCCGGGTGACCGGTGGCGGCAGATCTACCGACGTGAGGTGCCGGTCGAAGTGCTGACCGCGGTCGTCGATGGCGAGGTGGCATTCGCCACAGTGGCCGACGCCGCCGTCGGCCGAGTCGCGGTGACCACCGCCCCCGACGGCACCCGCTGGGCGGGGTTGTCCGCGGTCCGGGCGCTGGACGATCAGCGACGGCAGGGCCATGGCCGCGCGGTCTGCGACACGCTGCTGGCCTGGGCCGCGGCGCACGGTGCCACGCACGCCTACGTGCAGGTCGCCGACGAGAATGCGCCGGCGACCGCACTTTACGAGTCAATGGGTTTCCGCCTGCACCACCGGGCCCGGTACGTGCGGGCCGATTCCCTGTTGCGCTGAGACTGCGGTTTGTGACGCGGAACGTCGCAAACCACAGCCTCGACGGAGTAGCCCTACTCGTGCGAGCCGGAGTCGCCCGCGCTGTGCGCTGAAGCACCCTGACTTGCAGTGGATTTCGCCTCAGCACCCGACTTCTGCGTCGTCGACTTCTGCGGCTCGGACTTGTTCGCCGAGCTCGACTTGTCACCATCCGACTTCGTCGTGGAGGTCGTCTTCGGGCCGTCGGTCTTGGTGCTGTCCGACTTCGTCGTGGAGCTCGACTTCGGGCTGTCAGTCTTCGGGCTGTCGGTCTTGGTGCTGTCCGACTTCGTCGTCGTGCCCGTGCTCTCAGCACCAGCTCCGGTAGCCGCCGGCTTGGTTGCATCGGTAGTCGTGGTGGACGACTCGGTCGATGCTGCGGCCGCCCGGCTCGACGCCGGAGTTTCCGCAGCCGCGGCCGGCGTAGCTGTAGCAGGTGTTGCCGCGGCAGGCGTCGCCGTCGCGGTGGCCTTCGTGGCCGCCGTCGCCGACGTCACCTGCGGGATGGAGGTCGCCGAGTTGTCCGTGGCGCTCTTCGTCACGCTGACCGCCAGCTCATTTGTGGCAGCTGCCGGCGCGGGGGCGGTGGTCGCCGCCGGCGCCAGCGGGTTACCGGTGCCGCTCCAGCCGATCGCCTTGGCCAGCAATTGACCGAGCGACACCAGTGCACCGATCGGCCCGACACCTTGGCCGTCGATGGGCAAATCGAGCGGGAAACCCATGATGCCGGTGGTGACGACCTGACCGAGCGAGTTGAGGATCGAACCGCCGATGCCATTGGAAGCGCCGGTAACGGGGTCTGACCCAGTGGTGCCGGCAGTCAGCAGCCCACCGAACTGAATGCTCAGATCGTGCAAGGTCGTGTCATTGGTCAGGAGTCCGGCGCCGTTGATCAGTGGCACCAGCGCGCCGAGGTTGAGGTTGGCGCCATTGAGGAAACCGCCGACAACGTTCGCCGGGATGTTGATCAGGTGCTGCAGTGCGGCCATTGCGTCACCTGCGGACAGCGCCGCGCCGGCCGCGGTGAGGGTATTGACCAGCGCCACAACCGGACTGATTGCCGGACCCGCCAATCCGATCAGGACACCACTGAGCGGCGAGGCCAGAACGTTGAGGACCTGGGTGATCACCTGCGTCGCCTGCGGGTCGTTCGCCGTCGGGAGCAACTTCGGCGTCATTTGCAGCGCCATGTAATGCCAGCCATCGAGAGATCCGAAGGCCTGATCGGTGTTGTAATTGGTGTTCAGCAGCGTGGCGGCCTGGACCACAGACTGCACGTTCTTCACCACCTGGCCGAGCACAGTCCCGATACTTCCGGGATTCTGCAAGATCGCGCCGAGATGACTCACCTGGTTGGCCAGGATTTGTTGGAGCAACACGGCAGGTGCTGCGGCGAAGCTGCTGCCGATCTTCTGCGCATTGACGGAGGCCGTGTTGAAGACATCCATCCACGGCTGTAGCGGGTTGAAGTCCGCGGTCAATCGCACCGCAGCGGTGCTGATTGCCGGTAGATGCGGGGCGGCGGGTACCGATGGCAGCAGTGGGCTGAGCGCGACGGCTGCCGCACTGGCTGCGCAAATACCCGCCTTGGTATGGAGACGGACCGCAACGTGCATAAATAAACTCCTCTGTGTGGCGTGCTTACCGGCCGGTAGATTACTGAGGAGTAACTCCGCCGTGGGGGCTTTTTGACGAACTCGCCACCAGGAACAGCGACCGCAGGCGACCGACAGCCCACACAAAAGTTATTCCAATATTAGCTGGTGAATCACTACCCAAGGGCGAACTGACCTTGAGGGCAAATCGGTATTGGCAAACCAATTGGCGGAGGCATGCAAGCACCTCGCGGGCCGGCCATGAACGATCCGCCACGAGCCTGCGGCCCACGAATCGGCCTGCGTGTATACACATTTCAGTATGTGTCATCGCACATCGGACTGCCATGGTGACGTACGCCTCACAGTCGCCAGCGGGGCCTTGTGAACCCCGGCTGCGACGCAGCCGTACTCGTCACGGCCGCAGCCGAGCAAATCAGGCACGCGGTTGATCAATATCGGGTAGCGGTTGCTGCGAACGGTCGTCCCGGCGCAATCCCGCTGCCGAGGCACTGTCCACATTCTGAGAATGGGTGCAACCAGATTCCCGGCGCAACGGACAGATTTGAACCCGCGCCGACGCCGGGCTGCGGTTCGCCAAGTATCTTGGACCGGCGGTGGAATGCACCGGATGTGTCAGGTCGGTCAGGGGTAGCAGGTGCAAGAGAACGCGGCGCTATCAGCCGCCGAGCTGCTCGAACTCAACCGTGACGTTCAGGGCTCGCGCGCGGTCCGGCTACTGGCCACTTTGAACCTCGGCGTCTACGCCACTTTGATGGAACGCCACCTGAGCGAAGGCATGGTCGCCGAAACGGACCTGGTCGTGCGGTTGGAGCGCGATCTTGAGGCGCTCGGCGAGGCCGAACAGTCCGGCCTGGCGCTGATCAAATCCTGGGCCAGTCAGGGCTGGCTGCACCGCGTTGCCGCAAACCGGGCCGGAGCCGAACGCATCGTCTGCTACCTGACGCAGGACGCCCGGCGCGCACTCGACTTCGTGCGCGGCATGCGCCGGGGCGACAGCATCGCCACCGGCGGCTCGATCACCGGCATCGCGTCCCGGATGCGGCAGATCGCCACGCGCGCGGGCAATAATCCGGACCGCATCCGGGCCGCCATCGAGGCCGAGATCGCCGAGTTGCACCGCGAGCTCGACGAGTTGGAAGCCGGCCTGCGTCCGGAGCCCGACGTCACCGACATGTATGACGAGGCCCGCGCCATCGCGTTGCAGATGGAGCGGCTGATCACCGATATCGGGTTGTACGGCACCATGATCGAGCAGGCCACCCAGGCTCTGGACGACCCCATCGACACCAACATCGAGTACCGCGACCGGCAGCGCCAGATGTACGCGGACTACCAGGCGGCATGGGATTCGGCGGGCCGCGATTCGCACCGGGCCTTCCTGCGGATGATCAACGACCCCGACCAGCGCGCAGAGTTCGAGACCGACATCGCCACCGTCGCATCAGCACTGCCGGAACTGGACCCGGCACTGCGGAAGGTGATGGCCGGGTTCTTCGAGTTGATCGGGCACCAGATCGACGAGGTCGAGCGCATCCAGCAACGGTGCGCGCAGCGGGTCAAGCGGTTTACCGCCTTCGGCACCATGGAGTCCAGCCGCGGAGTCGCCCGCCAGCTCAACGAGGCCATCGGTGCGGCTCGCGCGCTCCTGAAATCGTCGCTGACCGACTCCCGACTGGACCTCGAGGTGCCGTTGGCGCGGCATGCGATCAGCTCGATCGGCGCGCTCAGCTTCAAGATCGGCGACCTCTCCGCCCCCAAACCGGCCGAGGCGGCCTCAGGCGAGTTGGACCTGTCGAGTTTCGCGGCGCTCACCACTCAGGTCGACGCGCCGGCGATGTCCGAGTTGATCAATTCGGCCGTCGTCCGCCGCCCGGTTTCGCTCGCCGAGGCCGTGGCACTGCTCAAGTCGCCGTACCTGGGCCACGTCATCGTGTTGTGGTCCTGGGCCCTCAAGCAGCCCGCCACGTCCGGCGGCGCCTCGATGTCGGTGCGGTTCCGTTCGCTCGACGGCCGGGATCGCGAGATCGAGGTGCCGTATCTGATGTTCACCGAACCGGTCGCGACCGCGGGCGCGATACATGACTAGCCCTGGCGGAGGCCAAAAAATGAGCAGCCTTGGCGGAGGCCAATAATGACCGACAGCCCAATCGATTTCGCCTCACTGCCCGAGGTCGACAGCACCAGCCGGGCGGCGCAGCAACGTCGTCCCCGGTTCGACGGCGACGTCAGCGCCATGCCGGACCGGGCCTGCTGGGCGTTGCAGCACCTGCTGACCCGCCGCTACATCAGCGGCGAGTCCGACCAGGACATCTACAGTTGGATTCTGGAGTACCGCGGCGAGTTGTCGGTGCGGCTGTCCGAACTCGACCTGCAGCTGCGCATCTCCGAGGGCGTCGACATCGCGTTCATCGAGCAGGCCCGCTACGAGTCGGCCAAGGGCATCAAGCTGCTGCGCCGCGAACCGCTGGGCACCTACGACTCGATCCTGGCGTTGCACCTGGCCCAGATGATGCGGGCCGGCGGCGACCAGAGCTTCCTGATCACCCGCGACGAGATGCACGGCATGTTCACCGGCGTGCTCAACGAAACCGATCGGGACGCAGTGACTTTCACCGGCCGGATCGATGCGGCGATCGCCCGCTTGACCGGGCTGGACATCCTGCGCCGCAGCCGCGACGACGAGGAGAGCTACACCGTCAGTCCGGTGATCACCGCCGTGATGACGGCCTCGGTCATCACCGAGTTGCAGCAGCAGTTCGAACAACTCACGGGCACTGGAGGATCCGACAGCGGTGATAAGTCAGATGGCTGAGCAGTTCCACCTGTCCCGGCTGCAGATCATCAACTGGGGTGTGTTCGACGGCTACCACACGATTCCGTTCAGCGCTGGCGGCTCGCTGATCGCCGGCGCCTCCGGCAGCGGCAAATCGTCACTGCTGGACGCCATTTC
>JARLGS010000166.1 GCA_031292695.1 Mycobacterium sp. | reverse complement strand
GGCCTCTTCGATGTTGTGGGTCACCAGGCAGATGGCCTTGGTGGGAAAGTCCGCGCCACTCCACAGCTCCATGAGCTCGCTCTTGAGGTTCTCGGCGGTCAGCACGTCGAGCGCCGAGAACGGCTCGTCCATCAGCAGCAGATCGGGTTCGAGCACCAGCGCCCGGGCGAAGCCGACGCGCTGGCGCATACCACCGGAAAGCTCCTTGGGATAAGCAGATTCGAAGCCGTCGAGACCGATCATGTCGATTGCCTTGAGCGCACGTTCCTTGCGTTCGGCAGGGGACACCCCGCGCGCGGCGAGGCCGAGTTCGACGTTGTCCAGCACCGTCAGCCACGGCATCAGCGCGAAGGTCTGGAACACCATCGCGGTACCCGGGTTGGCCGCGTTGAGCGCGGTGCCGCGGTAGCGCACCTCGCCGCTGGTGGGGCTGATCAGCCCGGCGATGGTACGCAGCAGCGTCGACTTGCCCGAGCCGGAACGGCCCAGCAGCGCGACAATCTCGCCCTCCCGTAGGTCAAGAACGATGTCGTCGAGGACGTGCAACTCAGTGCCGTCGGCGGCGGCGAAACTTTTGTTGACGTGGTCGATGGCGATCAGGACATTGCGGTCGTTGGTCATGGGTGAACCTCCAATGAAGTCAAGGGGTTTCAGGTCAGGGAGAAGCGGCGTTCGGCCACGGAGTACAGGCGGCGCCAGAACAGGCGGTTGCTGGCCACGACGTAGAAGCTCATCACGATGACGCCGACCAGGATCTTGCCCCAATCGCCATTGGAGGTGGCCTCGGAAATGTAGGCGCCCAGTCCGGTCGCGGTCAGGGTGGTGCCGTTGTAGGTCACTATCTCGGCGACGATCGAGGCGTTCCATGCGCCACCGGCCGCGGTGATGCCGCCGGTGACGTAGCTGGGGAAGATCGCCGGCAGGATCAGCTTGCGCCACCACAACATTCGGGGCAGACCGAGATTTCTCGACGCCTCACGCAGGTCGTTCGGAATGGCGCTGGCACCGGCGATGACGTTGAACAGGATGTACCACTGCGCGCCGAGCGCCATCAATACGATGCCACCCCAGTTCAGGGTGATGCCGGTGGCCAGCAAGACCGCGGTGAACAACGGGAACAAGAAGTTCGCCGGGAACGAGGCCAGGACCTGCACCACCGGCTGGGCCAGTCGGGAAACCTTGGGGTTCAAGCCGATCCACACACCGACCGGCACCCAGATGGCGGTGGCGAAGATCAGCAGCACGACGACTCGGCCGAAGGTGGCCAGGCCCAGCAGAAAGGCGTGGCCGAACTCCCCGAACCCGACGCCGTTGTTGATGTAGTTCAGCGCGCGCCAGGCGCCGTACAACACCACGGCCAGCACGACGGTCGCGTATATCCAGTCGCCGGTGCGCTGGCGCGAAGGGGAGGACCGCAGCGGTCGATCGGCCAGACCGAACACTGACCACGCGCGGTCCATCGGATAGATCAGCTTGCCGACCGTGGCGGACAGCCCGGCCGGAATCCGTGAGCGGCGCAGCAGATCCAGGGTGATGCTGCGCGGTGCCTCGGCGGCGTCGGAGTCCTCGACCCGGAACCGTTCTGCCCATGCCGTCAGCGGCCGCCAGAACAACACGTTGACCGCGAGGATCAGCACCACCATGACGCCGACCGCCATCAACACGTGGTTCAGTTCACCGGCGCCGCTGGCCGCCGCCACGTAGGCGCCGATACCGGGCAGCGCGAAGTGCTGATTGTTGACGCTCAGCGCCTCCGAGGCGGTCAGGAAGAACCAGCCGCCGCCGAAGCTCATCATGCCGTTCCAGACCAGCGGGATCATGCCGCTAGGCACGTCCACTCGCCAAAACCGTTGCCAGCGAGACAATCTGAGCAACCGTGATGCTTCATCGAGTTCGCGCGGCTGAGACCGCAGCGAGTAATAGAACGCAAACGTCATGTTCCAGGCCTGCGACGTGAAGATCGCGAAGATCGAGGCGCATTCCAGCCCCAGTTCCGAGCCGGGGAACAGTGCGATGAAACCGGTGACGGTGATCGACAGGAAGCCCAGGATCGGCACCGACTGCAGGATGTCCAGCAGCGGGATCAGTACCTTCTCGGTGGGTCGCAGCCGGGCTGCGGCGGTGGCGTAGACGAAGGTGAAGATCACCGAGGCGATCAGAGCGACGAACATCCGCAGCAGCGAACGGGCGGCGTAGTACGGCAGGTTCGACGGGTCGGTGGATATCGACGCCTCGGCATGCTCCGGAGTCCACGGCGCCGTCGTGCCGTGCCCGATCCGCACGATCAGCCAGAGCAGCGCGGCCGCCCCGACGAAGATGACGATGTCGGCGACCCGGCTCAGGGCCGGCCGGTTGTCGGCCGGCCGAGTGGAGACCGGGGTGATCAGAGCCATGGCTTTCCTTCCGGCTGGACCCCGCGATGCGGGATCAGGTGCGCGTTACCCGAGATAATTCTTTTCTTCGCAGAATCGGGCAGGCCGTTCGACGATCGGCGGCGTCAGCGCCAGGAGTCTCGCTTGCCGCCGTAATAGCTTTTGACGAGTTGCACAGTCAGGGCGTAGATCACGGTGACGGACGTCAGCAGGAACCAGTACCGGCCGGGCAGTTGCGCCATACCGACTGTCGGGGCCAATGGACTAAAGGGCAGCAGTGAGGTGATCGCGGCGGCAGCCGCGATGGAGCACAACAGTATCGGGCTGGGCCACGGCCTGCGCCACGGCGCGTTCGGGGTCCGCAGCACCAGCACGATCAGCAATTGACTCAACGTGCTTTCCACAAACCAGGCTGCTTGAAACGCGCTGGGCGCGTTCCCAAGTCCAAACCCGTACCAGAGCACCGCGAAGGTAAGCAGATCGAACAAAGTACTCAGCGATCCGAACACCACCATGAATCGGACCAGTCCGGTGGACCGCCAACGGCGCGGTGCACGCAGATAGCCTCGATCTACCCGGTCCCACGGCAGTGCCAGTTGCGAGGAGTCATAGAGCAGGTTCTGCACCATCAACTGCAACGGAAGCATCGGCAGAAACGGCAGGAAGGCACCAGCCACCACGACTGTCAACACGTTGCCGAAGTTGGAGCTGGCGGTGATCTTGACGTATTTCAACGTGTTGGCCAGGGTTCGTCGACCCTCCACCACGCCGTCAGCGATCACCGCTAGGTCTTTGTCCAGCAGGACCAGGTCGGCGACGTCCTTGGCGGCATCGGCAGCGGTATCGGCAGCGATGCCGGCATCAGCGATTCTGAGTGCCGCAATGTCATTGACCCCGTCGCCGAGGAATCCGACGGCGTGGCCGCTGCGCTGCAGCGCGGCGACGATCTTGGCCTTGTGGGCTGGAGTCAACTCGGCGAACACCGCACAGCGGCGTGCTTCGGCTTGCAATTTGGCGTCACTGAGCTGGTCGACCCGGCCGCCGGTCAAGACTCGGGTGGTCGGCAGCCCAACCTGTCGCGCCACTTGGACCGCAACGACTTTGGCATCACCAGTGAGCATCTTGATCGTGACTCCGTGATCGTTCAAACGATGTACGGCGTCAGTGGAGCTCTTACGGACCGGATCGACGAACCCGACGAAACCGACCAACACCAAGTCGTTTTCGTCGTCTTCGGTGTAGCGCCCGAGTTTTGCGGCGCCGGCCTTCATCGCCACGGCCAGTACCCGCATGCCGTGCGCGCGATAGGCGTACAGCACCTCAGCGACTTCGGCTCGAACTTCGTCGTCGAACGCTACGGTCTGGTCGTCCAGTCGCGCGAAGGAGCAGCGCGGCAGAATCCTGTCAGGGTCCCCTTTGCAGATGATGATGTGTTCGTCGCGTCGCCGCGCGACCACCACCGAGCCGCGGCGGCGCACCTGGTCGAAGTTGATCTCATCGATCTTGTCGTAGACCGCGGCCGTCACCACCGACGTATCGCCATCGGCCACCATCTCGACAATCGCCTGATCCAGGCTGTTGTGTCCAAAATCCTGGAAATGCACTGCCACATAAGCATATTCGGTGACCGAATCGTTGAGGCGCCCCAGTGGGTCGACACTGTGCGCGTAGCCGATGCGGTCCTCGGTCAGGGTGCCGGTCTTGTCGACACACAACACATCGACGGCTCCCAGGTCCTGAATCGCGTTGAGCCGGTTGACCACAACCTTCTGACTGACCAGCCGTGCGGCGCCCCGGGCAAGGTTGGTGGTGACGATCACCGGCAGCATCTCGGGTGTCAACGCGACCGCCACGGCAACCGCAAACATGGCCGCGTCGGGCCAATTACCCCGGACCATGCCGTTGACCACCAACACAAGCGGCGCCAGCACCAGCATGAATCGGATCAGCGTCCACCCGACGTCCCGAACTCCGCGATCGAAGCTGGACTCCGGTCGTAATGTATTGGCAGCCAACGCGAGTGATCGGCTGTACGTGTATTGACCGGTGACAGTGACGATCGCTGTCGCCGAGCCGCCGACCACGGCAGTGCCCGCGAAACACACTTGCGGAGCCAGAGATGCCGGATTGCGCGCGGGTGGGGTGTCCGCGGTGGTCTTCTCGACCGGCAACGACTCACCAGTGAATACGGCTTCGTCGACCAGCAGGCCGGTAGCGGTCATCAGCCGAAGATCGGCCGGCACGATATCGCCGGCTTGCAGCACCACTACGTCACCAGGCACCAGGTCCACAACTGGTACTTCGCGGTCCCGTGGCTTCGCGCGTGCGGTCGCCCGACGGCGCACGGTGACGGTAGTGGAGAGCAGTGCGCGCTGTTCCTGGGTGGTCCGAGCCGACCTCGCGTGCTGCCAGAACCGCAGGCCGACCGACAACAGGAGCATCACCGCGACCGTGACCGTCCCGCGGGTGTCACCGACCATCGCCAGCAGACAGCCGAGGCCGGCCAGCAACGCAACGAAGGGACTTCCGGCCGCGGATTTGAGCTGATGCCAGAGGCTGTCCCGCGGCTGTCGGTGATCGTTGCCGCCGTGGGTGGACATCCGCTCTGCGGCATCGGATTCGGTCAAGCCTTGCGGGCCACTGGCCAAGTCTGTGTAGACAGTGAACAACGGGATATCGGCAGACATCAGCCGACACACTCGGTCGGCCGGCAGCGTCAGATCATCGACGACGATGCCCCTGGCGCTCGGCATATCAGTCCTCGTCTCATTGTCGACGGTTCGCCGCGGACGGCTCCGGTTCACCGACCTTTCACCACGACGCGATCGCCTCCGCACCGCGCCTGGATCAGTAGACCCGAAGGGGCGTATACAGTCAAACGCTCCTACAAGTGTTTACCGCGCGAGTCCGCCCGTTTACGTTCTTTTCGCGTTGCAGCGCGGGCTGTTACGCAGTCCGCAGACGCCAGAACGTGATGGACAGTCAAATATCCGTACAAGTAATCTGGACAAGCGGCAGCCACATAGCTTTCGGTACCTTCGAGCGCGACTACGACGAGAGGCCGACGTTGCCCAGCACCGACCCGACCGCGGGCGCACTGCCCACAGAAGTTCTGCAAGCGACGGCCTCGATGTTCGGACTGCTGTCGGCCACCGTACGGCTCCATATTCTTTGGCTGCTCTCCCAAAGCGACTGCGATGTCGGCACGTTGGCCGATGAGACCGAAGAGTCGGTGGCAACCGTCAGTCACCACCTCGGCAAGCTGAAGGTGGCCGGACTGGTCCGCGACCGCAGACACGGCAAACACCGGGTGTATTCGGTGGCCGACAACCACGTCGTCGGCATCGTGCTCAGCGCGGTGGATACGCAGCTGGCAATTGCGCATCCGACACCGCGGATAGAGCGGATACCGGGATAAAGCTGTTGGGAAGCACGGAAATCCGCGGCAGTTCGCCGCGATGGCCCGGTTTGACGTTCTGCGTCTCTCCTGACGCTGCCATCCACATTGACGAAAACTTCACGAGCACAACATGATCAATACACCTTGGACCGCCACCACGGCCCCGGCACCGAAAGCCCTTCTGCGGAATACCGATTCGACGTCCGCTGCAGCACCCGCGCCGAAGCACATATCCGCAGCCTGGTGTTCGATGCCATCTCACGCCCCCACCTCACCGTGCGGTCGATCGAGGCCCCCGAAGTGACCGCCGTGCGCTGGAGCGCCGACAGCATGAGTCCGACCGACTAGGCAGGCCGGGCAGTCTCGCCTACGGGGCCAGCAGCATCTTGTACTGCGCCGCGGTCTCCTGACGCGCCCCGGTGGCATCCACATCATGCACCGCGATGACGGAGTTGTTCAGCGCCGCAAAGCAATAGAAGATCGAACCCTGGGACATCGTCGGATCGACAAGCGACTGCACACATCGACTACCGGGCAGGAAATCGACCGCGTTCGCCGGGCTGGTCGACGCTTCGGTGCGGGCGGTGAGGTCGGCCAGATCATCGACCAGCTTGGTGGCAGCGGCCGCGTCCTTCACCTGGTAGATGATGGTCTGGTTGTAGGTCATCTCCTGCAGGCCCGCTGCGGCGAACAACGGTGCGGCACCGATCGGGTCGTCCTGAAAATGCAGCGCGGCGCGTGGCAGGTAGCCGCCGATCTTGGCGTCCAACGGCCGTACCCCCGGCGGATCCGGAAAGGTCGGTGCCGACATGGTGTGTGCCAGCAGGCCCGACGGGTCCATGGCCAACGTCGCGAACTGCGCCGGATCGGTCGGCACGAACTGGTCGATCCGCGGCACCTGGGCGTCCAGCGTCGCGGCGACGGCCACGGCCGCCGCATCTTGTTGCGGCGCGTAGACGAGTTGCGTCAGCACGTACGGGCCGTGCGGCGTGAACGAATACACCGTCACCGGCTGATCCGGACTGGAGTTCAGGTTGTAGCTGTAGGTCGTCGCCTGGGCATCCGGGTGCCCGGTGATGGGCACCGGATGATCCAGCGTCGGCGACAGCTTGGTGACCGCGCCTGACAGATCAGCCGCGGCCGCGGCTGCCGCGGCGGGATCCGGGAAGCGCAGCACGGCGTTCATCAGCCGCCACTGGTCGGGGCCCTGCCGGTCCGAGGCGAAGCCGTAGATCAGGTTGTGCGCGGTGACGGCGCCCGCCACCGCGATAGGCAGTACCGAGCCGAGCGACGCGGCATCGGTGATCATCACCGCCCGCGACTGGCCCGGTGTCACCATCTGCGGATCGATCTCCCAAGGCCCGACCACGTTGTCCACCATCCGCCGGGCATCGATCAGCGCTCCGGTGAGTGGCGCACCGGCAGTACCGAGCGAGGCCGTCGGCTTGATCGGGAAGTTCCCGCTGCCAAGCAGATTCACGTCGACCGCGCCCGACGACGGCCCGCCGGCGGGCTTCTCGGCCTGGCCCGCCTTGTCGTTCGCACAACCGGCGACAACCAGAGTCGCCAGAGCTACCGCGAGCAGTCGCCGAGGCACGGGTCAGCCCGGCAGTCGGTTGTTGATCCGGACGCCGGCGAACAGCGCGAGGACCAGGATCACGAATCCCACCCGGGTCCAGCTGCCACTGGCATCGCCGCGAATGGTCTGGTAGCCGATCTGCTGCTGCAGATTGGCGTAGACGCCGCTCAACTCGTCGAGGCTCTCGGCCTTGAACGATTGCCCGCCCGTGATCTTCGAGATCTTCTGCAGGATGACGGGATCGGGCGGGACCGGAACTTCCTGGCCCTCGTAGTTGATGATGCCCGACGGGGTACCGAAGGCGATGGTCGAGATCTCGACGCCCTGGTCCTTCGCCGCCCGGGCCGCGGTCAATGCGCCACGCGGATCGTTCGGATCGGCCGGCACCGTTTCCTTGCCGTCCGACATCAATACCATGCGTGCCGGCGGCGGGCCGTCACCGCCACCCATGACCGCATCCAGGGTGGCGATGGCTTGCAGCGCCGTGAAGATGCCTTCCCCGGTCGCCGTGCGCGGCGCCGGCTGCAGGCTGTCGATGGTCTTGCCCACGATGTCGTGGTCGCTGGTCGGCGCCACCAACATCGTTGCACTGGAAGAGAATTCGACCAAACCAACGCTGATCCCCGGAGTCAGGCCTTTGACGAACACCTTGGCTGCGGTTTTGGCCGCTTCGATCCGGCTGGGCGCGACGTCGGTGGCGATCATCGATTCGGACACGTCGATCACCACCATGACCACCGCACGGTTACGCGGAATCCGGATGTCGTGGGTCGGTCCGGCCATCGCGGTGGTGAGCAGCACCATCGCCAGCACCAAGAGCACTGTCGGCAGGTGCCGCCACCGCGACTGGTTCCTGGGACGCGCGGCGACGACCTGCTCCAGCAGCTCGGTGTTGGCGAATCGGAGCACCCGCTTGCGGCGGGCCTTGCGCAACCACAGGTAGAGCGCAACGGCCCCGACGACCGCCAACAGATAGAGGAAGAACCACGCGCTGGAGAACCCCGACAGCGTCAGGGGACCGACAAAGGGGATGTTCATCGGATCACCAGACCGGGCGGCATCGGGCGCTGATCAGGTGTCGTAGCGACCAGGTCCCCAACACTTACCCTCCGTTGCAAGTCAGCGGCTGTGACGTCGACCGACCTGGCCGACGAGTATCCCGCAATCGTACCGGCGCACCGGCGGTGACCCCGGGCGCCGACATCGCGGCGCCCACCGCACCCGTCGAACTCAATCCGACAAACCCAGCGCAGCCATCGCGCCGTCGACGGTCGCCCGCCGCAGCTGGTCGGCCGGCGCGTCCGGGAACTGCAGGCAGCAGTCCTGCAGACCACCGAAGGCGATGACCGCGCGGGTGGACTGCTCCAGCGTGGGCCGGCGCCCGAAGACCAGCTTGCCGAGCCGGTCGCGCCAGCCCAGCATGGCGTCGATCAACCCCAGGTCGGCCAGTGTGGTCAACTCCGCCACGATCAGGAAGAGATCGGCCCGATGCCGGTAGTGGAAGTCGAAGTACCCCTGCAACAGCTCGCGAGGAGTGGCCCGAGCCGACCCGCGCAGGCGTTCCTGGGCGGCCACGAACTCCTCGCCCTCGTCGATCAACGGCTGCAGGATGCTGCGCACCAGATCCTCACGCGAACTGAAGTGGTAGTACAGCGCGGGCTTACTGATACCCAGCCGGTCGGCGATGTCCTGCAGGCTGGTCCGCTGCACACCCTTCTGGCTGAACAGCTCACGCGCCACGTTCTGGATGCGCAGCCGAGTCTCGGACTGGGGCCTGGCCACGTAGCCACCCTAACTTACTTAACGAGCGGTAAGCTGGCCGCGCACTTACCGACCGTTAAGTAAATACGGAGGAATCCATGAAGGTACTCATCTCCGGCGCCAGCATCGCCGGCCCGGTTCTGACCTACTGGCTGTCCCGCAACGGATTCGACGTCACGGTGGTTGAACGCGCGCCGGCCCTGCGCAAGACCGGCGGCCACGCCGTCGACCTGTTCCGGCCCGCAATGGAAATCTCCGAACGCATGGGCGTGCTGGGCCGTATCGAGGCGCACGCCACCGGTACCACCGTGCTTGCCGTCAACCGGCCACCCAGCACCCGGTGGACCCGCATCGACTACCTCAAGGTCATGGCCGCCATGTCCGACCGGCACATCGAGATCATGCGCGACGACCTCAGCCAGGCGTACTACGACGCCGTGCGCGACGATGCCGAGTTCCGCTTCGGCGACCAGATCACCGCCGTCACCGACGCCGGCGAGGTGACGTTCGAGCACGGCGCCCCCGACCGCTACGACCTGGTCGTCGGTGCCGACGGTCTGCACTCCGGGGTGCGCCGACTGGCCTTCGGCGATCAGGTTCAGGAGCGTTTTCTCGGCGGTTACCTGGCCGTGGTGTCGGTACCGAAAAGCCTTGCCCGCAACGGCAAGATGAGCGGCTACCTGGCACCCCACCGGATCGCCATGATCTACACCGCCGACCACCTCGACGACGCCCGCGCGGTCTTCATGTTCCGGCCCCGGCAGCCGCTGGACTACAACTACCGCGACATTGCCGGCCAACAGCGACAGCTGCAGGCGGCATTCGCCGGCCTCGCTCCCGAGGTCGACAGCTGGCTGCAGGAAGTGGACCGCACGCCGACCTTCTACTTCGACGCGATCACCCAGCTGGAAATGAGCACCTGGTCCCGAGGGCGGATCACGCTGGTCGGCGACGCCGGGTACTGCCCGGGACCGGCGGTCGGCGGTAGCACCAGCCTGGCGGTGTACGGCGCCTACGTCCTGGCCCACGCCCTGGCCGCGGCACGCGGCGATCACCTTGCGGCGCTTGCCGCCTACGAACGGACGATGGCCGCTCCGGTGGCCGGCAGCCGCGCCATGGCGCGGCTGAACGCCAAGACCATCGTGCCCGGATCTGATTGGGGCGCAAGGGCTCTGGTCGGTGTCGCGCGCACTGTTTCCCTGTTGCCGGGTGGCCTCACCCAACGGCTGGCCCGGCTCAATTCGAAGGGTGTCAGGCTGTACGACACCATGCCGCTGCCGGACTGACCCGGTTCCCGCCGCGGCTTGAGCCGCGGCGGTGTCGGTGCTTTTCGCTACGTTGGATTCATGGCGCTTTCCAAGGACGAACGCGAACAATTTCTGGCCGAACCACACATCGGGGCCTTGTCGGTCAACGCCGGCCCGGACCGCGGCCCACTGACGGTGCCGATCTGGTACCAGTACTCGCCCGGCGGCAAGCTCTGGCTGCTGACCGGGCTCAACTCCCGCAAGCACCGGCTGATCGAGGCTGCGGGTCACGTGTCGCTGATGGCCGAACGCCTTGAGCCGACGGTCCGCTACGTCGCGGTCGACGGTCCGGTGCTCAGCGTTCAGCCGGGGACCGACGAAATGATGGTCGAGATGGCCGAACGGTACCTCGGCAAGGAGAAGGCCCCGGCGTACCTGGAGGTCGCCCGGCGCGAGCACGGCCCCAGCGTTGTCGTCACGATCGACCCTGCGCACTGGCTGTCGGCCGACCTAGGGGCGCTGTGATGCCATGGCTTCCCGACAGCGTTTGTTCCGAGTCTTCTACCGGCTCGGCTTCACCCCGTGGGACGGCCATCCGCTAGCCACCAGCTTGCGTGCGCTGGTCGAGGGTGACGCGGCGCTGAAGCCCGGTGCCGCGCTCGACATCGGCTGCGGCACCGGCGACAGCGCGCTGTACCTGGCCAGACTCGGCTGGGCGGTCACCGGCGTGGACTTCGTCGCCACTGCGGTGGAGAAGGCCCGGGCCAAGGCCGCGGCGCAGCAGATCGCGGTGCGGTTCGACCAGGCCGACGCCACCCGGCTGACCACCCAGGGCATCGGCGCAGATTTCGCGCTGATCATCGACACCGGCTGCCTGCACGGTATGAGCCCCGACGACCGCGACGCCTACGTGGGCGAGGTGACCGCGGTGGCTGCCCCGGAGGCGCGGCTACTGATCGTGGGGTTCATCCCGGGAGGCTCGTTCGGCGTCCCCGGGATCGATCCGGCGGAAGTCCAGCGGCGGTTCTCGATCGGGTGGACGCTGCTGTCCAGCGGTGACGAGCCGGCCATGGATCACAACGGAAAGAACCCGGCGCGGTACTACCTGTTCGCCCGGCGGGACTGACCCACCCGGACATCGCGCGTACCGTTTTCCACGTGACCGATGTTTCCGCGTTCGCCGAGCTGTCGGCACTCGACCACGGCCTGTGCACACTGAACACCCTGCGCAATGACGGCAGCATCCAGTCCTCGGTGGTCAATGCGGGCGTGATGGCCCACCCCCGAACCGGTCAACCCATCGTCGCGCTCGTCGCCATCGGAGCAGCACGCAAGCTGCGCAACCTGCGCGCCGATCCGCGGGTCACCACCGTCGCCCGCGCCGGCTGGCAATGGGTGACGGTCGAGGGCACTGCCGAGATCATCGGCCCCGACGACCCGGACATCGACGCCGAAAGCCTGCGGCTGCTGCTCCGCACGGTCTTCGTCGCGGCTGGGGGCACCCACGACGACTGGGACACGTACGACCGCGTCATGCGCGAGGAGCGCCGGGCCGCGGTCCTGATCTCCCCCACCCGGGTCTACACGAACCCCGCGCGCTGATCTGCCGAGCAGACACAAAACTGCCCCTCTTCGATTGAAGAGGGGCAGTTTTGCTGGGGGTACCTCCCGCTTGCGGGGGGACTTTCCGCGAGGAGTGGTGACTAGCTCTCCAGCGAGGCGGGCGGCAGGAAGCGGTCGCCGTACTTGGCGGCCAGTTCCTTGGCCCGGGCCACGAAGGCCTCCTTGCCGACACCGAGCTCGCCCTGGTAGCCGACGATGAACTGAGCCGAACCACCGGTGTACGGCGGGAAGCCGATACCCAGGATCGAGCCGATGTTCGCGTCCGCGGTCGAGGTCAGCACGCCCTCGTCGAGGCACTTCTGGGTCTCGATCGCCTCGGCGAACAGCATGCGATCGATCATGTCCTGCAACGGGATTGACACAGATCCAGAGTTGAAGGTCTCCTTCAGCCCCGGCCACAGGCCAACGCGCTTGCCGTCGACGTACTCGTAGAAGCCGGCACCGGACAGCCGCGACGGCCGACCGATCTCGATCATCTT
>JARLGS010000165.1 GCA_031292695.1 Mycobacterium sp. | reverse complement strand
GGTAGCGGCCGGCCAACGACACCTGCGTGGTCAGCCGGGCGCCCTTGTGACCGACGGGATCCTTGCTGACCTGCACGACGACGTAGTCACCGGGCTTGAGCGCCTGCTCGATCTTGCGGTTGTTGCCACCGAGGCCCGCGGCCTCCCAGTTGACCTCACCCGCATACAGCACGCCGTTACGGCCCCGGCCGATGTCGACGAACGCCGCCTCCATCGACGGCAGCACGTTCTGCACGATGCCGAGGTAGATGTTGCCAACCAAAGACGCTGAAGCGGCCGATGTCACAAAATGCTCGACCACGACGCCGTCTTCCAGCACCGCGATCTGGGTATATCGGGCGCCCTCGTGCGGCGGTTCGGTGCGGATCTTGTCCCGCACCACCATCACCCGCTCGACCGCTTCGCGACGGGCCAGGAACTCGGCCTCGCTCAGGATCGGCGGCCGGCGGCGGCCCGCGTCACGGCCGTCGCGGCGGCGCTGACGCTTGGCCTCCAGCCGGGTCGACCCGGTGATGCCCTGGATTTCGTTGTTGTCCGACTTGGCGCGCGGCGCCCGTTCATGCACCACGGTGTTGGGCGGATCGTCCGGCGAACCGGGTTCGCCATCGGCCTCGTCACCGGCTCCGCTGCCGGACTTGCGGCGACGGCGACGACGGCGACGACGGCTGGCACCGTCGGACGCGGCCGCGTCCTCGTCGCCAGCGTCCTCATCGGTGTCGCTGTCGGCGTCCTCGTCACTGTCGGTCGAGTCGTCCTGCGACTCACCGGCGTCCTCGGGCGCGTCGTCGCTGTTCTGCTCGCCGCGACCCCGGCCGCGGCCGCGACGGCCACGACGGCGACGACGGTTCGCGGGCCGGTCGCCGTCTTCGTCGGTGCCATCTTCGCCACCATCGTCGGTGCCGTCGGCTCCGTCATCGGAGCTGTCGTCATCGGCGAAGTCGTCGGGTTCAGCGGGCGGCCGGAACGTCACCGGCTGCGGTGCCACGAACAGCGGCAGGTAGTCGGCAGGTTCGGCAGCGGGCGCCGGAACGGTCTCCAGCATCAGCCGGGACTCCGGCTCGTCGCCGTCGGGCACCACGTCGGCAGGTTCGGCGGCCGCCTCTCGGGCGATCTCGACGGCCGCTTCCGCCACGTCGACGGCTTCGACGAGGACTTCGGCAGGCTCGTCATCGACGACGGCTTCCGCTGCCGGCGCCTCGGGCGCGTGGTCCGCGGACTCGACGGCTGCCGGTGCACTGAGGCCCAGCAGGTCGCGCACCCGCTCGGCCTCGGCACGAGTCACTGTGGAAGCCGGGTTGCGGGGTCGGCCGTCTACACCGGCCAGTGCCTCGGTGATCTTCTTGCTGGTCGTCCCGATGATTCGGGCCAGCGAGAAGATCCTCAGGCGCTCGGGAAGCTCTACCAGCTCCGCGGGGCGGTTGGCGTCTTCGGGTTGGGCATCGGGTTGGGCATCGTCGGCCACGTATTCTCCTCAAGCCCCCGGGCGCGTCCTGCGACGCGGCCACGCGAGGGCTTCCGCTATTGGCTCGGGGAACTTCTCCCGAGCTTGTTGTGGTCTCGCACCTAGCGACCCACAGGGAGCCCTCGGTGCCTGGCTGAATGATGGCTGGACGGTCGGCGCCACACCCGGATCACACCGGGTGGTCGCGCTCGTCTAAGTCTTCATCCGGGCGCCCGCTCCTGGTATGAATCAGGTCACCCGTAAGCCAGTATCCCACATCGTCGGCCAATCTCCGACGAGGTCCCGCCGGTAGCTTCAGCTACCGGGGAACCACAGCGCGATTTCGCGGGCCGCGGACTCCGGAGAATCAGAGCCGTGGACCAGGTTGTCCTGGGTGATGAGGGCCAGATCACCGCGGATGGTGCCGGTCGCGGCCTTCTCCACCGGGTCGGTACCGCCGGCGATCTGCCGGAACGCGGCGACGGCACGCGGGCCTTCGACGATCGCCGCGACAACCGGGCCGGAGGTGATGAATTCCAGGAGGTCGCCGAAGAAGGGCTTGCCCTCGTGCTCGGCATAGTGCTTGGTCGCCAGCTCGACGCTGACGTTCTTCAGCTCGAGAGCTGCGAAGGTCAGGCCCTTGCGCTCGATCCGGCCGATAATTTCGCCGATCAGGTGGCGCTGCACGCCGTCGGGCTTGATCAAAACCAGGGTCCGCTCAGTCACGGCGGACAGCGTACCGGTCAGTAACGGACGGTCGGCAACGGCGTCCGGTGACTACACCAATCCCGCCACGAAGTCTGCGGCCTGGTCGGGGAAGGGCGGGAACTCGTAGCTGTTGTGCGCCGCGCGGCTCCGCCCGCCGGATACGCAGATCGGATCATCGGCGGCACACAGGTCGATGGCCCGGCCGGCTAAGGCGCCAGAAGTCGACAACGGGGTCCCGAATCGCGCTGCCGGGCCACCGAACACTGCAACGGCTGTTACCCGGTCGGCGAGCGAACGCGGCAGCGGTGGTGCCGAGCCGAGATTGCCAACGGTGTTTCCCAGCGAATTGACACCGGCAAGCATCGCCACGACCGCGGCGCCCTGCGAGAAACCACCCAGCACGACCCTCGTGACCGGGCACTGTGCCACTGTTGCGGCGATGTTCGCAGCGGCATCGTTCGCACCGTCCGCGGTCGTCAGGAAGTTGATGCTGGCCGGATAATTCACCCCGTACGTGCTCAACGTCCGGTCACCCAACCGCGCTGCCAGGGCGTCGGCCAGCGCCTGGCCGACACGGCCGAGCCCAGGCACCTCGCCGGTGCCCCGGGCGAAGATCAGTGCGACATCGGCGCAGCCATCAGCTCTGACCGGCGCCGGCCAGAGCCCAACCGTGGTCGCCGCAACACACACTGAAACAGTCACCGCCGACCACACCCAACGGGTGATCACGGTCCGATCGTGGCACAGCCGGCGCCGCCGGTCAGTCCGAATCAGGTTGTTGCCCGGGCAGCAGTCCGCGGTCCTGCCGGCGCTTGACCTCGGCCCGCAGGTACGCGATCAGCAGCCAGACCGCCAGGAAGATGATCCCGACGACGCCGATCAACACGTCGATGAAGGCGCCGGCGATCACGACGAACTGCAGCCCGATGTTGGCCGACAGCGCCCAGGACCGGCCCTGCAGCCCGGAGAACAGGATCAGCACAATCGCCATGCCGATCAGGTAGCCACCGCTGAGGACGGTGAGGCCGCCGTGGAATACCGACACCACCGGCAGTGCCAGCAGCACCACGATCGCTTCCAGGATCAAGGTGCCGGCCATGACCCCGCGGAAGCTCTTCCACGGGTCGGGCTGCTGCGGCTGGTCGATGCGCGATCCGCCTTCGCTACTCGCTGCACTCACGCCGGGTCCTTTCCGAACAGGGTCCTGGCCGCACCCGCGGTCACCACCGAGCCGGTGATCACCATGCCGGCGCCCGAGAAACCGTCGGACGATCCGTAGTCGTTGCCGGACTCCTCCACCAGAGCGGTCGCCGCCTCGATGGCGTCGGACAGCGTGGCCGCCGTGACCACCCGTTCCGGGCCGAAGCGCTCCTCGGCCAGCGCGGCCAGCGATTCGATGTCCATGGCCCGCGGCGAACCGTTATGGGTGACGACCACCAGGTCGAACGCCGGCTCCAGCGCGGTGAGAATGCCGTCCACGTCCTTGTCCGCCATGACCGAGATGACGCCCACCAGGAACCGGAATTCGAACTCCGACTCCAACGCGTCGGCCAACGCGGCAGCACCGGCCGGGTTATGCGCTGCATCGATGAAAACCGTTGGGGCGCTGCGCATCCGTTCCAGGCGACCGGGATTGGTCACCGCGGCGAAACCTGCCCGCACGGTGTCGATGTCGAGCTGACGGTCGGCACCGGCACCGAAGAACGCCTCCACCGCGGCCAGGGCCAGCACTGCATTGTGTGCCTGATGTTCGCCGTGCAGCGGCAGGAAGATGTCGGAATACACGCCGCCGAGACCCTGCAATTCCAGCACCTGTCCCCCCACCGCGACCTGCCGGCCGCGGACCGCGAACTCGGCGTCCTCCCGGGCCACCGCGGCATCGGCAGTGACCGCCTGTGCCATCAGTACTTCCATGGCCTCGGTAGGCTGGCGGCCGATCACCACGACGGTACTGGGGTCGGTGCCGGCAGGCACCAGGTCGGGCTGCTGACGGGCGATGATGCCCGCCTTCTCCCCCGCGACCGCGGCGATGGTGTCACCGAGAAAGTCGGTGTGGTCCAAGCTGATCGGGGTGATCACCGCCACCGGGGCGTCGACCACGTTGGTGGCATCCCACCGGCCACCCAGCCCGGTCTCGATGACCGCCACGTCGACGGGTGCATCGGCGAACGCCGCGAAGGCCATGGCGGTGAGCACCTCGAACTTGCTCATCTTCGGGCCCGGGTCGCCCAGCTCGCCGGCCTCGGACTGCCTGTCGACAATCTCCACGAACGGCTCGATCTCGGTGTAAGTGGCCACGTATTGCGCTGGGCTGATGGGCTTTCCGTCAATCGCGATGCGCTCGGTCGCAGCCTGCAGGTGCGGGCTGGTGGTCCGGCCGGTGCGGCGGCTGAAAGCCGTCAGCAGCGCGTCGATCATGCGGGTCACCGACGTCTTGCCGTTGGTGCCGGCCACATGGATGCTCGGGTAGCCGCGCTGCGGCGAGCCGAGCATCTCCAGCAGTGCGACGATCCGCGCGGTACTCGGTTCGATCTTGGTTTCCGGCCACCGCTGGTCGAGCAGATGCTCGACCTGCAGCAGCTCGGCGATCTCGTCGGGCGTCGGCGTGGTCATGCGGACGGAAGGCCGGCCAGCCGGGCGTTGATCCGGTCGACCTCCTCCTGCGCCAGTTGTTCGCGGGCCTGGATCTTGGCGACCACGTCCTCGGGAGCCTTGGCCAGGAACGCATCGTTGCCCAATTTGCCTGCGGTCTGGGCGAGTTCCTTGTGCGCAGCAGCCAGGTCCTTCTCCAGCCGGCGGCGTTCGGCGGCGACGTCCACGGTGCCCGAGGTGTCCACCTCGACCACGACGGTGCCCTGGGTCAAGCGAACCTCCACGGCCGCAGAGGGATTGAAGCCGTCGGCCGGTTCGGTCAGCCAGGCCAGCGAGGTGACCGCGGCCACCTGGGCGTCCAGATCGGCCTCGCCGATCCCGACCAACCGGGCCGGGACCTTCTGCCGGTCGTTCAGACCCTGGTCGCTGCGGAACCTTCGCACCTCGGTGATCAGCTTCTGCATATCGGTGATGCGTTGCGCGGAAAGCTGATCCAGCTCGATGCCGGACGGCTGCGGCCAGTCCGCAATCACCACGGACTCGCCACCGGTCAACGACTTCCACAGCGCCTCGGTAACGAACGGCATCACCGGGTGCAGCAGTTTGAGCAGCACGTCGAGCACCGCGGCCAGCACAGCCTTGGTGTGTTCGGCGCGCGAACCGCCTTCGAACAGCTGGGCTTTCGCGAGTTCCAGGTACCAGTCACAGAACTCGTCCCAGGCGAAGTGGTACAGCGCCTCACAGGAGCGGCTGAACTCGTAGCGTTCCAGCGTGTTGTCGACCTCGACGCGGACCTCGCCCAGCCGACCCAGAATCCAGCGGTCGGCGTCGGTGAGCTCGGCCGCTTCTGGCAGTGCTGCCGGTGCTGCTCCGTTCATCATCGCGAAACGCGTTGCGTTGAACAGCTTAGTGGCGAAGTTGCGGGATGCACGCGCATGGTCCTCACCGATGGACAGGTCACCGCCGGGGCTGGCCCCGCGGGCCAGCGTGAAGCGCAGCGCGTCGGCGCCGAACATCTCGACCCAGTCCAGCGGGTCGATGCCATTGCCCTTCGACTTGCTCATCTTCTGGCCGAACTGATCCCGGATCAGGCCGTGCAGGAAGACGTTCCGGAACGGCACCCCAGCGCCGTCGAGCACCGGATCATCGGCCACGAAGGTGCCGAACATCATCATCCGGGCTACCCAGAAGAACAGGATGTCGTACCCGGTGACGAGAACCGTTGTCGGATAGAACTTCTCAAGTTCCGGAGTCTTCTCCGGCCAACCCATGGTGGAGAAGGGCCACAGCGCCGACGAGAACCAGGTGTCCAGCACGTCGGGGTCCTGTTCCCAGCCGGCGGGCGGTTCCTCGTCCGGGCCGACGCACACGGTCTCGCCGTCGGGTCCGTGCCAGATCGGGATGCGGTGCCCCCACCAGAGCTGGCGGGAGATGCACCAGTCGTGCATGTCGTCGACCCAGGAGAACCAGCGCGGTTCCAGGCTGGTCGGGTGAATCACGGTGTCGCCGTGCCGCACTGCATCGCCGGCGGCCTTGGCCAGCGACTCCACCCGGACCCACCACTGCATCGACAGCCGCGGCTCGATGGGCTCGCCGGTGCGCTCGGAATGCCCGACGCTGTGCAGGTAGGGCCGCTTCTCGGCAACGATCCGGCCTTCGGCGGCCAGTTTCTCCCGCACCTTGACCCGCGCCTCGAACCGGTCGATACCGTCGAATTCGGTTCCGGTACCGGTGATCGCGCCCTTGGTGTCCATGATGGACGGCATCGGCAGGTTGTGCCGCAGCCCGATCTCGAAGTCATTCGGATCGTGCGCGGGGGTGACTTTGACTGCGCCGGTGCCGAATTCGGGGTCGACGTGCTCGTCGGCCACGATGATGATGTCGCGATCCAGGAACGGGTGCGGCAGGGTGCTGCCGACCAGCGCGCGGTACCGGTCGTCGTCGGGGTGCACCGCGATCGCGGTGTCACCGAGCATGGTCTCGATCCGGGTGGTGGCCACCACCATGTGTGGCTCGGCGTCGTCCAACGAGCCGTACCGGAACGACACCAGTTCGCCCTCGACGTCGTCGTACTTCACCTCGAGGTCGGAGATCGCGGTCTGGAGCACCGGCGACCAGTTCACCAGTCGCTCGGCCTGGTAGATCAGGCCGGCGTCATACAGCCGCTTGAAAATGGTGCGGACGGCCCTGGACAGACCTTCGTCCATGGTGAACCGGTCGCGGCTCCAGTCCACGCCGTCGCCGAGGCGACGCATCTGGCCACCGATGGTGCCGCCGGACTCGCGCTTCCACTCCCAGACCCTCTCCAGGAAGCCCTCGCGGCCGAAGTCCTCCTTGGTCTTGCCCTCAGCGGCCAGCTGCTTCTCGACCAGCGTCTGGGTTGCGATGCCGGCGTGGTCCATGCCCGGCAGCCACAGCACCTCGTAGCCCTGCATCCGCTTACGCCGGGTCAGCGCATCCATCAGGGTGTGGTCAAGGGCGTGGCCCATGTGCAGGCTGCCGGTCACGTTCGGCGGCGGCAGCACAATCGAATACGCAGGCTTGTCGCTGGACGGGTCGGCGGTGAAGTACCCCGCGTCGACCCAGCCCTGGTACATGTCGCTTTCTACCGCGCTCGGATCCCACGACTTGGGCAGGGCGTTGGCCGCGGCGACAGTATCGTCGGCGGCGGCGGGATCAGGTGAAACGCTGGCAGTCACCGGCCAATTCTAGGTAAGCCGCGCGAGCAGACGTAAATGTGCCCGGAAAGTCCACGATTTGGGCACATTTTTGGCTGTTCGCTGGGGCCTGGTGACAGCCCGATCTGGTGACCTACTTACGGCCGCCCAGCAGACCGCCGAGGATCTCGCCGAGCGGATTGTTGCCCGAGTTGCCGGAACCGCCACCCAAGGCCCCGCCCAGCACGTTCCCGAGAATGCCACCCAGCGGGTTGTTACCGCCGGCCGCACCTCCGCCGCTGAGTGCCCCGCCGAGAATGCCGCCCAGCACATCGCCGAGTCCGCCGCCACCGGCCCGCGCCTGCGGCTGCGCTTGTCCCTGCCCGCCACCGAGTTGCTTGCCGATATAGGCGAGCACGATCGGCGCCAGGATCGGCAGCAGCTTCTGGATCAGGCCGCTGTTGCCCGCGCCGCCACCGGCCAGTGCCGCCGCCACCTGGTCGGTGCTGTTGCCGCCGAAGATCCGCGAGATGGCATCAGCGCCGCCGTTCTGGTCAACCTGATCGACGTTGACGCCACCGTCCAGCAGGCCGCTGGCCGCGTGGTTGTTGGCGGCGTCCTCGATGTCCGAGGCGTGTTCCGGATCCTGCGCGTTGTGCTGCAGGCCACCGACCAACAGCGGAACCAACGTGTGGATGGCGCTGTTCACCTCGCCTTCATCCGCACCGACCTGATTCGCAATCTGTTGTGTCGGAATCTGATTGAACAGAT
This sequence comes from Mycobacterium sp., assembly GCA_031292695.1. Classification (GTDB taxonomy): domain Bacteria; phylum Actinomycetota; class Actinomycetes; order Mycobacteriales; family Mycobacteriaceae; genus Mycobacterium. Next base: position 1,461 of record JARLGS010000165.1, on the reverse strand, counting down.
CGTCAAGACCCGCCATGGCATGTCCCCCTTCGTCACCAGGATGTGTGAAGTACCTCGCGGCCGACACTATCCCGGTCGGGTGAACGGCACAGGGGTTCCGCGCCACGTGCGGGAATCAGCGCCCCAGCGGTTCAGTCTCCAGCGTGACCCCCGCCGCCGGCAGCCGGGTCAGCAGCACGTCACCCATCGCCGCGGCCGGCGTGAGCACCCCGTGCAGATCCGATAACCGGTCGCGGTCGAGGGCCAGCGCCAGCCCGCACTCCCCCAGCAGCACCGCGGTGGCCTTATAGCCCGGATCGCCCTGCTGGGCCATCACGGCGCGGTACCGCTTACCCGTCGTGGTCCGCGTGTACGTCTCGACGCGGTAGTAGCCGTTGTCGCGAGCCTGCTCGCTTGGCCCGGTGCCGGGCTTCGGTACGACTCGCTCGACCAGGCCGCGGGGCAGCTTGTTGAAGAACCGGCTGCCGAGCCCCATGACCGCCGCGTTCACGGCCGTACCCAGCGCCGATGCCACCGGTGAGATGGGCGACGACCCCAGGCTCATGTTCTCCGAGTACCGGAATCGACGGCCGTAGTGCCAGTCCAGCAGCGCGTTGGTGCGCCGCACGATGCGCGTGTTGGCCACGCCCATGACGAACGCACCGGTCCAAATCCCGGCGAGTTCCGGAGCGATGTCCCGGCCGCGACGCCATGGCGTGTCGGACTGGTGGCCCAGTTCCGGCTCAGCAGCGCGATCGGTGGTCAGCGTGTAGGGGTCCTCCATGATCCGACGCAGCTCGGGGTCATCGGACGTCAACGAAAAGAGCTCGATCATCGAGGCGACGGTGCCGCCGGAGACCCCGCCGGAGAACCCGCGCAGCACGAAATCCGTGTCGGTGAGGTCACCGGCCCCGTCCGCCTGCGCGGCCTTGTACAGCGCGTAGACGGTGAGATCCGAAGGGATGGAATCGAATCCGCAGGAGTGCACGATCCGTGCGCCGGTGTCCGCAGCCTGCTTGTGGAACAGGTCGATGCTCTCCCGGATGAAGAGGCTCTCGCCGGTGAGATCGGCATAGTCGGTACCGGCTGCGGCACACGCGGCTACCAGCGGCAGTCCGTACTTGAGGTAAGGACCGACCGTGGTCACCACCACCCGGGTCCGAGCCGCCATCGCGTCCAACGTCGCCTGCGACGACGCGTCGGCTTCGATGAGTGCCCAACCCTGGGCAGCCGGACCCAGCGAGTCCCGGACCGCGGTCAGCCGGTCCAACGACCGACCGGCCAGCGCGATCCGCGCCGGCCCGCCGTGCTGAGCCAGATATTGGGCGGTGAGTTTCCCGACGAAGCCGGTGGCGCCATAGAGAACGATGTCGAATTCGCGCTGCGGTGCAGTCATTCTGCAAACCTAACCGAGCATCTCGGGGTGGTCGCCCGCTTCGCCGAGCAGGTGGTGGGTCTGGAACGCAGCGACCACGTGGTACC
>JARLGS010000164.1 GCA_031292695.1 Mycobacterium sp. | reverse complement strand
GTATCGGCGGCGCCGCGCACGGCGGTCTCGTTCCAGTTCAGTTCCGGCCAGCCCGGGGTCCGCCCGAAGCCGGGGGCGAAGCCAGTCAGCCGGCCCGCCACGCTCGGCATCAGGTTGGTCTTCAGCGCCTTGAAGCCGCGGTCGCGGATTTCCGCACCGTGCCGCGCCAGGTCGTCGTAGCTGCGCAGCTCCGGCATCCCGATCATGGCAGCGTTGCGCACACGGTAGGTGCCGGCATGCGACCAGTAGGTGGCTAGGCGCTCGCGCACGGGTCCGCCGAACAGCGCGTAGACCGGCACACCGAGGTCCTTGCCCTTGATGTCGAGCAGCGCGTTCTCGATCGCCGCGATGGCCAGGTGGGTCAGCCCGCTGAGCGCGGCGTGCTGGGTAAGGATGCGCAGGGTGGCAATCACCTGTTCGGTCGGGCGCGGGTCGCGGCCGATGACGCTCGGCGCCAGCGCCTCGATGACCCGCGCGACACCGGGGCTGCCGAAGCTTTCGTTGTCGGCGAACTCGGACCACCCGGTGATGCCGCTATCGGTGGTGACCTTGAGGAACGAGAAGGTCCGCCAGCCGGCGTCGGCGCAGAGGGTTTCTATTCCGGTGATTTTCATGTTTTCTCGCGCCGTCGGCTGCGCCGGCAATGCACCACGATGCGGCACGCGCGACAAGACAGGGCCAAGGAGGGGCAGGCATGAAGCAGCTCGAGGGCAAGGTCGCCTGGGTGACCGGGGCGGGCAGCGGTATCGGCGAGGCGGCGGCGATCGCCCTGGCCGGCGCGGGGGCCACGGTCGTGCTCTCGGGCCGCACCCGCGGCAAGCTGGAATCCGTGGCCGGTCGGATCGGCGCCGCCGCCACCGTCGAGCCCGTCGACCTGACCAAATCCGATCAGGTGCAGGCCATCGCCGGGCGGATCGTGCAGAAATTCGGCCGGCTGGACATCCTGGTGGCCAACGCTGGCACCAACATCGCGCCGCGTGCCTGGGCGCAGTTGACGTCCGAGGGCGTGGACACGCTGATCGAGGGCAACCTCACCAGCGTGTTCTATTGCATCACCGCGGTGCTGCCGACCATGCGGGCCCAGCAGGACGGGTCGGTGATCATCACGGCCAGCATGGCCGGCCGCTTCATCAGTGCACTCAGCGGACCCGGCTACATTGCCGCCAAGCACGGTGTGGTGGCGATGAGCCACTCGCTGAACATGGAGGAATGCGTCAACGGCATCCGCAGCACGGTAGTGC
>JARLGS010000013.1 GCA_031292695.1 Mycobacterium sp. | reverse complement strand
GGGGGGGGGGGGGCGGTGGGTGGGGGCGCGTGGGTCGTGCTCGTCCCCGTGCACCTGCGCGTAGTCGCCGGCGAGGTTTTCCTCGGTGAGGCTGCCCGGCGCGCGGTACGCGCCCGCAGCGTATTCCGGTTCCGGCAGGGCCCGGGTGTCGAGCTTGCCGTTGACCGTCATGGGTAACTCAGTCAGGCCGACAAGGTTGACTATGGCCGCCGGGACCATATAGCCCGGCAGTCGCTGGGTCAGTGTCGCGCGCGCCTGCGCCGGGTCGGCGGTGCCGGTGAGGTAGCCGACCAGCCGCTTGCCGCCGGCGCGGTCATCGCGGGCGATCACCACCGCTTGCTCGACACCGTCCACCGCGGCCAGCGCCGAACGCACCTCACCCAGTTCGATGCGATGCCCGCGGATCTTGACCTGTTCATCGGCGCGGCCCAGGTAGCGCAGCTGCCCGTCGCGTCCCCACGACGCCAGGTCACCGGTGCGGTACATCCGGGACCCGGGCGCCCCGAACGGGCACGCGATGAAACATGTTGCGGTCAAAGGGGATCGGCCCCAGTAGCCGACCCCGACACCGCGGCCTGCCACATACACTTCGCCGACCGCGCCGGGCCGCACCGGCCGGAGCCAATCGTCGAGCACGAACAGCGCGGCGCCCGGCACCGGCGAACCGATCGGCGGCGCACCGGAACCTGCGACCAACGGTGCGCTCTTGGATACCCACATGGTGGTCTCGGTGGGACCGTAGACGTTGAGCATCGTTCGGTTCGGGGCCCACCGGTCGACCAGTTCCGGCGGGCACGCTTCGGCACCGATCAGCAGCGCCGTCGACTCCAGACCCTCCGGCGACAGCATGCTCACCGCCGACGGGGTCTGGGCGAGCACCGTGACGCCTTCGCGAACGAGCAAGGCGTGGAACTCATCTGCCGAGCGAGCCACCGCATCGGGTACCACCACCAGGCGTCCGCCGTGCAGCAGCGCGCCCCACATCTCCCACACCGAGAAGTCGAACGAGTACGAATGGAACTGCGTCCACACCTGCCCCGGAGCCAAATCGATGCCGATGTCCAGCCCGTCGAACAGCTGAGTGACGTTGCGGTGGGTGACCGCCACGCCCTTGGGCACCCCGGTGGTTCCGGAGGTGTAGATGACGTGCGCGATGTCCTCGGGATGCGGCCCGGAAAGGGTTTCAGTGGAGGGGCTTTCGAAGTGACTGTCGGCCACGTCGACGACCGGCACGCCCAGCCCGCCTGCCTGATCCGCCAACTCGGCAGTAGTCAACACCGCGGCCGGCGCCGCATCGCCGAGCATGAACTCGATCCGCTCCGCCGGCAGTGCCGGGTCGATCGGTAGGTACGCCGCCCCGGTCTTGAGCACCGCCAGGATCGCCATGATCGTCTCGGCCGAACGCGAGAACAGCAGCGCGACAGTCTGTCCCGGGCGCGCGCCGTTCGCCGCCAATAGCTGCGCCAGGCGGTTGGCCGCCTCGTCCAGCTCTCGGTAGGTCCACGACGACGTCTGGTACACCAGGGCCACTGCGTCGGGGGTACGCGCGACCTGGGCGGCGAACAACGCCGGAATCGTCTCCACGGCAACAGTTTCGGTCAGCACAGCGCGCCCGCCCCAGCGATCCAGCTGGGCCCGCTCGCCACTGCCCAGTGCCCCGATCGACGACAACGGCCGGCCCGGATCGGTAGTCATGGCCCGCAGCAACCGGTGCAACCGCTCGATCAGCTCCGCGATGTCGGCACCGCCGAACACGGCGGTGTCGTACTCGACCCGGATGGTGAATTCGCGGCCGGGCTGGGCCTGCACCGTGAGGGGGTAGTGAGTGGACTCGTGGGTGGCGACGTCGGTGACGGTCAACTCAGCCTCTGCCGAGAGCGCCTCGGTGTCCACCGGGTAGTTCTCGAAGGCGAACAGCGTGTCGAACAGCTGGTCCTGGCCGGTGACGCGGTGAATCTCGCCCAGTGCCAGGTGCTGATGGTCGAGAGTGTCGTTGTACTCGCCTTGCAGCTGATCCAGCAGCTCCGCCGCGGTGGTGGTCGCGGTGATGTCGGCGCGGACCGGCAGGGTGTTGATGAACAGGCCGACCATGGAGTCGGCGCCGGCCACCTCGGCCGGCCGGCCCGACACCGTGGTGCCGAACACGACGTCATGCCGGCCGGTCAACCAGCACAGCAGTTGCGCGTAGGCCGCCTGCAGCACGGTGTTCGCGGTGGTGCGCCGGGACCGCGCCAATTCGCTGACAGCCCTGGAGATGTCCTCGGGCAGGGTGAACGTATCGACGGCCCGCGGACCTGGCCCGGCCGCGTCACCGGTGCCGACCAGTGTCGGCGTGTCGAAGCCGTGCAGCAGCCCACCCCACGCGGCACGGGCCGCGTCGTGGTCCCGCTCCGCCAGCCAGCTGACGTAGTTGCGGAACGGCGTCGTCGCGGGCAGCCGATGCCCGTAGTAGCCGGCGAATATCTCGCCCAGCAGGATCGGCATCGACCAGCCGTCGAGCACGATGTGGTGGTTCGTCAGCACGAACCGGTAGCGGTCGGGCGCGACCCGGATCAGCGCGGCCCGGAAAGGCGGCCGGCCGGCGAGATCGCACACCGCAGCGCGCTCGGCCGCGCAGATGCGCTGAATCTCCTCGTCAGTGTCGACGTCGAGTTCGAGGTGGCGCCAGGCAGTTTCCGGGTCGGCCGGGATCACCTGCACCGGCTGGCCGAACCGTGGGTGGAAGCTCGCCACCAGGTTCGGGTGCCGGGCGACCACGGCGCGCACCGCCCCATGCAGACGGTCGGCGTCGATCCGGCCGGTGATGCCGATGTCCAGCTGCCCCGCATACAGATCGTCGCTGCCCTGCGCGGTCGTCGCGTGGAACAGCAGGCCCTGTTGAACCGGTGTCAGCGGCAGCACATCGGCGACCCGGTGGTGCCGCTGCACCTCGTCGAGCTGCTGCTGGTTGAGCCGGGCGGGCGGGCGTTGGGCCGGGGGGTGGGCGCCACCGCCCAAGCGGTCGTGGGGGGCGTTTGCGGCCCGAGCCTCGAACCACACCCCGGAGTAACCCGCGACCTTCTG
>JARLGS010000163.1 GCA_031292695.1 Mycobacterium sp. | reverse complement strand
CTGCCGCCTGCCCGTTGCCGTCGGCTTCATTTGCCAACGCGAGCAACAGTTCTAAAACTCCCGCCTGCCGAAGGCGCTTTACCGGAATCGACCCCACAACGCGCTGGATTTCGACTTCCCCGGGCGCAGCGGCCGGGTTGTGTTGGTCCGATGTGGCGACGAGTTCTCGGTGCATGTAACCAGCCAGCGCGGCGGAGTTCGGGTAGTCGAAGATCAGCGTCGGTGAAAGCGCCAGGCCAGTAGTAGTTTTCAGCCGGTTCCGCATCTCGACAGCGGTCAGCGAGTCAAAGCCCAACTCCTGGAACGCCCTGTCCGGGTCGATGGTCTGAGGGTTGGAGTGGCCCAGCACAACCGCGATGTGTGAACGCACCAGGTCGAGTAGTAGGTCGTGTTGTTGGTCGAGGGTCAGTCCGTGGAGTCGTTGGGCCAGCGCCGATTTGACTGCGGTCGCCTCGGTGGTGACCAGCCGCCGCAGGGGGTGGCGGACCAGCTGGTTAAACAGCGGCGGTAACCGGGTGCTGAGGGTGGGGTTGGCCAGTGCGGTGCGGTCCAGGCGGGCGGCCACCACGGTGGGGTGATTAACGATGAGCGCGGTGTCAAACAACTCCAGCGCTTGATCGGTTGTCATCGCCGCCACACCGCTATGGCTCATTCGGGTCAGGTCACGACCCTTGAGGTGTTTGGTCATGGTGCTGGCTTGTTCCCAGAATCCCCACGCCATCGATACCGCCGGGAGCCCGGCCGCGCGCCGGTGAGTGGCCAACCCATCCAGGAAAGCGTTGGCCGCCGCGTGATTGCCTTGCCCTGGAGAGCCCACCGTGCCGGCCAGCGAGGAAAATATGACAAACATCGACAGGTTCAGATCCCGGGTCAACTCATGTAGGTTCCACGCCCCATCGACCTTGGCCGCCAACACCGTATCGATCCGGTCAGGCGTCAACGAGGTGATCACCGCGTCATCGATCATCCCGGCGGCGTGTATGACCGCGGTCAACGGCGGGTACTGCGCGGGCAGTCCCGCCAACAACGCTGCCACCGCGTCACGATCGGCCACATCACAGGCCACCACCTGCACCTCGGCACCGGCCTGGGTCAACTCGGCCACCAACTCACCGGCCCCTTCGGCGCGATCCCCACGGCGACTGGCCAGCACCACATGACCCACCCCATACCGATGCACCACATGCCGGGCCAGCACCGCCACGGCCATCCCGGTCCCACCAGTAATCAACACCGTGCCCGCCCCCAGGGCATCGGAGGTTTGATCGGGCATGGTCAGGACCACTTTGCCGATGTGCCGAGCCTGACTGACGAACCGGAGGGCGTGTGGGGCATACCGGATGTCCCAGGTAGTGACCGGCAACTGATGCACGGTGTGGGTGTCAAACAATCCGCTCAACTCCGCGAGCATCTGCTCAATGCGCTGCGGGCCGGCCTCAGCCAGGTCAAAGGCCCGGTACAACACCCCGGGATGTGTTTGGGCGACGACCTGGGGGTCGCGGATGTCGGCTTTGCCCATCTCGATGAAACGCCCCCCACCCGGCAGTAACCGCAGCGAAGCGTCCAAAAACTCGCCGGCCAGTGAGTTCAACACCACATCGACCCCGCGCCCTCCGGTGGCGGATAAGAATTTCTCCGCAAACTCCAGCGTGCGCGAATCGGCGATATGGTCCTCGTCGAATCCCATGGCGCGCAACGTGTCCCACTTATCGCGGCTGGCGGTGACAAAAGGTTCCATCCCCCAGTGCCGCGCCAACTGCACGGCCGCCATCCCCACCCCGCCGGTCGCGGCATGGATCAGCACCGATTCCCCCGCCCGCACCCCGGCCAAATCCGCCAACCCGTAGTAGGCGGTCAAAAACACCATCGACACACCGGCGGCCTCGGCGAACGACCACCCCGGCGGTACCCGAACAATCAGCCGCTGGTCCACCACGGCCTCCGGACCCGCCGCACCCAATAAACCCATCACGTGATCACCTACGGCCTCACCGCTTACGCCCGGGCCCACTTCGACAACCACCCCCGCCCCCTCCCCGCCCAGCTCCGCGGGACCGGGATACATTCCCAACGCCATCACTACATCGCGGAAATTGACGCCCACCGCCCGCACCTCAACCCGCACCTGCCCCACCCGCAACGCCGCTTCCGCCCGCGCACAGGGCTCTGCCACCACGTCCTCGAACGTCCCCCCACCTCTGACTCCCAACCGCCACAACCCGTTTGGTAGCGGCAGCGGTTGAGGTGTGCTCGGGGCCAGACGGGCGACGTAAGCGTTGCCGGTGCGGATCACCAGTTGGGGTTCCCCGCTGCCGGTCAGCGCGGCCAAATCCACTGGCGCGTCAGTATCGACCAGCAAGATCCGGCCCGGATTCTCGCTTTGCGCCGAACGCACCAATCCCCAAACCGCTGCTCCAGCCAGATCGGTGACATCCTCGCCGGCCACTCCCACCGCACCATGGGTCAGCACCACCAACGTGGACGCTCGATCCGCAGCCAGCCAGGATTGCAGCACCCCTAACACCTGATGAGTGGCGGTATACACCGAACTCACCCCACCACCAGAACCCGACTGGTCCTTACTGCTCCATTCCCACACCACCGCATCCCGATCGGCCATGTTGGTCTCTGGGGCGCCAGCCCCGGTCAGCATCTCGTCCCAGGTGATCACCGAGGGGCCACCGTGGTCATCAACGCTGCTGTGGTCCAAGGCGATTGGTGTCCATACCACTTGCAGCAGTTCTTGACGTGTCTGACCACCTGCCGCTGTCACCGCAGAGGCCAACTGCTGTGCGGTGATTGGCCGCACCACTAATGACTGCACCGATAAAACCGGTGACCCGATGGTGTCGGTCAGCTCCAAAGACACCGCGCCGTCCCCGGCCGGCGCGAGGCGTGCCCGTACCCGGGTGGCCCCCGTGGCGTACAGCGACACTCCCGCCCAGGTGAACGGCAACACCACGTCACCGGCCTGCTCGGTCTCTGTGAGCAACCCGGCATGCAACACCGCATCCAACAAGGCCGGATGAATCCCAAACGCGCCGACCTCCACCCCGTCGGGCACGGCGACCTCGGCAAAGACTTCCTGCCCCCGCCGCCACAGCGCCTGCAACCCTTGAAACGCCGGACCGTACCCGTAGCCGCGGGCGGCCAGTCGCTCATAAGCGCCGGTCACATCGACGGCGGTGGCCCCAGCGGGCGGCCACACCGACAAATCCGCCGCCGAGGACGCCGCTGCGGGGCTGACCCCCAGCATGCCCTGGGCATGTAACACCCACTCCGCATCGGGTTGGTCGCCACTCGAATACACCGATACCTGACGGCTACCGGATTTACCAGGGCCAGAGACAACCACCTGCACCCGCACCGCGGCCCCCTCGGGCAGCACCAGCGGCGCTATCAGCGTCAACTCCTCCACCACCGCGCAGCCGACCTCATCACCAGCGCGGATGGCCAACTCCACAAAACCCGTCCCCGCCAGCACCACCACCCCGGCCAACGCATAGTCGGCCAGCCACGGGTCAACACCCACCGATAGCCGGCCGGTCAACACCACCCCACCGGAATCGGGCCGCTCGACCACCGCACCCAACAACGCATGCTCTGCCCCGGCCAACCCGACACCACGCACATCCCCGGCCCCCGCCGATGCCGCCGCCAACCAAAACCGCTGCCGCTGAAACGCGTACGTCGGCAACTCCACCGTGCGAGCGTCGCTACCGGCGAACACCCCGGACCAGTCCACGCCCAAACCCGCAACGTAGGCCTGGCCCACCGACATCCAAAACCGTTGCAACCCACCGTCATCACGACCCAACGTCGGAATCACCACTGCGCCCACGGGTTCTCCCCCGCCCTCAGCGACGATGTCCTCAATGTCGGCGATCAACACCGGATGCGGACTGGGCTCGATGAACACGTTGTAACCGTCTTCCCACAACCCACGGACCGCGGACTCGAACTGGACGGTCTCACGGAGATTCCGATACCAGTAGTTGTTGTCCAGATCTGTCGTATCTACCAAGCCGCCGGTGACTGTCGAATAGAATTCGATGTCGGTCGACCGCATCGGCTCTATCGCGTCTAACTCCCTGAGTAATTCACCCTTGAAACGCTCGATCATCGGAGAATGACCGGAGACGCTCGAGGGAATCCGAAACGCTCGAACTCCAGATTCTCCACACTCGACGACAATGCTCCTGAGGTCCTTCACCGCACCGGAAAGAACCGTCGTCCTAGGGCCATTGATCGCAGCCACCACCACGGCCCCCGGCCAACGGTCCAAGCGTTGCATCACCTCGGTGGCGGGCAGACAAACCACAGCCATTCCACCCGCCCGCTCCGCGCCGGCCAACTGCACCAATAACCGGCTGCGTAACGCCACCACCGCCGCCGCATCCCGCAGCGACAGCGCCCCGGCCACATACGCCGCGGCGATCTCGCCCTGTGAATGCCCGACCACGGCATCAGGAACCACGCCCACCGACTGCCATACCCGGGCCAACGACACCATCACCGCCCACAACACCGGCTGCACCACATCGACCCGATCCAACCCCGGTGCGCCCTCTACCCCCTGCACCACATCAAGCAGCGACCAATCCACAATATCCGCCAACACCTCACCGCAACAACGCATCTGGTCAGCGAACACCGGCGAGGCATCCAACAACGGCACCGCCATTCCCGCCCACTGCGAACCCTGGCCGGGAAACACCATCACCGTCTTTCCCACCGAATCGGCCCGACCCAGCACCACCTCGGCACCCGGCCGGCCGTCGGCCAACCTCGCCAACCCCGCCATCAACTGCTGCCGATCAGCCCCCACCACCACCGCCCGATGCTCAAACACCGACCGGGTGGCGACCAACGACCACCCCACATCCACCGGATCCAACCGCTCATCAGCTTGCACCGAGGCCAGCAACCGGGCCGCCTGCCCGGCCAGCGCCTCACCCGACCTAGCCGCCAGCACCCACGGCACCACCGATAACCCCACACCACGCGAATCACCTGTCCGGGCCGCGATTTCGGTCACCTCGGTCGGCGGTGGAGCCTGCTCGAGAATCACGTGAGCATTGGTGCCGCCCATCCCGAACGACGACACCCCCGCCCGCCGCGGCCGGCCCTCCGCAACCGGCCAGGGTGATAGCGCCCGATTAACTCTTAGCCCCAGCTTCTCAAGATCAACTTCAGGATTACCGTGCGAGTAATTGAGGCTTGCCGGAATCTCGGCATTTTCCATTGCCAGGACCGTCTTGAGCAGCCCGGCAATGCCAGCGGCGGCGCCGAGGTGGCCGATGTTCGACTTCACAGAACCCACGTGCAGTGGGCGGGCCCCGCGCCCCGCGAACAGCTGGCCGAGCGCCGTCGCCTCGATTGGGTCACCCAGGTGGGTGCCCGCACCATGCAACTCCACGTAATCCACTTGTGCGCTGTCGAGGCTTGCGCGAGCGTATGCCCGCCGCAGAACGGCAGCTTGTCCCGCAACGGAAGGCGCGGTCAATCCAGCAGCATTCCTGCCGGCATGACCCACGACGCTTCCACGAATTACGGCACGGATCCGATCTCCGTCAGCTATCGCCGCATCGAGCGGCTTCAACAGAACCAGGCCGCCTCCCTCACCCCGCACGTACCCGTCGGCGCGTTCATCGAATGCATACGTGTGGCCCGAACCCGACAGAGCACCGAACTTCGCCTCGAGAAGCGCGGTTTCGGCGGCCAAGTTCAGCTGGATCCCTCCTGCGACCGCCAGCGATGACTCCCCACTCCGAAGGCTCTCGCACGCAAGATGCACCGCTACTAGAGAGGAAGATTGACCGCAATCCACGGTGAAACTGGGCCCATGCATCCCGAATGCGAATGAAATTCGGTTGGCGATTAATCCTCGATTGAGGCCCACAAACGAGTGATGATCGAGATCGGCTCCGCGACTGCGGAGGGAAAGCAACGCATAGTCGTCGTTCATCGCTCCGATATAAACGGCAGCATGATCTCCATGCATTCTGTCGGGCGCCATCAGGGAAGCCTCGAGTAATTCCCATGTCAGCTCGAGAGCGAACCGCTGCCGCGGATCCATCGAGCGAGCTTCACGCGGCGATATGCCGAAGAAATGTGCATCGAAATCAGATACGTTGCTTACGTATCCCTCTCGCTGCTGATCAAGACCTGTGCTGCTACCGAGCGGATCCAGCTGGGACCTATGAGCGCGCGGCGGGGTGGTAACTTCTTCGCCACCTCGGAGAATTCTCCAAAATTCGGCCGGGTTTGACGCACCTGGAAATCGGCATGCCATCCCGATCACGGCAATCCCTACCGATTGCAAGCCGTTCTCCATGGACTGACCGCCTCCCGACGAGGGATGCACCTAACCTCTCGTAGGTAACTATTTGCAGTCGTCGCTACCGTCCGGTCGCGACAGGCCTCTGCAAGAACCTTGACGGGCAAAGCCTATACGGCCTCCAGTCCGCAGAGCCGCACCGGCGGTGGGTGCTCAACCGGGGCCGGTCCAAGAACGCGTCGACCTCGGCCTCGGCAGCGGTCCGGATGATCAACCCGACACCTAGGCACGAGACATCCTCGATGGCCTCCCCCGGAGCTCCCGCGAGCTGTGTACACGGCGTCGATCTCATTATCATCGAGTCGGTGCGCGAGACTCATGTTGACACGGGGATCGTCTTCCCGCGGCTGAGTCGGTAGCTGGGCAACCTACGTTCGTTGTCGTTTGCTAGCGTCGACGCCTGGGGCGACCGACCTTTACCTGCGGGTCAGACGGGTAGTCTCGACACAAGTAAGGAATTCAACCAGCTGTTTCCACAGGGGCCGGAGAGCGGTGCCCCTCTCCACTAGGGCTTGGGCAGATTTGAGGATCATCACCACCACCGGCAGGTTCGACCGCCGGCAATGGGCTGTGGACCAACTGCTCTGTCCTAGTACCAATCAAGAAGAAATGCTGAAACTGTGCCAACGTCACCGATATACGAAATAACAAAGCAACGGTCCGACCAGGACTATCTCGTTGTGGTTGGCGCGGGAGTAATGGGCACAAGCATTGCATCGATGGCACTCGCGCATGGCGTTTCCGTTATCCTGATCGATACAGATGCGAATCAGCTCGACCGAGCAAGCCGTCAGATTGCTACGCAACTTCGCCACGGGCGCCTATTATCCAAATTACCGTTCGACCAGCCGACTGGACAGCTTGCGATCGACACGAAATTCGATCTAACTGGTGGCGTCATTGCCGTGATCGAGGCGATTACCGAGAACCGCGACCTAAAATGCGATGTTCTTCGGCGGGCCGAGAGGCAGGTCGATCCGACGACGCCACTTATTTCCAATACGTCGGGAATTCCTATCGATGAGCTCGCAAGTATTCTGACACGTCCCGAGAGCCTCGTAGGTGCTCATTTCATGAATCCCGCTTACCTGATCAAGATGGTCGAAGTGGTGCGCGGGCCTCGGACGGCTCCAATCACCATCAACGCAGTCCACAACTTGCTAAACAGACTCGCACGACAAATGGTCGTCGTGAACGACAGTCCCGGATTTGTTACAAGTCGACTATTGCACCCAATGCTGAATGACGCAGCGCGCATCGTCGAGGAGGGTGTGGCCACTGTCGAATCGATCGATTCGTTAATCGTGGAATGCCTCGGGCATTCGGTTGGCCCACTTCGCACCGCAGACCTGATCGGGATCGACAACCTGGTCGACTCGTTGGATTCTCTATACGAACGGACCGGGCACGAACGTTACCGACCATGCAGTCTGCTTGTTGACAAAGTGAAAAGCGGCAATCTAGGTCGTAAGACTGGTTGCGGGTTCTACGAATACGGCGAGGGTGTGGAGTGAACTCTGAGAACTATCTTCAAGCTGATTCATCGGAAGGCCGAGTTACAGGTGAACTGCTCGCAATGCTTAGCAAGCGATTGAAGACCACCGTGCGGCCCGAACAGGATTTATTTACCGAGGGCATGATCAATTCTATGTTTGCTTTGGAATTAGTCGTGCAGATAGAAAACGCATTTGATGTCGCGGTCGAAGGTCGCGATTTGGACATCGCGAACTTCCGCTCCGTAAATGCAATGGCTAACCTTGTTCGGCGACTCGCAGAATAATGACAATCGCAAAGGAACTAGCCGACCACTGTCGTTTCGTCGACGAACTTATCGGAGATCAAGCCTCGGAATGGGACGCGCAAGCCAAGATCCCAAACGATATCCTCCGGCACCTCGGCACACATGGATTACTGTGCCCCCAGGTTCCTGCGTCCGTCGGGGGGCCCGGTTTCAGTAGCTTAGCTGCCGGCGAATTGACCGCTCACCTGGGCAGCCGCTGCAGCTCCACTCGTAGCGTGATGACTTCACACGGAATGGCGGCCTGGTGCATTCAAAAGCTCGCCGACCACGACCAACGCAAGCTTTACCTGCCCGAGTTAACCAGCGGCAAATTGGCGGCAGTCGGTTTCACAGAGCCAGGTGCAGGCAGCGACTTGTCAGAAATGACTACTCGTATAAGTCGCCGCGGGAACGGCGCTGTAGTAGACGGACACAAAGTTTGGGTTACTGGTGCGAGCTATGCAGATTTTGTGGTTGTGTTCGGGCGCATTGAGAATGGTGCTGTAGCGGTAGTAGTGCCCATGTCTTCGCCCGGCGTTCGGGTAGAAGCTATCACCGATGCACTTGGCTGCCGCGCAGCCGGGCACGCGAACATCTATTTCGATAGCGTTCAGGTGCCAGCAGACAACATCTTAGGGCATGAAGCTCAATCTCTGCCGCTGATAATAACGACGGCGCTGTCGTACGGACGGTTATCTGTTGCGTGGGGTTGTGTCGGCATATTGCGAGCCTGCCTTGCCCAAGCTGCATCACATGCACGAACTCGCCGACAATTCGGGCAACCGCTGGAACAGCACCAGCTGATTAAGCGCTATCTCGCGGAATTGTTCGTACTTGAGCAATCCGCGGCGCAGCTATGCGAACATGCCAGTCGGTCATGGGATGCAGCAACGCCCGATACGGCGATAGAGGCTGTGCTTGCTAAGCAGGTGAGTGCCCGAAACGCTGCTCAGGGCTCTGCGATGGCGGTACAGGTACTCGCGTCGGCAGGAGCGCGAGGCAGTGGCCTGGTGGCACGCGCCTATCGCGATTCGAAGCTGATGGAAATCATCGAGGGCAGCACGGAAATATGCCAACTGCTCTTGGCAGATCACGCAATGTCGTTGTATTAGATGGATCGAGTGGAGCTGCGCATGGCTCAACAAGGTAGTGCCATCAAGTGTCTCGTCTGGGACCTCGATGACACCTTGTGGAACGGCACCCTCCTGGAGGGTGACCACGTTTTTATCGCTGACGAAGTTCGGCATACGGTCGAGGTCCTTGACTCGCGCGGCATACTCCAGTCGATCGCGAGTAAAAATGACCACGATTTGGCCTGGTCGCGTCTTTCCGAGCTTGGAGTTGCTGAATACTTTATTCTGCCCCAAATTGGCTGGAGTCCGAAGTCGGACGCTATCTCATATATCGCGGCACAACTCAACTTTTCAGAGGACAGAATTGCTTTTGTGGACGACCAGCCTGCAGAACGTGCAGAGGTGGCTTTTCATTTGCCCGAGGTTCGTTGTTACCCCAAAAGCCAGATTGCAGCCTTGCATGAGCTCCCTGAATTCAATCCCAAGATTGTGACAATCGACGCTAGCCGGCGAAGGCATACGTACCAGGCTGCCGCGCGACGCGATGAATACCGTAATGGCTTCCAAGGTCCGGATGATGCGTTTTTACGTTCGCTCGATCTTAGGCTGCGTATCGAGCGAGCAACGGCGGAAGATCTACCGCGCGCGGAGGAGCTGACACTTCGGACCAGTCAGATGAATGCAACGGGGGTTCACTACTCCGAGGCCACGTTGCGAGAATTATGTGTTGATCCTGATCACGAGGTGATGTTAGCGAGTCTGGATGATCGCTTTGGATCCCACGGCGTGGTTGGTCTTGTACTGGTGGAGAAGCACGGAGCTTATTGGCACCTTAAACTGCTCGCGACTTCCTGCCGCGTCGTTAGTTTCGGCGTGGGCGCTACCGTATTGAACTGGTTGATCAACCATGCCGCGGATGCAGGTGTGCATTTGATTGCCGATTTTCGTGCGACCGAGCGCAATAGGATAATGGAGATAACTTACCGGTTTCTCGGTTTCAACGACTCCGGTTGCCCTTGCCACAATTTGTTGCCCCAACGCGATGGCATCGAGCGCATGCACTTAGTACCGGATCCGCGAGAGGTGCCCACTACTATGCAACTGCTTGCGCCAGACCTCAAATCTCCCTCTTCAGCGCGAGAGTAATCCCGTCTGCCATTGGTAATACAGACAAATCGATCCGACTATCGCGGAGCAACAACGAGTTGAGTTCTCTAATCTCAACTACCTCGGGGCTATTATCTTCAACGTCGGCCACTCGACCAAATAGCAACGTGTTGTCGATGATGATTAATCCGCCCGCGCGAACCAGCAAAAGCGCTTTCTCGTAGTACGTACGATAGTTCACTTTATCAGCGTCAATAAAGGCAAGATCAAAAACTCCTGGCCCTTTCTCGATTAAGAGGCTTGCGAGCGTTTCAGCTGCATCACCGATTTTTACCTCGATTCGACTGTCAACAGAAGCTCGCTGCCAATATTGCATCCCGATCTTCGGCCACCGATTGGTAAGATCGCAAGTGATGAGCTGACCATTGGGCGGCAGAGCCCTCGCCATGCAGAGCGTGCTATACCCCGTAAAGGTGCCGACTTCCAATACATTCCGGGCATTTGTCATTTTCACTAAAAGTGCGAGAAGCTGACCCTCTTCAGCCATGACCTGCATTACTCGCCCCATAGGATAAGTGGCGGTTTCTTCACGAAGTTCTCGGAGGAGCTCGTCTTCGCGCGATGACTCGGCGCGAAGGTATGCCAATAATTCTGGCGATAAGGGAGTCTGGTCTGCCATCTCTCTCCGAATATTTTCGTTTGCTTCTCTGATCTGGGCAATTGAAGATTGCTTGAACCGCCCTGGGGTCGGCATGCCGGGTCAGACGGCGGATCTGACGGGGCTGTCGGCGTAAGTTACCGCGGCGTTAGCCGACACGTACGGGAGGCCGTGGATCCAGGCGCCCGCCGATGCAATCGCCGATCTGGCCGCCGCGGTGGCCGACGGCGACGACCGTGTGGCCAGGGCCGCCCAGTTGCGGACCGATCCCGACGATGCGGCCGGCCTATCGGATCCGTTTTGCACCCGTCCCGCTACTTGTTATGAGATGTGCCTGACCACCGCCAATGGCCAGCCGAGTACAGTCGCGCCATGGATGGTGCGCCAGGTGTCGAACGGGAACAGAGTGCACCGAGCGTAGCGTCACCTCCCCTCGGATGGGTAGAAGGTCCTCTTCTAAAGGTGTCTTGCTTTCAGCCGGTGTTCTGCTTCCAGAAGGTATTCCGATTTTAGAAGATTGGCGGGGCCGCATCCCGGCGGTGGTAGACGGCCAAATGTTAGGTGAAGGTTAGGCGAGGTTAGTGATGGTTGATCAACTCCAGCATGCGACCGAAGCGCTGCGGAAAGCGCTGGCGCAGGTTGAACGCCTCAAACGCACCAATCGTGCGTTGCTGGAGCGGTCCAGTGAGCCAATCGCGATCGTCGGGATGTCCTGCCGCTTCCCGGGCGGGGTCGATAGCCCGGAAAGCCTGTGGCAGATGCTGGCCGACGGCCGGGACGTGATATCGGAGTTTCCGGCCGATCGCGGGTGGGATCTGGCGGGGTTATTCGACCCCGATCCCGATGTGCGCCACAAGTCGTACGCGCGCACCGGGGGCTTTGTGGACGGTGTCGCGGACTTCGATCCCGCGTTCTTTGGTGTAGGGACGACTGAGGCGCTGGCGATGGATCCCCAGCACCGGATGTTGCTGGAGCTGTCGTGGGAGGCGTTGGAACGGGCCGGGATTGATCCCAGCGGGTTGCGCGGTAGCGCGACCGGAGTTTTCGCCGGAGTAGTCGTCCAGGGCTACGGCATGTTGGCCGAGGAGACCGAGGGCTACCGGCTGACCGGCACGACCTCCAGCGTCGCATCCGGGCGGGTGTCGTATGTGCTGGGGTTGGAGGGCCCGGCGGTGTCGGTGGATACCGCGTGTTCGTCGTCGTTGGTGGCGTTGCATATGGCGGTGCAGTCGCTGCGTTCGGGCGAATGTGACCTGGCGCTGGCCGGCGGGGCGACCGTCTTCGCCACCCCGACTGTCTTCGTGGAATTCAGCCGGCACCGGGGGCTCGCGCCGGATGGCCGGTGCAAGGCCTACGCCGGCGCGGCCGACGGGGTCGGTTGGTCCGAGGGCGGGGGCATCCTGGCGGTGGAGCGGCTCTCGGATGCGCGGCGGTTGGGTCATCCGGTGTTGGCGGTGGTGCGGGGTTCGGCGGTTAATCAGGATGGGGCGTCGAATGGGTTGACCGCGCCGAATGGCCCCTCGCAGCAGCGGGTGGTGCGTGCGGCGTTGGCTAACGCGGGGTTGAGCGCGGCTGAGGTGGATGTGGTCGAGGGGCATGGGACCGGGACCACGTTGGGTGATCCGATTGAGGCGCAGGCGTTGTTAGCGACCTATGGGCAGGACCGCGGTTCGGTTGAGCCGCTGTGGTTGGGGTCGATCAAGTCGAATATGGGCCACACGCAGGCCGCCGCGGGGGTGGCGGGTGTCATCAAGATGGTGCTGGCGCTGCGTCATGAGGTGTTGCCGGCGACGTTGCATGTCGATGAGCCGAGTCCGCATGTGGATTGGTCGGCGGGGTCGGTGTCGTTGTTGACGCAGCCGCGACCATGGCCGGCGGCGGGTGAGGTGCAGGGTCGGGTTAGACGGGCTGGGGTGTCGTCATTTGGAGTTAGTGGCACCAATGCGCATGTGATTGTGGAGGCGGCCGCGCCCGAACCGGAACCAGTCTCGAAACCAGTCGAAGCCGGCCCCCGGGTGCCGGCGCTGCCGTGGGTGGTTTCGGCGAAGTCGGCGAGCGCGCTGAGGGCTCAGGCCGCTCGGTTGGCCGAGCATGTCGGCGCGCATCCAGAGCTTGATGTTGCTGATGTGGGGTGGTCGTTGGCGGGCCGGTCGACCTTCGAGCATCGGGCCGTTGTCGTTGGTGCTGATCGGGATCGGTTGCTGGCCGGGCTAGATGCACTGGCCGGCGACGAGCTGAGCGGCTCGGTCATCCGGGGCACGGCGGTGCCCGCGGGCAAGACCGTGTTCGTCTTCCCCGGCCAAGGCTCCCAATGGCTGGGCATGGGTATCGAATTGCTCGATACCGCACCGGTATTCACGCAGCAGATCGAGGCGTGCGCGGAGGCTTTCACGGAATTCGTCGACTGGTCGCTGACCGACGTTCTGCGCGGTACGCCTGGTGCTCCGGGCATCGATCGCGTGGACGTGGTGCAGCCGGTGCTCTTTGCGGTGATGGTGTCGCTGGCGGAACTGTGGAAGTCGGTGGGAGTAACTCCAGATGCTGTGATCGGCCACTCGCAAGGTGAGATCGCCGCGGCGTATGTCGCGGGTGCGCTGTCGTTGCGCGATGCCGCACGGGTGGTCACGCTGCGCAGTAAGTTGCTGACGTCAGTGGCCGGTCCCGGCGGCATGGTTTCCATCGCGTGCAGCGCCGACCGGGCGCGAGACCTGTTGGCGCCGTATCGTAATCGGGCCGGCATCGCTGCCGTCAACGGCCGGGCAGCCGTCGTGGTGTCGGGTGAAGTGGCCGTGCTGGAGGAGCTCATCGGCTTCTGTGCAGACCTGGATCTGCGCACCCGCCGGATCGATGTCGACTATGCGTCGCATTCGGCTGAGGTGGAGGCGATTCGCGCTGAGCTCATCTCGGTTCTAAGCGGCATCGAGCCGCGTTCTTCGCGTACTGCCTTCTTTTCTACGGTGACCGGAACCCGTTTGGACAAGGGCGGTTTGGATGCCGACTACTGGTACCGCAACATCCGGCAAACTGTGCAGTTCGACCAGGCAGTGCGCAGCGCGTGCGAGCACGGCTACCGCACGTTCATCGAGTCCAGTCCGCATCCCGCGCTGATAGCCGGGATCGAAGACACCTTCAGCGACTGCGTCGACGGCGACGCCGAGGCCATCGTCATCCCCACCCTGGGGCGTGATGACGGTGGGTTCGAGCGGTTCCTGATGTCGGCCGGCTCGGCGTTTGTTGCGGGTGTCGGTGTCGATTGGCGTGGCGTGTTGGGTGGGGCAGGCTTTGTACAGCTGCCGACATATGCCTTTGAGCGACACAGGTTTTGGCTGTCCGGTGACGGTGCTCCGGCCGACGCCGCCGGGTTGGGGCAGGGGGCCAGCGAGCACGCGCTGCTGGGCGCGGTCGTGGAGCTGCCGGCCTCGGGCGGGTTGGTGTTGACGGGTCGGTTATCGCCCAGCATGCAGGGGTGGTTGGCCGATCACGCAGTGTCTGGGGCGGTGGTGTTCCCGGGCGCGGCGTTCGTCGAGTTGGCGATCCGCGCCGGTGACGAAGTCGGCTGTACGGTGGTCGACGAGCTGACACTGCTGGCCCCGATGATGTTGCCGGCCGGGGATTCCGGGTTGGGATCGGTTGCGGTGCAAGTGGTCGTGGGTCCCCCCGAAGAGGCCGGGGAGTCAAGTCAGCGCAGCATCTCAGTCTTTTCCCGGCCCGATGGCGATGCGGACTCCGGGTGGGTGTGCCACGCGGAGGGCACGTTGAGCTCCGGGTCGGTCGAGCCGAGTGCGGATTTGTCGGTGTGGCCGCCGGCCGGTGCGCTCGCCATAGACCTGGCCGATGGCTATGAGCGGTTGGCGGCGCGCGGGTACGGATACGGCCCGGCGTTTAGGGGATTGACCGCGATGTGGGCCCGCGGCGACGAGATGTTTGCCGAGGTGCAGCTGCCGGACGCGGCTGGAGGTGTCAGCGGATTCGGTGTGCACCCGGCACTACTCGACGCGGCGCTGCACGTCGCGATCATGGCCAACGAGACCTCCGAAATCGTATTGCCGTTCTCTTGGCAGGGCGTGTCGTTACATGCCGCGGGTGCGTCTGCGGTACGGGCGCGGATCGCACCGGCGGGCCCTCCCCCGCAAGCGGGCGGTGCCCCCACAGCAGTGTCCATCGAATTGGCTGACGGGCTGGGATTGCCGGTGCTGTCGGTGGGCGCGATGGTCGCCCGCCCGGTGACCGAGCGGCAGTTGCGGGAGGCGGTGTCGGGCTCGGGCCCGGACCGGCTGTTCGAGGTGGTTTGGTCGCCAGCGACGGCACCCGCGGCCATCGGTGCCAATCCGACTCCGTCCTACCAGCTGCTTGAATCCGTTGCTGCTGAACACGATCCAGTGACCGGAAGCCATGAGCGTACGCACCAGGCGCTGGCCGCCGTGCAGTCGTGGTTGACCGAGCGGGACTCGGGGGTGCTAGTGGTTGCCACCCGTGGCGCAGTGGGGTTGGCGGGGGAAGATGTCACCGATTTGGCGGGCGCCTCGGTGTGGGGATTGGTGCGGTCGGCGCAGACCGAGCATCCCGGTCGGATCGTGCTCGTTGACTGCGACATGTCCTTGGACGGTCAAGCGTTAGCCGCGGCTGTCGCCGTCGGCGAGCCGCAAGTCTTGCTAAGGGGCGGAACGGTTTACGTCCCGCGGGTGCGCGGTAGCCGCGCAGTTGATGGTCTGTTGGTGCCACCGGACGACGTGCCGTGGCGGCTGGGTATAACCAATGCGGGCACGTTCGAGAATCTGCAGTTGGAGCCTGTCCCCAACGCCGACGCACCATTGGAGCCCGGCTGGGTAAGGGTCGCGCTGCACGCCGTCGCGGCGAACTTCCGCGACATCATGATCACGCTGGGCATGTTCACCCACGACGCCGTGCTCGGCGGTGAAGGCGCCGGCGTGGTGGTCGAAGTCGGACCGGGTGTGACCGAATTCGCGGTCGGTGATTCGGTGTACGGATTCTTCCCCGACGGCAGTGGCACGCTGGCCCCCGGCGACGTTCGCCTGCTGCTTCCCAAGCCTGCCGACTGGTCATACGCCGAAGCCGCCGCGATATCGGCCGTTTTCACGACCGCGTGGATGGCCTTTGTGCACCTGGCTGACGTCAAGCCGGGGCAGCGGGTGTTGGTGCATGCGGCCGCTGGTGGGGTGGGGATGGCTGCGGTGCAGTTGGCCCGGCACTTGGGGCTGGAGGTGTTCGCCACGGCCAGCCGCGGCAAGTGGGACACCTTGCGGGCGATGGGTTTTGATGAGGACCACATTTCTGATTCACGCAGCCTCGAGTTCGAGGACAAGTTCCGGGCGGTCACCGGTGGGCATGGCGTGGATGTGGTGCTGGACTCGCTGGCCGGTGATTTCGTGGATGCATCGCTGCGGTTGGTTGCCCCCGGTGGGGTGTTTTTGGAGATGGGCAAGACCGACATCCGCGACCCCGGAGTCATCGCCCGGGAGTACCCGGGTGTGCGGTACCGCGCCTTCGACCTCTTCGAAGCGGGACCGGAGCGCATTCAGCAGATGCTCGCCGAGTTGGCTGTGCTCTTCGGCGAAGATGTGCTGCGGCCGTTGCCGGTGACGAGGTTTGATGTGCGACGCGCGCCCGCGGCGTTGCGGTATCTGAGTCAGGCCCGCCATGTGGGCAAGGTTGTGATGACGATGCCGGATGCGTGGGCGGCGGGCACTGTGTTGATCACCGGTGCTACTGGGATGGCGGGCTCGGCGTTGGCTCGTCATGTGGTGGCCCGTCATGGGGCGCGTCATTTGATGTTGGTGAGTCGGCGTGGTCCGGACGCGCCGGGATCTGCGGAATTGGTCGCTGAGCTGGAGGCAGCCGGTGCCCAGGTGCAGGTGGTGGCCTGTGATGCGGCGGAGCGGGCGGCGTTGGCCAAAGTGATTGCCGATATTCCGGTGCAACATCCGTTGTCGGGGGTGATCCATGCCGCCGGGGTGCTTGATGATGCGGTGGTGACGTCGCTAACGCCCGAGCGGGTTGATGTGGTGTTGCGGGCCAAGGTGGATGCGGCGTGGAACCTGCACGAACTCACCCGCGATCTGGATGTGTCGGCGTTCGTGATGTTTTCATCGATGGCCGGTCTGGTGGGGTCCTCGGGCCAGGGCAACTACGCGGCGGCAAACTCGTTCCTGGACGGGTTGGCTTCGCATCGACGGGCTCATGGGCTGCCGGCGATCTCGCTGGGCTGGGGTCTGTGGGATCAGGCCAGCGCCATGACCGGTGCACTGGGCGCCGCCGACCTGGCCCGTTTTAGTCGGGACGGGATTGTCGCGATGTCCTCTGATCAGGCGCTGGAATTGATGGACACCGCACTGATTGTCGACGAGCCGTTCATGTCGCCTGCCCATATTGACTTGGCGGCGTTGCGGGTCAAGTTCGATGCGGGCACGTTGCCGCCAATGTTCGTTGATCTGATCAACGCGCCGACCCGGCGTCAGGTTGACGACTCGCTGGCCGCGGCGAAATCGAAATCGGCTCTGCTACAACGCCTCGAAGGGCTGCCCGAGGACGAGCAACACGCGGTTTTGCTGGACTTGGTGCGTTCCAACGTCGCCACTGTGCTGGGCAACTCCAGCCCTCAGAACGTCGACCCGGACAGGGCGTTCCAGGAGTTGGGCTTTGACTCGCTGACCGCGGTCGAGATGCGCAACCGGCTGAAAACTACTACTGGCCTGGCGCTTTCACCGACACTGATCTTCGACTACCCGAACTCCGCCGCGCTGGCCGGTTACATGCACCGAGAACTCGTCGCCACATCGGAGCAACACAGCCCGGCCGCTGCGCCCGGGGAAGTCGAAATCCAGCGCGTTGTGGGGTCGATTCCGGTAAAGCGCCTTCGGCAGGCGGGAGTTTTAGAACTGTTGCTCGCGTTGGCAAATGAAGCCGACGGCAACGGGCAGGCGGCAG
>JARLGS010000162.1 GCA_031292695.1 Mycobacterium sp. | reverse complement strand
GGGATTTGAGGTCATCGAGCAGATCCCGTACAACGACAAGCGGCTGCGGCAGGCCTTGTCGGCCCTCGCTGCGTCGGCCGTCGAGATTCTGGTTCGCGGTGTCGACGTGGACCCGGATGCGCTGCGGTCGAAGTTGCGGCTACAGCGGTCGGGTGCCCAGCTGTCGGTGGTGATCACCCGCATCGGTACCGGTGCCGCAGCCAGGCCAACGGCATACATCTGCCGGCCGTCGCGCTGACCTGTGCCGTAGATCGTGACCAGTCGGCCAGCGGCCGACAGGTACCCTGAATGTGCGGCAATGTGCCGCCTCCCATTCCTCTGGAGGATTCCCTACATGCGCCTTTCCGTTCTCGCCGCAGTGATCGCTGCCTCAGGCGCAGTCGGTTGGCCAGGTATGCCTGTCGCGGCGGCGAACCCGCCGAAGTGCTCCGACCTGTCCGGTGTCATCGACGGCTCCCGGATGTGCCAGATTCGCGACACCTCACGCGGCTACGCGCTCAACATCAGTTACCCGGTCGACTACCCCGATCAGCAGGCGGTGGTCGACTACATCAAGGAGACCCGGGACGGGTACGTCAACGTGGCGAAGGTGCCCACCCAGCACGACGGCACCTACGAGTTGGACACCACGGCGACCACCTACAACTCGGCGATCCCGCCGCGCGGCACCCAATCGGTGGTGTTCAAGACCTTCCAGGATGTCGGGGGAGCCCACCCGCAGACCTTCTACAAGTCGTTCAACTGGGATCAGGGCCTGGGTAAGCCGATCACGATCGACAACCTGTTCCAGCCTGGTACGCAACCATTTCCGGTGATTCTGCCGATGGTGCAGGCCGAACTGGTAAAGCAGTCCGCCCAGCCGGTGCTGCTGCCGCCGGCGGTAGGACTGGACCCCGACACCTACCAGAACTTCGCGATCACCAACGACTCGTTGATCTTCTTCTTCAGCCAGGGTCAGGTGCTGCCGGAATCCGCCGGAGCCATCCAGGTGACGGTGCCACGGGCGCCGATCGACTCGATGTTGGCCTGAGCGCGGAGACGAGCCGGAATCAGGCCGGGGCGAACGCGTAGACCTGGCCGTCGCTGGTGGCCGTGACCACTCGCTTGTCATGTCCCACGGACACACCGACCGGCCACCCGGTGGCGCCCGGCAACGGATAGCTGTTCAGCGTGTGGCCGTCGGCAGGGGAGAAGACCAGTAACGCCTGGCCCTGATCGCCGTCGCGGACCACGGCATACCCGACGCTGCTGCCCGCGCGGGTGGCGGTGGTCAGCGGCTCGACATCGTTGCGGGTCCATGCCACCTCGCCGTGCTCGCCCGCGTCCTTGACCGCAGTCAGTTTGGTGTGCGGGCCGCCGCCGGCCACGATGAGGCCGTCCGGGGTCACCGACGGCGGCGTTTGCGGCTGATAACCGAGGTCGACAGACCATTTGGCCTTTCCGTCCGCGGAGTTCAGCGCCCACAGGTGCTGGTCGCGGCCGTTGACGTAGATGGTCCGGCCATCGGCCGAGAGCACCGGGCTGGCGATCGGGCCGCCGCCGACCGCTGTGCTGGTCCACTCCCGGCTCAGCAGTGGCGTCTGGCCTTCGTGGTACCGCAGCGCGACGAGGGTGGGAGCGTCAGTATTGGGCTGCCACAGCCCGATGACCACCATGTTGGTGGCCGGCGAGTAGGCGGGCGCGGCCGAGATCGGGCACGCCGCCCTGGCCGGCTGACAGTCCGCAAGGCCACGCGCGGAGTCGGTGGGGTCGACGCCGCCGACCAGGTCCAGCGGCGCGCCGATGGTCTGGCCACGGTGCGCGTCGAACACCAGTACCTGACCCAGGTGGGTCACCACCAGCAGTTGGCCGGGCGACAGAATGCGCGGGGTGGTCGGCATGCCGATCACGGGTTGGCGCCAGCGGATCCACTGGGTCGGCGGGAACGACATGATGGCGCCGGGCTGGCCGACATACAGGTTGTCGAAGCCGTCGAAAAGAGGACTGGACATGCCGCCGCCGGGCCACAGTCGCGTGCACCAGCGCTGGCGCCCATGCTCGTCGCTCTGCCAGACCATCAGCGAGCAGCCGGTCGGTGACTGCGCGTTGATGGCCAGGTAACCGCTCGAACCGAGGATCACCTGGGCGCCCAGGCTGCCCTTGGCGGAGCGGGCCCAGTCCTGTTTCAGATTGCTCGCTCCGGCCAGTCCGGTGTAGCTGCTGTTGGCCGCGTCGCCGTATTGCGCGGGCCAGCCGTCCGAAGGATGGGCCTTGACCCAGGAGTCGGTGTTGCTGCATGCGGCAACGGTCATGGTGACCGCTGCGGCTGAGAGGGCGGCAAGTCGGCGCATTCGGTGTGCAGGCATCGAGTCCCGAGACTAGCCCGAGACCGGCGATTGTCCGATTTCGCCTCGCGTAGGCTGTCCGGCCATGACGACGATGTGGGGCGCACCGATTCACAAGCGCTGGCGCGGTTCGCGGTTGCGCGATCCGCGTCAGGCACATTTCCTCACCCGGGAGTCGCTGAAGTGGGTGCTCGACAACAAGGCCTACACCCCTTGGTACTTGGTGCGGTACTTCCGGTTGCTCAAGTTCAAGCTGGCCAACCCGCACATCATCACGCGCGGCATGGTGTTCCTGGGCAAGGGCGTCGAGATCCAGTGCACGCCGGAGCTGGCCCAGATGGAGATCGGTCGCTGGGTCCACATCGGGGACAAGAACACGATCCGCTGCCACGAGGGGTCGTTACGCTTCGGCGACAAGGTCGTGCTCGGCCGTGACAACGTCATCAACACGTACCTGGACATCGAGATCGGTGAGTCGGCGCTGATGGCCGACTGGTGCTATGTGTGCGACTTCGACCACAAGATGGACAGCATGGAGCTGCCGATCAAAGACCAGGGCATCGTCAAGGGCCCGGTCCGGATCGGTCCGGACACCTGGGTCGCCGCGAAGGTGACCATCCTGCGCAACACCAGCGTCGGCCGGGGCTGCGTGCTGGGTGCTCATGCGGTGGTCAAGGGTGAGATCCCGGACTTCTCGATCGCGGTGGGTGCGCCCGCCAAGGTGGTCAAGAACCGCAAGCTGGACTGGGAGACATCGGCCGCTGAGCGGGCGCAGCTGGCCGCGGCACTGGCCGATATCGAGCGCAAGAAGAGCGCGACCTAGTCCTTCACCGCCCAACCGGACGTTTGGGCCGGAAAGTGCGAGTAGAAGCGGCCATTTCGTTGGTTTCGCCGGGTATCAGGTGGTGTAGTTCAGCGTCGTCATCATGCCGGCTTCCTGGTGGTAGGCGTTGTGGCAGTGCAACATCCATTCGCCGGGGTTGTCGGCGATGAGCGCGACGGTGAGCTGTTGCTTGGGCAGCACGATCAGCGTGTCCTTGCGTGGACCGCGGCGGCCGTCGGCCTGCAGCACCTGGAATGTATGCCCGTGTAGGTGCATCGGATGCCACATCGTCGTCGAGTTGGTGAAGGTCAGCGTGGCGCGCTGTCCCTGACGGACGGTGAGCGCCTGCCGATCGTCGAACGATCGCCCGTTGATGCCCCAGTCGTACTTCATCATCGAGCCGGTGAGTTCGGCGGTCAGCGTCACATCCGGTGTCACGGGGCCGAGGTCGACAGCGCCGGTGGCCGTGAAATCGGCGACGGTGCCCACCCGCCGGGTCAGCTCCGGCGGACGGAACGACGGATCCGGCGCTGTGCCCGCCCCGGTAGACAGCAGTGCGCGGGCCACCCCGTCCTTGCCCTCGGCCGCTGCCACGAGCGGGAAGACACCGCTGCCGGCGGTGACGATGACGTCGTAGCGCTCACCCATACCGAGTAGCAGCGCGTCGACGGTGACCGGGTTGACCGGGAAACCGTCGGTGTGGGTGACGGTCATGGGGTGCCCGGCCAGGGCCACCCGGAACGCGGTGTCGGCGCCGGCGTTGATGATGCGCACCCGGATCCGCTGTCCCGGTTTTGCGTTGAAAACTGTTGGTGCAGCTGGAATTCGACCGTTGGTCAGGTAGTAGGGATAGGTGACGTCGCCGGCGTCTCCGCCGAGCATGCTGGCGGGCCCGGACATGCCGGGCATCCCCGACATGCCGGGCATGTCGTGCATACCCGGCATATTGGCCATGGCACGCAGACCGTCGTAGATCTGCTGCGGTGACTTTCCAGCACCGTCGGTCCAGTCATCGAGAACCACAATCCATTCCGCGTCGTAGGCGCCGCGATCGGACGGGTCGTCGACAATCACCGGCAGATACATTCCGTGGTCGGCATCGAGTCCGGTGTGTGGGTGCGCCCAGTAGGTGCCGGGGTGCGGTAGCGAGAATCGGTAGGTGAAGTCGTTGCCGGGCTTGATGTTCGGCGTCGCGGGCACGGCGCCGTCCATGTCGTTGCGCAGCGCGATGCCGTGCCAGTGCACGGACGTGTCGTGATCGAGGCCGTTGGATACGGCGACCGCAATCTCGTCGCCTACCGACGCGCGGATCAGCGGACCCGGCAGCTGATTGCCGTAGGCCAGGGTCTGCACGTTGACTCCGCCGAGGTCGAGGGTTGTCGGCTGGGCGCGCAGCGTCGCGGTGACGATACGGCCCGAGTGTGGGCGGGCCGCCTCGGCGTTGTTGATGGCTTTGGGGTCGACGCCGGACGAGTGCGTTTGGCTGCAGGCGGCCGAGCCGGTGAGGGCGGTCGCACCGGCGACAGTGGAGGCGATGAGGAAACTACGCCGGGTGAACATACTGACCGTTGTACCCCCCAGGGGTATGCGAGTCAAGGTTGGCGGAATGGGCCGGCGTTCGCCGAAAGGGACGAATTGGCCGGTTCTACTCGCACTTTTCGGCCCAAACGTCCGTATGGGCGGGGTGTGGTCCGAGCTCAGCCGCGGTCGGGCAGCGGACGTTCGACGATCTCCCGGCGGGCGTGCGGCAGCCGCTCGCCGCGCTTGGCGGCTAGGTAGATGTCGGATGTCTCGGCGGCCACCGTCTGCCAGGAGAAGTCGGAAGTCAGCCGCGCTCGTGCGGCCAGGGCCCGCTGTTGTGCCGCGGCGGGATCGTCGAGCACCTCGCGGATCGCAGAGGCCAGTGCGCCGACGTTCCGCGGCGGGCAGGAGACGCCCGTCTTGCGGTTGATCACCGCCTCGCCCAGGCCGCCGACGTCGGAGGTCACCAGTGGCGTGCCGGCCGCGGCGGCTTCCAGCGCCACGATGCCGAACGGTTCGTAATGGCTCGGCAGCACCGCGGCGTCGGCCCGGTGCAGCAGCTCCAGAAGGCCGGAATGATCAACGCGGCCAACGAAATTCGTGGCTTTGGAGACCTTGTGTTTGCGGGCCTCCTCGACCAGCCAGTCGTACTGGGTGCCGTCGCCGGCGATCGTCAGCGTGGTGCCCGGGTGAGTCCGGCGGATGCGGGGGAGCGCAGCGATGACGTCGTGCACCCCCTTCTCGTACTCCAGCCGGCCGACGAACAGCAGCTCCGCGGGTCCGTCGTGGTTCCGCCGCATGGCAAACGGCCAGCCCGCGGTGTCGATGCCGTTGCAGATCACCTTCACGTCGGGCAGCTCGGGCCCGAATAGATCGGTGATCTCCTCGCTCATCGACACCGAGCAGGTGATCAACGAGTCGGACTCGTGCACCAGCCACGATTCGAGCGAGTGCACCTGCCGGCTCATTGCGCTGGAGAGCCAGCCGGAATGCCGCCCGGCCTCGGTGGCATGGATGGTGGAGACCAGTGGCACGTCGAAGAACTCGGCCAGGGTCACGGCGGGGTGGGCGACCAGCCAGTCGTGCGCGTGCACGACGTCGGGGACCCAGTCGCGCAGTGACAGGCCGGCGCGGGTCATGGCGTGCCCCATGGCCAGCGTCCAGGCCATCATGTCGGTGCCGAAGGTGAACTCGTTGGGGTCCAGCGCCGCGGAGATGACCCACACACCCTCGTGCACCTCGTTGGTGGTGGGGTGGGTGCTGGGATCGGTGCCCGCGGGGCGGCGGCAGAGCACCACGACCTCGTGTCCGAGGGCGGCCAGCTCGACGGCCAGGTGGTGGACGTGGCGGCCGAGGCCACCGATCACCACCGGTGGGTACTCCCACGAAACCATCAGGATTTTCATCGCGGTAACCGCCTGGCGTCCAGGGCGCCGAATAGGCCGTCGGCGCGATTCCAGCCTTCCGCGAGCCGCTGGGCCTGATCGCGTCGTCCGGACGCGAGGGCACCGGCGATTTCCCGGGTGGCATGTGCGTGCAGGTGCGCGCGGTAACGAGCATATTCGGCCGCGGTGTCTTTGCTCACCATGAAGGGCCAGTCGCTCGAAACGGTGAGCAGGGCCTCGCGCAGGATCTGGTCGGCCACCCGGTCCCGTGCGGGGTAGGTCGAGTTGTGGGCCAGCGCCTTGTCCACCGTGGTCAGGGCGGTGTCCACGACCTCGGCGTTGAGCTGGACGAAATCGGCCACCTGCTCGCCCGACCAGACCTGCCAGTCCTTGCCGGAGCCCCAGGAGCTCGGGGGCAGCTCGACGGCGGAGCCGACGAAGCCGTCGTTGATCGCGTCGGACAGGGTGCCCACCCGGACGCCGGCCTCGGGCAGCGCGCGCAGCAGCTTGCCCAGCCATTCCGGGCCTTCGTGCCACCAGTGGCCGAACAGCTCGGTGTCGAATGCGGCCACCACGTGGGCCGGCCGGCCGATGCGCTCCGATTCCGAAATCAACCGGCGCCGAACGGTATTCACAAAATCGTCGACGTGGGTAGCGACAGCGGCGGCGGCACGTTCTGCCTCGTACGGCGCCTTGGCCTCTGACGGGACCGTGCGGCCGGTGACCCGCGCCGGCTTGAGGCCGGTGAGGTGGTCGTAGGTGTGGAAGTCCCGGTACGCGGGGTGGCCTGGATAACCGGACTTGGGTGACCACACCCGGTAGCTGACCTGCAGGTCGCGTCCGAAGACGACGACGTCCGACTCGCCGACCGGGCGTCCCAGCGCGGTATCGCCATGCAGCGACGGGCCGTCGACCATGAAGTGGGTGACCCCGGCGGCCGCGTAACCGGTCTCCATGCCGGGCGCATACGCGCACTCGGGGGCCCAGATGCCGCCCGGCGTGTGGGCGAACCGGGCGCCGGCGTCGGCCAGACCCTCGCGCAGGGCGAATTCGCGCAACCGGGGATTGAGCAGCGGCTGGAACGGATGTGACAGCGGGCCGCCGAGCAACTCGATGGTCTCGGCTCCGATGAGCTGGCGCAGCACCGGGCTGCCGCCGTGCTGCCAGTGGTCTGCGAACTCGGCGAGCGCGGCGTCGGCCTGACCGTATTCGTGAATACCGAAGGCGCGCAACGCCTCTGGCGAGTTGAAGGTGTCGGGGTCGCCACCACCGTCACGGACGGTGGTCGCTTCCAGAGCGCGCAGCTGCCAGTTGGACAGCCACTGCTGCATTCCGGCCAAGCAGTAGGGATCATCCAGCTGGGCGGTGACCACCGGCGTCATACCCAGGGTCAGCAGATGGCCCCGGTCCTCGGCGGCCAGGGTGCGGAGCACTTTGATCAACGGCAGATAGGCCGTGGCCCAGGACTGGTACAGCCATTCTTCGCCCACTGGCCAGCGGCCATGGTGCGCCAGCCACGGCAGGTGCGTGTGCAGCACCAGCGTGAACATGCCGGGCACCTGGCCAGGATGTCGCGCAGTGGGCGAATTGGTCACGGCCGCACCGCGATTGCTACCAGATCGAGGCTGTCATCAATGTTGGGGCTTCCGTCCGCCCCGGTTTCCAGCAGATCGAAGTCGTCGATCGTCACTGCCGCCACGTCGGCCAGCAGGTCGGCCGGCCAGGGAGCGTCGGCCACGGCGCGATCGATCTGCGCCTGGATGATGGACCCACCGTGCCGCGCGTCGAGTTCGCGCAGCCCGGCGCCGTGATACACCCCGAGCATGGCCTTCATGGCAAAGCCCTGCTCGGTGAGCAGCTCGGTCAGTTCGGCGGCATTGAGTTCGCGGGTATGGAATGGGTTCAGCGGGGTGTCGCTGCCCGGGGTGAAGGTGATCCGGTTGGGCGTCGACATCAGTAGCACGCCGCCCGGTCGCAGCACCCGCAGGCACTCGGCGACGAACTGGCCCTGGTCCCAGAGGTGCTCGATGACCTGGAAGTTGACCACCACGTCGACAGAGCCGTCGGCAAGCGGGAGCGCAGCCAGATTCCCGTGGTGCATCTCTACGCGGGGGTAGCGGGCGCGGATGTGGGCGACGGCGGATTCGTCGTAATCCAGGCCGATGACCTTGCGCGCGACGTCGGCGATCAGATCAGCGCCGTAGCCCTCACCGGCGCCGGCCTCCAGCACGTCGCGGTCGCGACAGCGGTCGGCCAGGCGCCGGTAGACCACCTCGTGGCGGCGGAACCAGTAGTTCTCCTCCGCCAGGTCCGGGACGGTGCGTTCACCGGTCAGCGGCATGACCGGTGCGGCTCCGGATTCCGGAGCGGTGTCGGTCGGCCGGGTCGAGGGAAAAGTGCTCATTAGATAGGCAGGCTAGCCCAGAGTGGTAATGCTGTTCCTATGCCCGATCGGTTGGGCCGTCCCACCTGCTGGTTATGCCGTGTTGCCGAGCGAGCTCAAGTGTGGTCAAGAAAACAAAAAGGCGGCACCATCGGGCCGCAGTCGACCAGCTATGGTGTTCCTGCGCATGCCGCAGAAGTTACCGAGTAGTAACATGCTGATCGTTGCGTGAATCGTGATTGCCAGGCCGACCGCCGGCCTCATCGAGGAGGACGAACCACACCCATGACGAACATCGTGGTCCTGATCAAACAGGTCCCTGACTACGAGTCGGAGCGCACGCTCAACGACGGCGACTTCACCCTCGACCGCGACGCCGCGGACGCGGTGCTCGACGAGATCAACGAGCGCGCCGTCGAGGCTGCGCTGCAGATCAAGGAGAAGGAAGAGGCCGCCGGCGGCGCCGGCACCGTCACCGTGCTGACGGTCGGACCGGAGCGGGCCACCGAGGCCATCCGCAAGGCCCTGTCCATGGGTGCCGACAGCGCGGTGCATGTGAAGGACGACCAGCTCCGTGGCTCGGACATCATCCAGACCGGCTGGACCCTCGCCCGCGCACTGGGCACCATCGAGGGCGCTGAACTGGTCATCGGTGGCAATGAGTCCACCGACGGTGTCGGTGGCGCGGTTCCGGCGGTCATCGCCGAGCTGCTGGGCCTGCCGCAGCTGACCTCCCTGCGGAGCATCTCCGTCGAGGGCGGCAAGGTGACCGGTGAGCGTGAGACCGACGATGGTGTCTTCGGCCTGGAAGCCGCTCTGCCGGCCGTGGTCAGCGTGACCGAGCGCATCGGCGAGGCCCGTTTCCCGTCGTTCAAGGGCATCATGGCCGCCAAGAAGAAGCCGGTCACCGTGCTGACGCTGGCTGAGATCGGGGTCGAGGCCGACGAGGTCGGTGTCGCCAACGCCAGCAGCAAGGTGCTGTCGTCGACGCCGAAGCCGGCCAAGGCCGCGGGCGAGAAGATCACCGACGAGGGCGAGGGCGGCAACAAGATCGCCGAGTACCTGGTTGCCCAGAAGCTGATCTAGCTCCCACCTCCAAGACAAACTTTCAGAAAGACACAGAGGCAAATACGCATGGCTGAAGTACTTGTGCTCGTCGAGCACGCCGATGGTGCCCTCAAGAAGGTGAGCACCGAACTGATCACCGCGGCCCGCGTGCTCGGTGAGCCGGCTGCTGTGGTGGTGGGTGCTCCGGGCACCGCCGCTCCGCTGACCGACGCCCTGAAGGCCGCCGGCGCGGCCAAGATCTACGTCGCCGAGTCGGCTGACGCGGACAACTTCCTGGTCACCCCCAAGGTCGACGTGCTGGAGGCTCTCGTCGAGTCCGCCGGCCCGGCCGCAGTCCTGGCTGTCGCCAGTGCCGAGGGCAAAGAGGTTGCCGGCCGGCTGGCCGCGCGTCTGGGCGCCGGCCTGCTGGTCGACGTCATCGACGTCAAAGCCGGCGGCGTTGGCGTGCACAGCATCTTCGGTGGCGCCTACACCGTCGAGGCGCAGGCCAATGACGTGCTGCCCGTGTTCACCGTGCGCCCGGGTGCCGTCGAGGCCGCCCCGGCCGACGGTGCCGGCGAGGTCGTCGCGGTCGAGGTTCCGGCCCAGGCCGAGAACGCCA
Organism: Mycobacterium sp.; assembly: GCA_031292695.1. Lineage (GTDB taxonomy): Bacteria > Actinomycetota > Actinomycetes > Mycobacteriales > Mycobacteriaceae > Mycobacterium. Next base: position 2,928 of record JARLGS010000162.1, on the reverse strand, counting down.
CCAAGATCACCTCGCGTGAGCCTGCTGTCGCCGGTGACCGTCCGGAGCTCACCGAGGCCAGCGTCGTGGTCGCCGGTGGCCGTGGTGTCGGCAGCGCCGAGAACTTCGCGGTGGTCGAGGCCCTGGCCGACTCGCTCGGTGGTGCCGTCGGTGCCTCGCGTGCCGCGGTCGACTCGGGTTACTACGGCGGTCAGTTCCAGGTCGGCCAGACCGGTAAGACCGTGGCCCCGCAGCTGTACATCGCCCTGGGTATCTCGGGTGCGATCCAGCACCGCGCCGGCATGCAGACGTCCAAGACCATCATTGCGGTGAACAAGGACGAAGAGGCCCCGATCTTCGAGATCTCCGACCTCGGCATCGTTGGCGACCTCTTCAAGGTCGCCCCGCAGCTCACCGACGCGGTCAAGGCTCGCAAGGGCTGATTTTCCGCTCAGCTGTACCGGACGCCCCCGACACCCTCACGGGTTCGGGGGCGTCGTCGATTGTCGGCCTCGGTGTGGACCCTTGCCAGAAACTGAAACCTGTTCCAATATGCACCGATGGCGAATGACGGCAGTCCGGACGGTCACGGCACGACGTTCGACCCGGATGCATTGGCCAGCGGTACGCCCAGGAACGCGAGCGGCGGCTGCGCGCCGACGGCATCGGGCAGTACGTCGAAATCGCCGGCCGATTCTCGTCGTTCGGTGACGACCCCTGGGCCGACCCGAATTTCACCCGTGCACCGCTGACCGACGAGGTCGACGTCGCGATCATCGGGGCGGGCTTCGGCGGGCTGCTCACCGGTGCCCGGCTGCGTCAGCTGGGCGTGACGGACGTGCGGCTGATCGACAAGGCGGCCGACGTGGGCGGCACCTGGTACTGGAACCGGTATCCGGGGATCGCCTGTGACGTCGAGTCGTACGTGTACATGCCGCTGCTGGAAGAGCTGGGCCGTGTGCCGACCGAGAAATACGCCAAGGGTGCCGAGATTTTCGCGCACTGCAAGGCTATCGCCGAGCACTACGACCTGTACCGCAACGCCTGCCTGCAGACCGAGGTGCAGGAAATCCGTTGGGACCCGGCTGATTCGCGGTGGGTGATCATCACCGACCACGGTGACGCGATGCGCGCCCGGTTCGTCTCGATGGCCAACGGCTACCTGCAGAAGCCGAAACTGCCCGGCATCGACGGCATCACCGAGTTCGCCGGGCATGCCTTTCACACCAGCCGCTGGGATTACGCGTACACCGGTGTCGGGCTGGAGAACCTGGCCGACAAGCGCGTCGGCATCATCGGCACCGGGGCCACCGCGATTCAGTGCGTGCCGCGGCTGGCGCCGGCGGTTGGGCAGCTGTTGGTCTTCCAGCGCACCCCCTCGACAGTCGATGTCCGGGCCAACGCGCCGACCGACCCGGCTTGGGCGGCGTCGCTGGAACCGGGGTGGCAGCAACGCCGGATCGAGAATTTCCAACTCCTGACCGCCGGTGGCCAGGCGGACGAGGACCTGGTCGCCGACGCGTGGACCAGCCTGGCCAAACAGCTGCCGATCGCCAAGGAAGGCACCGACCCGCGGGCCTCTGCCGCCGAACTGGCCGACTTCGCGAAGATGGAGCAGATTCGGGCCCGGGTCGAGGCCCTGGTGGCCGACCCGGCCACCGCCGAAGCGCTCAAACCCTGGTACGGCTACTACTGCAAACGGCCCTGCTTTCACGACGGCTATCTGCAGACCTTCAATCGGGACAACGTCACGCTGGTCGACACCCGTGGCCGTGGCGTCCAGCAGATCGGCGCTTCCGGGGTTGTCGTCAACGGGGTCGAATTCCCTTTGGACTGCCTGATTTTCGCGACCGGCTTCGAGGTCGGCACGGACTACACCCGGCGGACCGGTTTCGAGTTGATCGGCCGCGACGGACTAACGTTGTCCGACAAGTGGTCCGACGGCGTGCGTACCCTGCACGGCCTGCACGTCAACGGTTTTCCGAACTGTTTCATCGCCAGCATCGCGCAATCCGGCTTCACGGTGAACTTCCCGTACCTGATCGACACCCAGTCCCGGCACGCCGCCTGGGTGATCGCCTGGGCGCTCGAACATCGCGTCACTGAGGTCGAGGCCACCGCTGCTGCCGAGGCGGACTGGGTGGACACCGTGGTGGCGCGCTCCGGCGTCATCTCCGGCCGGCGCGAATCCTGCACGCCCGGTTACTACAACCGCGAGGGTCAGGCCGACGCCCGCTTGAATCAGGACAGCTTCTTCTTCGGCGGACCCACGGAATACGCCGACATCTTGGCTGCCTGGCGGGGCGCGGGAACCCTTGCCGGGCTGGATATCACGACTGCCGAACTCACCCGATGAGCACTGCGCTGCTGATCGACGGAGAACTCGTGCCAGGCTCTGCGGGCACTTTCGCGACGATCAATCCGGCGACCGAGGAGCCGCTGGGTCAGGCCGCCGACGCCGGTGCCGAAGACATGGACCGGGCGATCGCCGCGGCCCGCACCGCATTCGACGACACCGATTGGTCGCGCGATACCGCGCTGAGAGTGCACTGCCTGCGGCAGTTGCGCGACGCACTCAACGATGAGATCGAGCACTTGCGAGATATCACCGTGGCCGAGGTCGGCGCCCCGGTCTCGCTGACGTATGGCGGCCAGTTGCAGATGCCGGTCGACGGCCTGGGCTTCGTTGCCAATCTTGCCGAAAACTATTCATGGACAGCCGATCTCGGCGATGCCGCGCCATTCGGCAAACCGACCCGGCGGACCGTCGTGCGGGAAGCGTGCGGGGTGGTCGGCGCCGTGACGCCGTGGAACTTCCCGCACCAGATCAATTTCGCGAAGCTGGGCCCGGCACTGGCAGCCGGCAACACCGTGGTGCTGAAACCGGCCCCCGACACCCCGTGGTGTGCGGCCGAGGTGGGCCGGATCATCAAGGAACACACTGATTTT
>JARLGS010000161.1 GCA_031292695.1 Mycobacterium sp. | reverse complement strand
CTGCGCCAGGAACCGGGCGGGACGTGGTTGGCCTCTGGCCGAGACACTCGATCGCGCAGGAAGTTCCAAATTCGGGCCCGCCACGTGTTCGTCGGCGCCGGCGGATTTGCGTTGCGGCTGCTGCAGCGCGCGCACCTCCCCGAGGTCCGCGGCTACGGCGTGCTGCCCGTCGGTGCAGCGTTCCTGCGGTGCTCCCGGCCCGACGTCGTCGCGCAGCACTGCGCCAAAGTGTATGGCCAAGCCCCGATCGGCGCCCCGCCGATGTCGGTGCCGCACTTGGACAAACGCGTGGTCGACGGCCACGGCTACCTGATGTTCGGCCCGTACGCGACATTCAGTACCAAGCTGCTCAAGGCCGGCAAGCTCACGGACTTCTTCACCACACTGCGGTGGCACAATCTGCACGTGCTGGCCGCGGCGGCCGCGCAGAACCTGCCGCTGGTCCGGTACCTGATCACCGAACTGCTGACGCCTCGCAGCGGAAAAATCGCTGCCCTGCAACGGTATTACCCGGATGCGGATCAGAACGACTGGGAGTTGGTACCGGCCGGCCAACGGGCTCAGCTGGTTGCCCCGGACGCCGAACACGTCGGCACACTACGGTCCGGCACCGAGTTGGTCGCTTCAGCCGACGGCACCATCGCGGGACTACTGGGCGCATCACCCGGAGCGTCAACCGCGGTACCGATCATGCTCGACCTGCTCCAGCGCTGCTTCCCCGAGCAGTGGGCCGACGCCTGGCGGTCGGCGATGCAGACCGCAGTACCAGGGATCACCGTGAGCGATTGGAATCGCCGCGAGGTCGCTGACAGTTTCGCAGAAACCGTTACGGCGCTGAAGCTCTGACGCCGAGGGGCAGTCCGTCGACCACGGCAACGGCGAGATCGACATATTGGCCGCCCCCACTCGCACTTTCCGGCCCAAATGTCCGTTTGGGCCGGAAAGTGCGGGAACCCGGGAAGTGCGGGAAATTCAGTGGGCGAAGTGGCGGGCGCCGGTGAGGTACAGCGTGATGCCGGCCTCGGCGGCGGCCGCGGTGACTTCGTCGTCGCGCACGGAACCACCCGGATGCACAATGGCTTTCACGCCGGCATTGGTCAGGGTCTGCAGGCCATCGGGGAACGGGAAGAACGCGTCCGAGGCCGCCACCGCACCGCGCACCCGATCGCCGCCCCGCTCCACCGCCAGCCGGGCTGCGTCGACCCGGTTGACCTGGCCCATGCCGACACCGACCGTGGCCCCGCCGGCCGCCACCACGATGGCGTTCGACTTCACTGCACGGCAGGCGCGCCAGGCAAACACCAGGTCGGCCAGGGTCTCCGGGTCAGCCGGGGACCCGGTGGCCAGGGTCCAGTTCGCCGGGTCGTCGCCCGCGGCATCGAGGGCATCGCGCTGCTGCACCAGCAGACCGCCACTGATCTGACGGAACTCGGTGCCGCCGGGCTGGGGTTCCGAGGCCACCAGGATGCGAATGTTCTTCTTACGGCTCAGGGTTTCGACGGCGCCCGGTTCGAACGCCGGTGCGACGATCACCTCGGTGAAGATGTCGGCGACGGTCTCGGCCATCTCCTCGGTGACCGCCGTGTTGGCCGCGATCACGCCACCGAACGCGCTCAGCGGGTCGCACTCGTGTGCCTTGCGGTGTGCATCGGCCACGGAAATCGACGACACCGCGATGCCACAGGGGTTGGCGTGCTTGATGATCGCCACGCAGATGTCCTCGTGGTCGAACGCCGCCCGCCAGGCCGCGTCAGCGTCGGTGAAGTTGTTGTAGGACATCTCTTTTCCGTGCAGCTGCTCAGCCTGGGCCAGCCCCGGCCAGCCGGCGTCGTCGCTGTACAGCGCGGCCTGCTGATGCGGGTTCTCGCCGTAGCGCAGCACATCGGAACGGCGCCAGGTGGCACCGAGCCACGCCGGCATCCCGACGGCGTCCGCATCCTCCGCACCCGGAGCCAACACCGTGCCCATCCACGAGGCCACTGCGACGTCGTACTCGGCGGTGTGCCGGAATGCCAACGACGCCAACTTCTTCCGCTCGTCGAGGGTGAACCCGCCGGCCCGGACCGCGGCCAGCACGCCGTCGTAACCCAGCGGATCTACGACCACGGCCACGCTGGGGTGGTTCTTGGCCGCGGCGCGGACCATCGACGGGCCGCCGATGTCGATCTGCTCAACGCACTCGTCCTCGGAGGCGCCGGAAGCGACAGTCTGGGTGAACGGGTACAGGTTGACCACGACCAGCTCGAACGCCTCGACCCCGAGCTCGTCCAGGGCGGCCAGGTGCTCGGCTTTGCGGGTGTCCGCCAGCAGGCCGGCGTGGACCCGCGGGTGCAGCGTCTTGACCCGGCCGTCCAGCACCTCCGGGAAACCCGTGACCTCTTCCACCGGAATAACCGGAATACCCTCAGCAGCAATGGTTTTCGCCGTCGATCCGGTCGACACCAGGGTCACCCCGGCCTCGTTCAGCCCGCGGGCCAGCTCCGCCAGGCCGGTCTTGTCGTACACGCTGATCAGGGCGCGCCGAATCGGTCGTCGGGTATCGCCGGTCATCTTGCTCCTCGCGTCCGCGTCATCCTATGGCCGCCTTTCGTCCACTCCACGTCACACCGCGGAGGGCCACCGCGGCGATCACATCCACCAACAGTCGCCGCTCGACGACCTTGATCCGTTCATGCAGCGACGATTCGTCGTCGCCGTCGAGTACCGCTACCGCCTCCTGCGCCAGGATTGGTCCGGTATCGGTGCCGGCATCCACCAGGTGCACCGTGCTGCCGGTCACGCGCACCCCGTACGCGAGGGCGTCGGGCACCGCGTGCGCCCCGGGAAACGAGGGCAACAGCGCCGGATGGGTGTTCAACACCCGGCCCTGGAATCGCGAAAGAAACGTCGAACCGAGGATTTTCATGAAGCCTGCCGAGACCACCAGGTCCGGCTGGTGGGCCGCAGTGGCTTCAGTCAGCGCAACGTCCCAGGCTTCGCGGTCCGGGTGATCGCGCAAGCGTGCGGTGAAGGTGGCCACCCCGGCCGCCGACGCAATCTCCAGCGCCCGGCAGTCCCGGTCCGCGCCGACCGCAACCACCCGGGCCGGGTACTCGTCGACCGCCGCAGCCAACATCGATTCCAGTAACGAGCCGGTGCCCGAGGCCAGGACTACGAGCCGCGCCGGCGCAGTCGGGGGCACACGGAGCGGTTGCTGCACGCAAGCAGACTAATCGGCCCGATCGGGACGCTTGTCGCTGGTAGGCCGCTACCGGTGAGGACCGTCGTCGTCGACGACGAAATGCGCCTCGGGGTCCTCATCGGGGTCGAAGGCGACGTGTTCACCGATGCGGTCCGTCGTACCGGAGTGATACGCCTCCGCCGGGGCCGGAGTCATGTCCGGTTCCGACCGCGCGGGCGCGCGCCGCGGTTCGGGTGATTCAGGCGCCGGAGCCGACTCTGGTTCGGGCGCCGGTTCGAAGGCCGGGCCGCCGGCGAAGTGCGAGTCGTCGTCGGCAGCCGAAGCAGCCGCCGGCGCCTCGTCGAACAACACCTCCGTCACCGGTTCGTCGTCTGCTTCGTCAGGTT
>JARLGS010000160.1 GCA_031292695.1 Mycobacterium sp. | reverse complement strand
ATTTAGCGTCACGCCCGAATGGGGGTGTCTGGGAGAACGAGACGCGGCTACTTCAGCGAGCTGCACCTGGAGCTGGCGCCGCCCGAGCCCGCCGGGTAGGAGCCCGCCGACGGGAGCCGGCTAGGACGCCCCGAGCCGGCTGTTGTAGCTCGAGATCGTGCTGTTGACGTTCGACTCCGCGGACTTCACCGCGCTGCTCGGCGACACACCGGCGGTGTACATGGAGATCTCGGCGTTCAAGATGTCGGTGCGCACGTCGGCATAGGGGCCGATGACCGAGCCCGAGGTCGCCGGGGTGTTGGCCCCGTTGTTGATTTCGTTGTAGGCGACCTTGTACCCGGGGTTCGTCGTCCACAGGTGCTGGACCGTCGCCGTCTGCGCCGAGGACTTGCGCACCGGGATGTAGCCGGTGCCCGCGGCCCAGGTGGCCTGCGACTGCGTGTTGCAGATGTAGGAGAGGTACTGCCATGCGGCGGCCTGGTCGATGGCCGGGACCTTGTTCGAGATGTAGACGCCCGAGCCCCCGGGCTCCACGCCGCCCTGCACCGACGAGCTGTACACGGGGAAGGCGCCGATCCCTAGCTTGACGCTGGCGTACTGGCCGCTGCCGAGCAGTTTCGTCACCGTGCCCAGGGCGGCCGAGGTCTCGATCGTCATGCCGTACTTGCCGCTCCCCATGCCGAGCAGGTTGTCGTACTCGTCCGGTCCGGTCGACGGGTTCGTGGTGGCGTCCCCCGCCGTCACGAGCTGCTTCAGCTGGCTGAAGATCGACACCGACGTCTTCGTGTCGAACGAGCCCGCCGTCGCCCGGGCACTGCGCCCGTTCTTGTTGTTCACGAAGAGCTGGTTCGCGGTGGACAGCCAGGTCTCGAGGTGCCACGGGTCGAGGACCAGGCCCATGCCCGAGCCAGACGCCTTGAGCGTCTTGGCATCGGACACCATCTGCGGGAGTGTGGTCGGCGGGTCGGCGGGGTTCAGCCCGGCCTTCGTGAAGGCGGCCTGGTTGTAGTAGAGGATCGGTGCCGAGACGGCGAAGGGGAGCGCCCACTGCACGCTGTTCACCTTCCAGTAGGCCAGCGGTCGGGGCAGGTAGTCGCTCGTCGAGTACTTGGCGGCGTTCATGCAGGACTGGACCGGGAGGAAGGAGCCGGTGTCGATGGCCGCCTGGGTGCGCTGGTCCTCGAGCTGGACGGCGTCGGGCAGCTGCCCGTTGGACAGGCCGGCCAGGTACTTCTGCCAGGTGTCGTCGTAGCCCGCCTGGGTGACCAGGGTCACGTGCACCTGGGACTGTGACGAGTTGAAGGCGCTGGTGATCGACTGCAGCGTCGTCAGGTTGGCTTCCGAGGCGGACTCCCAGAAGGTGATGCCGACGACACCCTTGTGGTTGGCCAGGGCCTTGAGGTTGCAGCTGGGCAGCTTGGTGGCGGCGCCGGCCGGCGGTGCGGCGGCCGCGGTGACGACGACGGCGGCCGTGGTGGTGGTCGTGGCTGACACCACGAACAGTGCCGCGGCGGTGAGTCGGGAGAGGCGAGCAGTCCGCATGTCTATTGCCTAGCACCGGAGCCGCACTGGCGGATGCCGGCCCTATTTCACCGCGCCGGCCGTCAGGCTCCGTACCAGCTGCTTCTGGAAGATGAGGAGGAGGATCACCAGTGGGACGAACGCGATGACGGCGCCGGCGAGGGACACGGGGATCTGCGAGACCTCGGTACCGAGGAGCTGCTTCAGGCCGATCTGCACCGTGTAGAGCGGCGT
>JARLGS010000159.1 GCA_031292695.1 Mycobacterium sp. | reverse complement strand
GGTGCCTTCCTGCATGAGATATTCAGTGCCCGGGCGCGTGAATTTCCCGAGCGAACGGCGGTGTCCGACGCCACTCGGACATTGAGTTACGCCCAGCTCGAGGCGCTGTCGTCGAAGCTGGCCGCACGTTTGCGTCATGAAGGCGTCAAGGATGGCGTGCGTGTGGGCATGTACCTGCCGCGCAGCGCCGACCTGATCATCAGCCTGCTCGGCATCCTCAAGGCCGGCGGCACCTATGTCCCGGTCGACCCGCAATACCCGGGCAAACGCGTTGAGCACATCGTCCGCGACAGTGGCCTGGGCCTGGTGATTGGCGATGCCGCGAACCTGCCGCAAAGCCCGTCCCTGCGCGTGCTGTCCCTCGAACGGTTGCTGTCCGCACCGGAACTGGAACTGAGCGTCGACGGCAGCCGCCGCGACCCGGACCAGGCCAGCGCCTACGTCATCTACACCTCCGGCTCCACCGGCGAGCCCAAGGGCGTACTGGTTTCCCACGGCAACGTCAGCCGCCTGCTGGAAAGCACGCAACGGACCTATGGTTTCAATGCGCAGGACATCTGGTCGATGTTCCACTCCATCGGCTTCGATTTCTCGGTCTGGGAAATCTGGGGCGCCCTGGCCCATGGTGGCCAAGTCAGCGTGGTGCCGTATGACGTGTCGCGCTCACCTGCGGCCCTGCGCCAATGGCTGGCCGACCAGCGCGTGACCGTGCTCAGCCAGACCCCGTCGGCCTTCCGCGGCCTCGACGAGGCCGATCGCAGCGCCAGCACGCCCCTGGCCCTGCGTTATGTGGTCTTCGGTGGCGAAGCACTGCCGGCCACCGTGCTGCGTCCCTGGGTCGAACGTCATGGCGACCAGAAGCCGGCACTGATCAACATGTACGGGATTACCGAAGCGACGGTGCACAGCACCTTCAAGCGCGTACTGGGCCAGGACCTGGAAACCAGCGCGACGGTCTCGATCGGCAAACCGCTGGACGGCTGGCGCCTGCATCTGCTCGACGCCAACCAGGTAGCGGTGCCCCAAGGTACGGCCGGCGAGCTGTACATCGAAGGTGCCGGCGTGGCCCAGGGCTACCTGAACCGCGCGGACCTCAACGCCGAGCGTTTCATCCAGCTGCCCGGCACCTTGGTCCGTGCCTACCGCACCGGCGACCTGCTGATTCTCGACAATGACGGTGAGTATCGCTACGCCGGTCGGAGCGACGAGCAATTGAAGATCCGCGGTTTCCGCATCGAACCGGTTGAAGTCGAAGCCTGCCTGCAAACCAGCCCGAACGTGTCCGCCGCCCATGTCGGCGCCCATGACTACGGCGATGGCGACCTGCGCCTGGTGGCCTATGTGGTCCCGACCCAGGGCC
>JARLGS010000158.1 GCA_031292695.1 Mycobacterium sp. | reverse complement strand
CGATCGCCGTCGTCGACAAGGCGCCGGTGGTTCCGGTGGCCAGCGTGTTCAGCAGGGTCGTGGTCAAGCCACTGACCTGGGTCGCCGAAAGCTTTCCAAGGGCCACTTCCGACAGGGCGTTGATTGTGGTCGTGTCGAGATTATTCAACTGCGTGGTTGTCAGGCCGGTCACTTGGGTGCTGGTCAGACTGTTGAGGTCGGTGGTGGACAGCCCCATCAACGCCGCGGTGGACAGTTTGCCGACCTGGGTGGAACTGAGGCTGGCTTCCAGAGCGTCGACGGCGGTCGACAACAGACCGCCGAGTTGGGCGTTGGTCAGCCCTGCCACGGCCGTCGTCGACAGCGCACCGGTGGTGGCTGTCGCCAAGGTGTTCAAGAGCGTGGTGGTCAGCCCGCTCACCTGGGTGGTGGTCAGCTGGCCAAGGGCCGCGGCCGACAGGGCGTTGATCGTGGTGGTGTCGAGATTGTTCAACTGAGTGGTGGTCAGCCCGGTCACTTGCGTCGTGGTCAAATTGCCGAGGTCGGTGGTCGACAACCCCTTCAGCGCCGTGGTGGACAGCTGGCTTATCGCGCCGGCGCTGAAGTCACTCTCCAGCGCGTGCGCCGTCGTCGAGGTCAGGCCGCCGAGTTGGGCCGTGGTCAGCCCGGATGCCGTCGCCGCCGAGAAGGCTGCGATCGTTGCCGTGTTCAGGGCGTTCAGCGTGGTGGTCAGGCCGTTCACCTGCGTGGTCGTCAGTTGCGCCAGGGCATTCGCCGACAGCGCGTTGAGCGCGGTGGTGTTGAGCGCACCGAGCGTGGTGGCGGACAAGCCGCTGACCTGGGTGGTGGTCAGATTGCCGAGGTCGGTGGTGGACAGGCCGTTCAGCGCCGTGGTCGACAGCCTGCTGACTTGGGTGGAGGTGAGGTTGGACTCAAGCGCGTCGACGGCTGTCGACAGCAGGCCGCTGAGTTGGGCGTTGGTGAGGTTGGCGATTGCCGTCGTCGACAAGGATCCGGTCGTGGCGGAGGCAAGCGTATTGAGCAAGGTGGTGGTCAGTCCGCTCACCTGGGTGGTCGAAAGTTGCGCCAGTGCGGCTGCCGACAGATTGTTGATCGTGGTGGTGGTGAGATTGTTGATCTGGGTGGTGGTCAACCCCGTCACCTGGGTGGTGGTCAGGCTGCCCTGGTCGGTGGAGCTCAAGCCGTTGAGCGCCGTGGTGGACAGATGCGCCACCTGGGTGGAGGTGAGGTTGGACTCCAGCGCGTCGACGGCTGTCGACAGCAGGCCGCTCAGTTGACTGTTGGTCAGTCCGGCGATCGCCGTCGTCGACAGTGCGCCGGTGGTGGCCGTGGCAAGCGTATTGAGCAAGGTGGTGGTCATCCCACTCACCTGGGTGCTCGAAAGTTGCGCCAGTGCGACCGCCGACAGATCGTTGATCGTCGTGGTGTCGAGGCTGTTGAGCTGGGTGGTGGTCAAGCCCGCCACCTGGGTCGTGGTCAAACTGCCGAGGTCGGCAGAGGCCATGCCGTTCAGCGCGGTTGTGGAAAGCCGTGCGATGACGGCGGCGCTGAGGCTGGTTTCCAGCGCTTGCACGGTCGTCGAGGTCAATCCGAGGATCTGGGTCGAGGTCAATCCGCCCACCTGGGTGGTGGTGAGGTTGGCGAGATCGGCCGTGGAGAGCCCGTTCAGCGCGGTGGTGGACAGTTTGCCCACTTGGGTGGAGGTGAGGCTGGCTTCCAGCCCTTCCACCGCGGTCGATAGCAGGCCGCCGAGTTGCGTGGTGGTCAGTCCACTCACCCCGGTTGTCGACAGCGCGGCCGTGGTGGCTGTGGCAAGCGTATTGAGCAGGGTGGTGGTCAGCCCCGTAATCTGGGTGGTCGAAAGCTGCGCCAGTGCATTGGCTGACAAGCCGTTGAGCGCGGTGGTGCCGAGACCGGCGATCTGCGCCGTGGTCAATCCGCTCGCCTGGGTGGTGGTCAGATTGCCGAGGTCGGTCGTGGAGAGCCCATTCAACGCCGTGGTGGTGAGTTTGGCGACTTGGGTGGCGGTCAGGCTGGCTTCCAGCCCTTCGACGGCCGTCGACAACAGGCCGGCGAGTTGAGCGGTGTTGAGCCCGGCCACGGCCGTTGTCGACAAGGCGGCTGTGGTGGTGGTGTCGAGCGTGTTCAGCAAGGTGGTGGTCAGCCCACCGATCTGGGTGGCTGAAAGGTTCCCGAGGGTCGTCGTCGCCAAGGCATTCAGCGCGGTCGTGGTGAGGCCCTTCATCTGGGCAGCCGTCAGTCCGGTTGCCTGAGTGGTGGTGATGTTGCCGAGATCGGTGGTGGAGAGCCCGTTCAGCGCCGTCGTGGTCAGGCGTCCAACTTGGATGGAACTGAGATCTGCCTCCAGCGCGTCGACCGCGGTCGACAGGAGTCCGCCGAGTTGCGCCGTCGAGAGCCCTGCCACTGCCGTCGTCGACAGCGCGGCGGTGGTGGTGGTGTCGAGTGTATTGAGTTGCGTGGCGGACAAACCGCCCACTTGGCCGGTCGAGAGCCCGGACAGCGCCGTCGTTGTCAGCGCGTTGAGCGTGGTGGTCGTGAGGCCGCCGATCTGGGCGGCGGTCAGCCCGCTGATCTGCGTGGTGGACAGGTTGCCGAGGTCGGTGGTGGACAGGCCATTCAGCGCCGTGGTGGAAAAACGTCCGATCTGGGAGGCGCCGAGATTGGCTTCCAATGCGTCCAATGCGGTCGACAACAAGCCGCTGATCTGGGCGGTTGTCAGTCCGGCCACGGCCGTCGTCGACAGTGCGCCGGTTGTCGTGGTGGTCAGGTTATTGAGCACGGTGGTGCTCAGTCCCGCCACCTGGGTGGCCGAAAGCTGCGCCACGGCCGTCGTCGTTAGCGCGTTGAGCCCGGTTGAGCCTATGGCGTTGAGCTGAATGGAGGACAGCCCGCTGACCTGCGTGGAGGTCAGGCTGTTCTGGTCGGTTGTGGTCAGTCCGGCCAGCGCGGTGGTGGACAGCCGCCCCATACCGGTGGCGGTCAGGTTGGTTTCGAGCGCCTCGACCGTCGTCGAGGTCAGGCCGGAGAGCTGGGCCGTGTTCAATCCGGCCACGGCCGTTGACGACAAGGCTGCGGTCGTGGCTGTGGCGAGGTTATTCAGTACGGTCGCGGTCAGTCCCGCCACCTGCGCGGTCGAAAGCTGCCCGAGAGCGCTGAGCGACAGAGCATTGATGGTGGTGGTGGTGAGGCCGCCGACCTGGGCGGAGGTCATCCCGCTGACCTGCGTGGTGGACAGGTTGCTGAGGTCGGTGGTCGACAGTCCGTTCAGCGCCGTGGTGGTGAGTTTTCCGAATTGCGCGGACGTCAGGTTGGCTTCCAGCGCGTCGACCGCCGTCGAGGTCAGTCCGCCGACCTGGGCGGTGTTGAGCCCGGCCACGGCTGTCGCTGACAACGCGCCGGTGGTGGCGCTGTCCAGCGTATTGAGCAAGGTGGTGGTGAGGCCCGCCACCTGCGTCGTCGAAAGCTGGCCGAGCGCCGTCTGCGACAAGCCGTTGAGCGCGGTGGTGTTGAGTTTGCCGATCGTGGCGGCGGACAGCCCGCTGACCTGGGTGGTGGTCAAGTTGCCGAGGTCGGTGGTGGACAAACTGTTCAGAGCCGTGGTGGACAGTTGGTTGATTTGGGTGGAGGTGAGGTTGGCCTCCAGGGCGTCAACCGCCGCCGAGGCGAGGCCGCCGATCTGAACGGTCGAGAACCCGCCCACCGCCGTCGTCGTCAGCGTCGACAGCGTCGTCGCGTTCAGACCATTGAGTTGGGTGGTGGTCAGGCCCGCCACCTGGGTGGTCGAAAGTGTCGCCACCGCATAGGCCGACAGGGCGTTGATCGTGGTGGTGGAGAGTTTTCCCAATGTCGCCGAGG
>JARLGS010000157.1 GCA_031292695.1 Mycobacterium sp. | reverse complement strand
GCGGCCGGCGCCGTGGCGCAGTCGGAATGACGCTCAAGATCAGGAGAGCAATCACCCACACCCTCAGCGCTCCCAGGATCCCAAAAGCACATCCAAAGCTTGGCTGCCAGAACGTTTTTCATTGATTGAAGAAATGACCAATCGGCGCCAAGATCCCACCTCGCGTGAATCCAACACCCCAACCCGGTGTTCTCCAGTTAACCCAGCGCAACCGATTTCAATAAGCGCCGCTTCGTAGCATTTGGGATGAAGAGGTCGTGGGTTCGAATCCCGCCGCTGTCAAGCATAGAATTTTGACGCTGCGGATGACAGTGCCTCAATAGCCCGAACCGACCGGTTGAACCCCATCCCCCGCAACCGATTCCACCCCGCCCGCAGCCCGTCGGACCTTCTTGCCTTGCGCGACCATCACCTCGACCGAGAGCCGCTCCCCAAGGGCGTATACGGTCGGCCAGTCGCCACGCTGCGCGGCCAACGCCAGCGCATCGATCAATGGGCTGTCCGCGTCCAATTCGGCCAGCCACGACGGCACCGTGGCCGCGATCTGTTCTCCCGGCACCGCGTCTGCACGCCGGCCGTGCAGACGGTCGACCACCACAAAGGTCGGCGCAGAAGTTGGTCTGCGGCGGAACTCGATGATGCTCATGCCAATAACACGATGCAGCACCCGAAAAGGTGCTCCGACTTGGATTATTCGATGAAATCCGCGTAGTCCGGGCACCAGCCCGCGATTGCCACGGCAAGCCCACACGAGATATTGCCCCCGACGATTTGCCGCAGCCGACCGACCTGCGATCTTCAAGATCAGGGGTACGCGTGTCTACGCGCCGGGCCACCCGGTCGACACGCCCCGGCCAACCCTCCCGCCCAGCGGCGCTCGGCGAGTTCTGGGACGCCTATGTCCCATTATGGGTACTTATGTGTTACCTTTGACGCATGGCTGAACTGAAATCGCTCGACACCGGTGTGCGCTCGCGCACCCGCAAGGCGATCCTCGATGCCGCCACCGCCGTGCTGGCCACCAACCCCGCGGCGTCGTTGGGCGACATCGCCACCGCCGCCAACGTGGGCCGCAGCACGCTGCACCGATACTTCGCCGAACGCTCGGAGCTGCTGCGCGCCGTGGCCCTGTACGTGCACGAGATGTGTAACGCCGCCATCGACCGGGCCGAACCGGCGTGCGGCCCCCCGCTCGCGGCCCTGCGCCGGGTCGTCGAATCCCAACTGGACCTCGGGCCGATCGTGCCCTTCGTCTACAACGAGCCGACCATCATGGCGGATCCGGAGCTGTCCGCGATCCTGGATACCGGTGACGAGGCGATAGCCGAAGTGCTGGCGCGGGTTTCGGCACGACCGCAGACCAGCCCACCGGAGTGGCCACGCCTGGTTTTCTGGGCCCTGCTCGACGCCGGATACGAGGCACTGCGCCGGAACATCGCGCCGCGGGTCGAGATCGTCGACGCCATCATGGCCAGCCTGACGGCCGGCACCATCACCCCGGATCAGTCCTGATCCTCACGAATTTGTTTTCACCTCACCAGATTTCATACAGCCATCGGCTCGGACTGCCACTGGCTAAGGACCAAGGAGTTCCCATGTCCACGAGTGTCGTCACCCCAGAGGTGACGAACCGCACCCCGCAACGTCATTGGTGGGCGCTGGCCGTCCTGATGCTGCCGGTGCTGCTCATCTCCATCGACAACACGGTGCTGGCGTTCGCCCTGCCCCGGATCGCCGAAGACTTCCGCCCATCGGCGGCCACCCAGTTGTGGATCGTCGACATCTACTCACTGGTGCTGGCGACCCTGCTGGTCACCATGGGCAGCCTCGGCGACCGATTCGGCCGCCGTCGGCTGCTGATCATCGGTGCGGTCGGATTCGCCACCATCTCGGCAGCCGCGGCCTTCGCGCCGAGCGCCGGCTACCTGGTCGCCGCCCGCGCCGCACTTGGCGTGTTCGGCGCCATGCTGATGCCCTCCACGCTGTCGCTGATCCGCAACATCTTCACGGACGCCACTGCCCGTCGGCTCGCCATCGCGATCTGGGCCTCATGCTTCGCGGCCGGGTCCGCCCTGGGGCCGATCGTGGGTGGCGCGCTGCTGCAGCATTTCCATTGGGGTTCGGTGTTTTTGATCGCTGTGCCGATCCTGCTGCCGCTGCTCGCTCTGGCGCCGAAGCTGGTGCCCGAATCGCGTGACCCGAACCCGGGCCCACTCGATGCGATCAGCGTCCTGCTGTCGCTGGTGTCGATCCTGCCGGTGGTGTGGGCCATCAAGACCGCCGCGCACGACGGGCTGTCGACGGCGCCGCTGGCCGCCATCGCCCTCGGCATCGGCGCGGGCATCTGGTTCGTCCGGCGCCAAAACCGCAGTGCCACACCGATACTCGACATGAAATTGTTCGGCCACGGACCCTTCACTGCATCCATCCTGGCCAACTTCCTGTCGATGGTCGGCTTGATCGGGTTTCTGTTCTTCGTCTCCCAGCACCTGCAGCTGGTACTGGGCCTGGACCCGCTGACCGCCGCCTTAGTGATGTTGCCGGGCGCGGTGGCGTCCACGGTCGCGGGCATTGGCGTGGTACGGCTGACCAACCGGTTCGCGCCGCAGACCCTGATGGTGGCCGGGCTGATCCTGGTGGCCCTCGGCTTCCTGCTGATCCTGCTGTTCCGCCACGACCTGACCGTGGTCGCGATCATCGCCTCGTTCACCGTGCTTGAACTGGGCATCGGTGTGTCCCAGACGATTTCGAACGACACCATCGTGGCTTCGGTGTCGCCGGAAAAAGCCGGCGCGGCGTCGGCGGTGTCGGAGACCGCGTACGAGTTGGGCGCGGTGATCGGTACAGCCGGCCTGGGCACCATGTTCACGGCTTTCTACCGGGCGAACATCGAACTGCCCGAGTTGCTTTCGCCGGGGCAGTCGGCCGACGCCGGAGAGAGCATCGGTGGTGCCATCGCGGTCGCCCGCACGCTGCCGGTGGAACTCGGCAATCGCTTGGTGGAATCGGCGCGCGCCGCCTTCGACTCAGGGGTCGCCACCACTGCGTCCACCGCAGCGGTGCTGACGCTGATGGCCGCGGTGATCGTCGCTGCCGCCTTCCGGGGCCGCAACGTGCACTGAAAACTGTGGCCCCGTCACCTCTCGGTGATGGGGCCACAGTCAGAGCAGTTGATTACTTGCTTTCGTGACTTCCCGACGACCCTCCGGACGAGGCGTGGCTGGAAGCGCCGGCTGACGAGGTGTGCTCGGACGCGGACGCACCCTTGGCACCGGTGTCACTCGACTTCGTGGCGGACTTGGTGGAGCTGTCCGTCGACTTCGTCGTGCTCTTGGTCGAGCTGTCGGTCGACTTCGTCCCCGACTTGGTGCCCGCGTCATCCGACTTCGTCGCCGACTTGGTCGAGCCATCGCTCGACTTGGTCGTGCTCTTGCTGCCGGTGTCGGTCGACGTCGACGCCTTGCTGCCCGAGTCACTCGACGTCGCCTTGGTCAAGCTGTCAGTGGACTTCGTGGCGTCCTTGGTACCGGTGGTGCCGACCGCCGACGAACCGGTGGACGAGCTCGACGCCGTCGACGCACTTGTCGAGGCCGACGAATCCGCTGCGGTGCTGGTCTTGGTGGCGGCCGCGGCCGCCTTCTTGTCCGTCGCAGCAGCGGCCGTGGTCGCCGTCGCAGCAGTGGCCGCGGTGGCGTCAGCGGATGGCGCCGACGCGGCTGCGGCCGACGACTCCGGGGTGGCGGCGGTCGCCGCCGTCGGGCTCCCCGTCACGGGAGCCTTCAGCTCCTTCGTCGCCGCCAACGTAGTCGGGGTGACCGCGGCAGCGACTGCCGCTGCCGGCACGGTGACACCCCCCGGTGCATTCGGATTCACGTTCAGCGCCGAAATGATCTGATTCACGACATACGGAATGGTCTGGGTTTCCAGATTGGTGACATTCTGCTGAATGTTCGTCACCAAGTTCTGCACATTCGTCAGCACTGCGTTGTAGATATTGCCCGGATTCAGCGTCAGAACCGACTGAACAATGCCCGACACGCTGGTGACGAGCTGCTGCACCATTGGCGTCGTTCCAGTGCACGAGCCGCAGCCGATACCGAGGGTTGAAATAACCGTGCCCGCGACCAAGGCGGTCACCGAATTCATCACCGCGGGAACGAGCGCCGACGCGACGGCCAGCGGCTGCTGCAGAATGTTCTGCACCGGCCCAGTGATTCCCGTGAGTAATTGCAGCCCGCCCAGCAGCGTGCCGTTCATGAGGGCGT
Source organism: Mycobacterium sp. (assembly GCA_031292695.1). Lineage (GTDB taxonomy): Bacteria > Actinomycetota > Actinomycetes > Mycobacteriales > Mycobacteriaceae > Mycobacterium. The sequence goes on along the minus strand of JARLGS010000157.1, from coordinate 2,914 downwards.
CAATGGCGCCGTTGACGTTCAGGGTGCCCAGGTTCCCCAAGACCGCGGTAAGCGTGCCGGGCAATGCGCCGCCCAGGGTGAGGGTGGCGCCGGTGACGTTGCCGATCAACTGCATCGCCTGCTGCACGCCATAATTCGCGTCAAGAGCCACCTGCTGCAACAGCGGGTTGACGGTGGTCTCCACCGTGTACGTGGTCTGCCCGACCACCTGCGCGAGCGAATTGTAGATGTTCCCCAACGTGTCGAACGGGTTGACCAATGCCGCCAACTGCATATTCGAAACGTGCACCTCGGCCACCGCCGGCAAATGTATCTCGGGCCGCGGCGCCACCGGCGCCACGGCGATCATGCTCGCCCCCGCGAGCGCAACACTCGCCGTGATGTACGGCTTCATTGTCAGCTGCATCTCATTTCCTCCCAAGTTATTGCGAGACCCGTGTGGCGGCCGAATTTACCCCTCTGTAATGGGCGTTTTCAACGAACTCGAAGTATTCGCTACAGCCCCTATGCAGACCAATCACACAATTGTCAATTGCGTCAAATTGCTGTAATGGTGGCAAAAGTAAGCGCATTGCGATGGCAGCAAATTGAGTGGACGAAGCAAACCAAATCACGGACGTCGTGCGCCCGACGGTCACCGGCAATGACCCCACCACGGGGCGACTCGAGCCACAAATGCCACGTCAAAATGCCACATATCACGCCGCAACATATCCACGCCCACCCCGCGCCACCGACCAAAGCCCGGCAGCGCCGTCACGACCATCCCTAAATCGCCGCGAGGCTACAGATTCAGCAAATACGTCAAATACCTGTTTTCGCGAGTGTCAGCCATAACCGTCGTTAAACATGCGGACGCGTCAGCCGACCGGTACGCGTCCACATACTGGGACAGTGCGTCGCGCAGCGAACGCCGGATTGTCAGGCGGAGGCGGCTTGCCGCCTCTTGGCAATGGTGCCGGCCACGGATGTCCCAGCGACCGTCAGCAAAGCGCCCAGAATCAATGCCGAGGGCTCGCCGGCAGATAGCAGGTGCTGTTGGGTGCCCAGTGTCGCGGCCGCCACCGGCACCCCCAACTGCGCCGAAGCGAGCACTCCGAGGGGCAGCGGCTGCCCGAACAGCCGGCCGATGCAGTGGGCGAGCACCGCGCCTACACCCAGCGCCACTCCGAGGCCGGCGAACGCGGGACGCTCGAACAGGTCGCGAACGTGCAGCGACGCACCCAGCCAGACAAAGAACAACGGCGCAAAGAATCCTTCGGTGACGCCGAATAGTTGGCGGGCGAGCCGGCGGGGCTCTCCGACCGCCGAAAGGCAAAGTCCCAGAGCAAATCCCGCGAGCATGATCGACACATGCGTCGACTTGGCCAACGCCGCCAGGCCGAACAGCACGAGCAGGCTGATCCGCAGCTCCAGCGCCAGGTTCCGGCTCTGCGAATACTTGTGCAGCCGCTTGAGCCATCCGTGCCGCGCCTCATAGCGCAAGAAAACGAACAGCAGCAGCGCACAAGCCGCGATCGCCAGCGCACCCAGTGCAGCCTTGGGTGCGCCCGCCGGATTGATGGCCAACGGCAACAACACGATCGAGGAGGCGTCCGCGATCGCGATCTGGGCGGTGACAGACAGCACCGCCGGCCCGGTCAAACTCAATGAGCTGATCACCGGCAGCGCCAGTGCGGCCGAAGACGAAGCCATCAGTACCGCATACAACGGGGCATGGCCGGTGCCGAACAGCTGCGCGACAACCACGCCGAGCACTGCAGCGACCGCGCCCACCGCGATCGCCCGCAACAGCGCTTTGGGCAAGTCACTTCGCAGGGACGCGTCGCGCACCGGTACATGCGTTCCGACGATGAACATCACCAGGGCAAAACCGATATCGGCCAGCATCGAGAATGTCGGGTTATCGGCATCGACAATGCCGAAACCGGTCCGCCCCACCACGATGCCGGCTGCGAGCTCGCCGACGATCACCGGTACGCCGATCTTGGGCACCGCCGCCAGCAGCGGCCCCGCCAGCCCGATCACCGTCAGCAGGGCCAGGGCATGAAACCCGAAGTCGCCCATGGGTCAACCGATCAGGATTGCGGTGACGACTGCCACGACACCAGACGGCACGGAATGTCAGTATTTTCGTCAGTCAGATAGCTGGCGCACACGCGGTGATAACCGTCGGCGATCTGCAGTTGCACGCAGGTATGAACGTCCCCGCGCACCAACAGGATCGGGGACAGTTTCTTGCCGTCGCTGATCTTCCCGAGATCCGACCGCACATGGGCATTGGCCTCCGGCAGCAACGGCAGTTGTGCCGCGCGCAGGATGTCCTTGGCCTTTCGCGTCGTGGTACTCGCGGACTTCAGTGCGTCCACCGTGCCGACGACCTCATGCTGGGGAGCCAACATGGTCAGGTAGTCGGACGCCGCGTCGTAGTCATGATCTTCAGGATCGTCAAGCCACTTCACCGCCATCGCCACACCCTAGCCTCGGCGAATCGGGCGCGAAGCGGACGCGGCGAACTCACAGCTGACGATCAGTATTCGGCGACGCGACCGGCCGGCCCAACGAATGTATCGCTCGCACTGTTGCGTTCCGATAGCTTCCGATATATCGTTAATGCATCGGAGGTGCCTCAGACGCCTCCCGCCAAACGAAAGAACACAACGTATGAACACCCCCTTCACACCACCCGGCCGCCCATTCGGCGACGGCCGCTTCAACCCCCGTTTCGGCGGTCCCGGCTTTGGCTTCACCCAACCCGGACCAGTCACGGACCGCTTGACCGGCCCCGCCGAACACTTCACCGGCCCTGGCGATCGCACCCCATTCGGTCCCGACGACCGTCGGGGGGGGGGGGGGGGGGGGGGGGGGGGGGGGGGGGGGCGGGGGGGGCGGGGGGGGGGGGGGGCGGGGGGGG